>JBBDNT010000110.1:0-30720 GCA_040877445.1 Planctomycetaceae bacterium
TGAGGGTTGAGGGTTGAGGGTTGAGGGTTGAGGGTTGAGAGAACGGAGTACTCGGTACTGAGTACGCAGAACACGATATCCAGCAATCAGGACTGACTTCCAAACGCCGACTGCCGACTGCCGACTGCCGACTGCCGACTGCCGACTGACTCCCCCATGCGTTCCCTACTCATTCGAGCCACCATCGTCCTGCTGCTGTTCGCCGGGGTCGGCGTGGGGCAGTGGAAGTTGATGGCGCACCTGGCGGAGGTGGAGGACGTGCCTCCCACTCCGCTCGTGCAGCCGCTGGCGACGATGCCGCTCGAGCTGGGACCGTGGCAGGGGGAAGATCGGGAGATCGAAGAGCCGTTGATGATCGGCGACCAGCGTCTGTCGCGGAAGTACGTTCACGCGGGGGGGCAGTCGCTGACGTTGTGGATGGTCTATTCCGGGCGGGGGGAGGATCGGGACCATCATCCGGAAATCTGCATGGCCGTGGCGGGCCAGCCGGAAGATCCGAGCGTCCGGCAGACGTTCGCGGTGCCGGGCGACGAGCATCCCGTGCAGCAGTATCGCTTCGGCCGGACGGGAAATTCGCAGTGGGTATTCTACTGGCACTACACGCTGCCTTCGATCACGGACGGCCGGGAGTTGACGCCGGCGCAGGAATGGCATCGCAAGCTGCGGCGGAAGACGGGCAGCGTGACGATCGAGGTGTTCGCGCCGGAGACCGCCGCGCGGGATGCGGACGGGGCCCGCGAGTTCGTGCAGCAGGTCGACGCGGCGGTCCGCCGAATTCTGCCGGAAGGCTCGGTGCGCGGCAGCGAGCGGAAACCGGTGAAGTACGTGGGGGAGGAGTGAGGGTCGAGAGTTGAGAGTCGAGGGTGAAAGGGTGAAGCCCGCGGGCGGCGTCCCGCGGGATCACCCGCACGCATTTCCACGAAGCCATTTCATTCGATCAACTGGATTCGGCGAAATTTTCGATGCGCGGCGGGGCGCGCTCTTGCGTGAGGTCCGCGGCGGGTCGCAGACTGGTTACGACTTCCCGAGTTTCCCCTCGGGCCGTTCCACATCGGGCCATCAGGTCAATCGAGGTCGAGGAAAAGTCATGGCGGCATTCCAGCGGCACAACGAGAACAAGGCTTTCGGTCACCCGCGGAGAGGGGCGGTCGGAAAGGTGATTCTGATTCTGGTGATCGTCGCCATCGCGGCGGGCGGTTACCTGGGCCTCAAGGGATGGCTGGCCGGTCAGCCCGCGACGATGTGGGGGCAGGCGGAAGCGTTCGCCAAGGCGGGGGATCACGAGGCGGCCCGGCTGACGCTCGAATCGCTGTTGCAGAAGGCGCCCGAGCATCGCGACGCGCACCTGGCGCTCGCGGAAGCGCAGGTCGAGCTGGCGAAGAAGGACAATCCGCGGGTGACCTACGCTGGGCACCCGGCGGCCCTCGAGCACGTGCAGAAGGCGTGGGAACTGAAGAAGGACGATCTCGAAACGGCGGAACTGCTGCTCGCGGCCGACCTGCGGAGCAATCGGCTGGAAGAGGGATTGCCCGTCGCCGAGGAGATTCTGCGGCAGAAGCCGGACCATGCCGACGCGCTGTACCTGACGGCCCGGTCGGAACTCGGCAAGCGGAATTTCTCGCGAGTCGATGCGCTGGTGGATCGGCTGTCGGCGCTGCCGGGCGAGCCGCGACCGCGGACGCTGGCGCTCGCGGCGACGGCGGCGTACGTGACCGAGAACGCGGAGAAATACGTGGCGGCGCTGGAAACGACGCTGGCGGTCGCCGGCGGCGCGGACGAAAAACTGGACGACACCGACCTGCTGGCGCTGCAGGGGTTGTTGGCGGCTTCGGTCGAGCACGCGGGGCATCCCACCGAGGCGAACCGGCGGGCGGCGGCGGCGCTGGCGGTCCTCGAGCGGCCGGTTCCGTTCGGTCGCGAGGCGGACGCCGCGTTTCAGGCGCTCGCCGTCGGCGGGAACCTGTCGCAACGGCTGTCGGCCGCGACGGGGGCGGTTCGAGACGAGATGGTCGCGTTGCTCGAGCGGAGCCTGAAGCTGGGGGGACCGGCGCTGGCGTCGGTTCCGCCGCGGCCGGCGGCGTTCTCGCAGGCGGCGATCATCGCGCAGGCGCTCGGCCGCTCCGAAGAGGCGGAAGCGACGTTGTTGAAGGGGATCGCGGCGCTGACCAAGGAGAGCCAGGTTCCGGTGCTCGCCGTGCTCGAACTTCGCGTGGTGGCGGCGCAGCAACTGGCGGCGCAGGGGCGGTTCCGCTCGGCCGAGGAGCACGTCGACGAACTGCTGAAGCACAAGGAGTCGGCCGGGTGGGGGCACATGCTGGCGGGGAACATCGCCATGCTGGAAGGGCGGTACGACGCGTCGCTGCGGCATTTGGCGGACGCGCAAGCCCGGCTGGGGCAAACGCTGCCAGTGAAGTTTTCGCTGGCCCGCACGCTGATGGCGCTCAAGCGCTGGGACCGCGCGCTGACGTTTCTGGACACGCTGCACGTCGACCCGAAAACGCTGACGCCCCACGAGCGGCGCTGGGCGGAAATGAATCTCGCGGACGGCAAGGCCGTGCATTTGCTTCAGGCGCAGGCGCGGCTGTCGATGGGGGACGGGCGGGGGGCGGAGCGGCACCTGGCGGAGTTGCAGGGCAGCCGGTTCGAGTCGGCCGCGATCGCCATGCAGGTCTCGTGGTTGTGGAACAAGCAGAAGCACGCCGAGGCGGCGGAACTGGTGCAGGCCGCCCGCGGCCGCTTCCCGGACGACCTGCAGCTCGCCCGGCTGCACGCGTTGCTGCTGGCCCGCCGTAATCAGCCGGCGGCGGCCGAGCGGGTGCTGTCGAGCCTGGCGGAACGGCATCCGGAGAGCCTGCCGATTCAGGTCGCCGCGTGTCAGTGGATCATCAGTCAGCGGCGGTTCGACGAGGCGCTCGTGCGGATCGCGGAGATCAAGCAGAAGTTCCCCGAAGCGCCGCAGTTGCAATTGCTCGAAGCCCAAACGCTGCTGCGGGCGGATCGCCCGGAAGAGGCGCTGCGGATCGTGGAGGGGCTGGACCAGAAGGCGCTGGGGAACGCGCGGGAAGTGCTCGGCGTGATGGCGGCGATGCGGCTCAATGAACTGGACGAGGCGGCCGAGGGGCTGGAGGTGCTCGCCGGTTCGGAGCGGAAGTCGGCGGCGACGTCGCTGTTGGCGGCGAACCTGGCGTCGGCTCGCGGCGACACCGAGCACAGCATCGACGCGCTGCAAGAGACGATGCAGTACACCAACTTGCGGTCGATGGTGGGGCAGTTCCTGTATCGGGCCGTGCTGCAACTGGCCCAGAAGGAAGGACCGGCGGCGGCGGCCGATCGCTTGCGCGAACTGCTCGAGCAGTATCCGGGCGAGGCGTCGCTGATGATGGCGCAGGTCGACCTGGACTGGCAGCAGGGGCGGCGCGCGTCGGCCCGCAACACGCTGGACCGCGTGATCGAGGCCAACCCGGGGATGGTCTGGCCGATGTTCGTCAAGGCCAAGCTGCTGGCGATCGAGAATCGTCCCGACGAGGCGATGCCCATCCTCGATGAACTCCTCGTGAGCAACCGGACGCACCTCGAAGCGCGGCTGCTGTTTGCGAACCTGCTGATGCGGGACCAGCCCGACAACGCGGTGGTGCTGATCGAACAGGGCTTGCAGCTCACGTCGGACCAGCCGCAATTGCTGCTGACGAAAGCGGCGGCGCTCGCGGCGGCGAACAAGCTCGACGAGGCTATCGCGGTCGCCGAGGCGTTGGAAAAGTCGCATCCCGAACTGCCGCAGACGTATCAGGCGCTCGCCCAGTTTCACCTGCGAGGCGAACAACCGGACGCGGCGGTGAACGACGTGCTGCGGGGCATCAAGCAGTTGCCGGGGAACGCCGGCTTCGTGCGGGCCGGGATCGTGATGTTGTGCCAGTTGAAGAAGTACGAGGAGGCGGACAAGGCGGCCCGCCTGGCGTCGTCTTCGGGCGAAGTGGCGTTGGCGGCGACGGAGGTCTTCCTGCAAGCGGGACGCCTCGCCGAAGCCCGCGCCTGGGCCGAGCGGGCGCTTGAGCGGACGCAAGCCGATCAACGGGAGATCGCCCGGCTGCTGGCCGGCGACATCGCCCGGGCCGAAGCGCTCGCCGCCGAGAAGGAGGCGAAAGACGCGCTGCTCACCGAAGCCCGCGGCCATTATCTCGCCATTGCCGACGGCGAATCGCCGCTGAAGATCGACGGGACGATCCGGCTGTTGCGGTTGCAGACGTTCGACACCGGCGAAACGGACGCCGCGTTCGAGCGGGCGGAGAAGATGCGTGAGGAACTGGACGTGGCGACGGCGCCGGTCCCGCTGATCGACACGCTGATCGCCGTGTTCCGCGGAGCGGGGCGGGACGAGTCGCTGCGCGCGCTGGTCGACGCCGCCGCGGTGAAGCGTCCGGAGCAGTTGCACTTCCTGATGGCGAAGGCGCACCTGTCGACGGAGCAGAAGGACTTCCAGTTGGCGGTCGAGGAGTTCCAGACACTGGCCAAGGACAATCCGTCGCTCGCCGGTCCGTCGTACGCCCTGGCGTGGGTCTGGGCGCAGCGGTCGAACCCGCGGCTGGCGCTGCAGGCGATCGCCGAGGCGCTGCGCCGCGAGCCGCGATTCGTCCAGGCGCGGCAACTGGCGATCGAACAACACAAGAAACTGGGGAACCCCGGCGAAGTGATCCGCCACGCCGAAGCGATCCTCGAACAGAACCCGCGGGATTGGAACGTGCAACTGGCGCGGCTCGAAGCGTTGCGGGAAACGGTGCTCGAGGAAGAGTTCCAGGCGGCCGTGAAGGATCTGACCGACACGCTGCGAGGGCTGGTGGAAGCGGAGGGCTCGGAGGACACGGCGGCTCATCTCGCGCTCGCCCGGCTGCATCGCTTGAACGACGATTCGACCCAGGCCGAAGCGGCGCTGCGGGAGGCGCTCGCGTTCGCTCCGCACGACGTGGCGATCGTCGGCGAATTGGTCGAGCTGCTGATCGCGACCGAGCGGCGCGGCGAGGCGGAGCAACTCGCCCGCAAGGTGGCAGAGGATCCCGAAGCCGCCGAGCTGGCGGTCGCTTTCGGGCGGTTGTTCTACAAGCACGGCCTGTACGAAGCGGCCCGCGTCGCCGCCCAGCGCACGCTGGAAGACGCGGGACGGGGGGAAGAGCTCGCGGCCCGCTGGCTGCTGGGCGACGTGGCGTTGGCGGAAGGCAAATCGGGCGGAAGCCGCGAGCGGTTCATCGAGGCCCGCGACCACTACCGCTGGATGCTCGAGGCCCAGCCCACGCACCTGGTCGCCGGGAACAATCTGGCCTGGGTGCTGGTGAGCCATCTGGACGAACCGCGCGAGGCGCTCGCGGTGGCGGAGCAGGTGCGGGCCGGTTCGCCGGTGAATGCGTTGCATCCGTCGTTCGTCGACACGCTGGCGCGGGCCTACCGCAAGTCCGGCCGATTGGCGGAGGCGCAGTCGCTGCTCGAGGACAGCCTGTTCGTCAATCCGGAGCAAGCGAGCCTGCGTTTGGAGTTGGCCCAGGTGCACATCGACAAGGGCAACCCCTCGGCGGCCCGCGCCCAGCTTCAGGCGGCGCTCGATCTGCAATTGACCGAGGAGCAGGCGCAGGAGGTTCGCCGGCTGCTGGCGGAACTCGACTGACCGATTCCAGCCGCGCTGCCTGTCGCGCTTCGAACCGGGGCCCGGTTCCAAGCGCCCCTCGTGACGATCGCCGTCGTTCGAGAAATCGCGTCGAATCGCCGACGAGATTTCGTCGCGCGGGGGTACGGCGTTCGCGAGTGATTGCGCCAGCGAAAGCGAATGGATGCGCCGGTTGACACCTCGCCCTCGGATTCACGGATGCCGCGACGACAAGCCGTCGCCTCCGTCGGTGGCCGGGAAACGCGGAAAAACGCGGGATTGAGAGCCGCGTCGGACTGTGTGTCAATACGTCCATTAGGGAAATACCTTTGATTCGTCTCAGGTGATGACTGAAGGAATTCCCCGGAATATCGGGAAACTTCTGAAAAAGGTGTTTACTTTCGTAATCGAGCGCGTCATCATGTGCGATCATCTTAGGAAAGATCGGCAAAACCGGGGCGGCAAAGTCTACCTAAGTTGCGTAATCGGACCTTTCCAGAAAACCCAGGCGACCCAGAGTTCCAACATGATCCATGCCGCGACGCCGAAGAATCGAATCACACGCAAATGATTGGAAACAGTGGACTGTAAGGCAGTAATCCCTCCCTGCTGCTCGTGCGGACCCGGATCGCGACCAACCTCGCTCGAACTTCGATCCGCACGCTTCCTCCTGAGTGGTGCATGATGCCTGTCGATCCCGTGGCGCTGATCGTGACGTCCGATTCGGAACTGCTGGAACATCTCGGAAGTGCCGTCGCTTCCCGGTGCCAGCTTCGGGCCTACCCCTGTTCGAACATCGAAGCGGCGGAGATCCTGTTGCGCGGGGCCGGTCTGGGGACCGTGTTCCTCGACCTGCGGCCCGACCACCTGCTCGAAGGAACCGCCGGATTCCTGGAATCGCTCCAAAGCCAGAAATCGAAAGGCGTGGATCTGATCGCCGTTTCCGATGGCGACCTCCCGATCGAAGTCGCCGTGATGGCCGACTTGCTCGCGATCCGGCACCTTCACGCCTCGCTGCCGGAGGCGGAAGTGAACGACGTGCTCGACTTCGTCGGCGGCGGCGGACGCGTCAACGGCCATCGCCGCGCCCCCGAGTTTCGCGCCCTGAGCGTGAACAACGTCTCGATCATGACGTACACCCCCGCGATGTTCGCCACCATCGAGGAATTGCGGCGGGTCGCGCATCGCAACGTGACGCTCTTGCTCACCGGCGAAACCGGGACCGGCAAGACGACCATGGCCCGCATGATCCACCAGCTTTCCGACCGCGCCCGCGAGTGCTTCCAGCACGTCGCCTGCGGGGCGCTCCCCTCGGAATTGATCGAGAGCGAACTGTTCGGCCACACCCGCGGCGCGTTCACCGGGGCCGATCGCGCCAAGATGGGCCGCTTCGAGGCCGCCAGCCGCGGCACGCTGCTCCTCGACGAAATCGACGTGCTCAATCCCAAGGAGCAGGTCAAGCTGCTGCGCGTGCTCGAGACGGGGCAATTCGAGCCGGTCGGCTCGCTTGAGACGCGGACGTCCCACGCCCGGCTGATCGTCGCCTCGAACGTCGATCTCGAAGACCTGGTCGCCGCCGGCGATTTCCGCTCCGACTTGTACTACCGCCTCAACGTGCTGCAGTTCCACCTGCTGCCGCTCAAGCAGCGCGTGCTCGACATCGTTCCCTTCGCGATCCAGTTCGTGATCGACTGCTGCCGCGAGCAGAACATGCGGATCGACACCATCTCCCGGGATTTCCTGCAGACCCTCAAGGACTACCACTGGCCGGGGAACCTCCGCGAGTTGAAGAACCAGATTCAGCGGGCGGTGCTGTTCAGCTCGGATGGACGGCTGACCCGCACCGACCTGAACAGCACGGTGCTGGACGGCGGCTCGTCGCCGCACCTCCGCCGGCTTCCCCCCGAGAGCAGCCTGGCGGACCGCGTCGCGGTCACCGAGCAGCAAATCCTGTTGCAGGCGCTCCGCGAGAACGACTTCAACCGCACCGCCACCGCCCGCAAGCTCGGCCTCAGCCGCGTCGGCCTCTACAAGAAGCTCCGCAAGCACGACCTGATGGAGCGCAAGAGCTGACTCCGCCGGCAGCGTCGAGGTCGCCGAAGGCGCCGACGCTGGGGTGCTCGGGACGGCTTGCCGAACGGGTCGGCAATGGATATCCTTTCCCTCCCGCGACCACCCACCCGACCGACTCCGGAAGCCCGGCAACTCCCGGACAGGTAGCTCAGTTGGTAGAGCACAGGACTGAAAATCCTGGTGTCGGGGGTTCGATTCCCCCCCTGTCCACTATTTCACCACGCCGGGACGCGCCGGGCCTGCCCCGCGCGCCTCGCGGGCTTCGTTCGCCTCGCGGCGCGTTGGTATCGCTTGGTGCTGCCGCGCTTTATGCAGCGCCTTCTCGAATTCCGCCTCGGTGGGGTGGAGATAGAACTCCCGGGCGATCTTTTCGCTGTTCCCGATCCAGGCACAGACGACGTGCGAGGGGTGCTCGGCCTCGAGCTCGTTCTGTCGCGTCGCGCGGAGATTGTGGAAGATGCGGGGCCACGGTTTCAGCCCCGCCCGTCGGATGATCCGCATGAATTGAGTCCGCAGATTCGAGTTGCTCTTGCGGTTGATGACCGGGGCGTCGGTCGTCGGCGTCCGTCCCGCGGCCGTCTCGTGTTCGTTGAAGACCGCCTCCAGGTACGGGCGTAGCTCCGGGAAGATCGGGACAATCCGCTTCTCCTTGCCTTTGTGGCGCTTCGTTTTCGGGGCGTGCACGATCATCCGGCCGCGGTCGAAAACGATATCGCCCCAAGTCAGCGCGAGATGCTCCGACGGGCAACGCAGACCGCCCCATCGGCAGAGTGCGAAGATGAGTTGCCATTCCGCATCGGGGCAGGCGTCGATAATCGCCGCGGAATCCTCCGACGTCACGAAGTAGAACTTTTGCGGGTTGCCACGGACCTTCGTATCCTTCTGGTGATCGAAGGGATTCTCTTGGATCAGGCGGTGATCGACCGCCGAACGGAAGAACTGTCGCGCGAATCCGCATCGCCTGGCGACCGTATTCTCCGAAAGCGCCTCGTTCCCATCCCTGTCGTTCTTCGATTGCTTCGAGAGCCACGAACGCCATGCGTCCGCGTCGCCCCGGCTGATTTCCTGAACCGCCATCGTCGGACCGAAGAACTTCACCAGGCAGCGGCGAGTCTGCCTCCAGACGATGAGCGTGTTCTTCTCCACGTCCGTCCGCTGGGCGATGTAGAAGTCGATGAAGTCGCCGAGCGTAGCGGGAGGGCGCGACCTCTTGGGGATCAAGCCAACCTTCTCAATCTTCTCAGCGAGGGCCGGCCCGATCGTGTCCAGCCATTCGATCGTCTTCAGGTCGATCGGCTGCCCGAGCGCCTTCGCACTGACGAGCGCTTCGATTCGGCACTTTACCGATTGAGCATCCTTCAGCGGAACCTTGCCGAGACGAATCGTCCGCCGGCCGCTTCGATCGGGCGCCGTGAACTGGATCATCCGGTTGCCTTTGGCGTCGGTGCTGATGCTTGCCATTGGTGCCACTCAGTTGGACGCCGATTCGCCGGCCGCTCGCCGTTTTCGTCGCTCGCGGAACGCCGCAACGTCAGCGGGATCGAAGCGGACAAGGCGGCCGACTGGAATCCATGCGATCTCGCCGGCGCTGCGCAGTTTGTCGAAAGTGCGAGTGCCGCATTGAAGGATCTGCGCGACCTCTTCCGTCGTCAGAAGGTTGCTCTGTTGCACGTTCATTTCCTTTCACTTGCGCGGCCTCCACCGCGACCTGCCATCACGACGTCCGCCGAGATCCCGGCTTTCATGCGAGCACTCCGAAACACCTGACTCAGCCGCTCAGCGCTCCACGGTTCGCCGCGGCTGTTCAGAAAGATGCGGCCAGCGGTCCGCTCTCCGCTGGCCGTGCGGACGATCCGATCCAGCTCCGCGTCGAGGAGCAGCTCGCGTTTCCGAATCGCGCGGCCACTGACCGACGCCGCCGGCAGAATGAGCGCGCCCCCATCCGCGTCGATGCCTTCGATCTCCGCGGCCGCGATCTCCAGCGGGCTTCTGCCCGTCGCGAGAGCCGCTTCGAAGAGAGGTCGCGCTTCGTGCCCAAGTTGCTCGATGATCTTCACCATCTCGAGCGTCGACGGGCGGCGCTGCGCAATGGGAGTTCGGTGCTTCGGCTCGGCCTTCGGCCGGGAGGTCTTCCCCGCTCATTGCAGGTCGCCGACGATGTTCATTCCCCGCTTCGCCGCCTCGAAAGTCTTCGCGGCCTGGGGGTCGAGAATCGCCATCCGCCGCGCCACGTCGAGCAGGAATCGGTCGAACGCATTCCCGAGGTCGTCGAGCAATCCGTCCCAGACAATGCGGATGGCCTCCGCCATGAACTTGAACGCATCGACGATGGCGCCCTTGCCGATGGCCTGCCCGATGAGCTTGAACGCGCGGCCCACTTGTCGGCCTGCCACGCCGAACGCATTGCCGACGTGGCGGCCTGCCTCGGTGAACTTCACGAGCAGCGCGGTCACGCCGCCGATGGCCGCGCCGATCGCGAGGATCTTGAGCGTGATCGGTGCGGTCACGATTGCGGCGACGACGCCGAACGTCGAACAACTGCTGCGCGAGGGCCGCCTTGCGCGAGTGGTCTTGGACGTTGTTCAATCCGGCCGCGATCTTCCGAAACGCATCCTCGGGCGAGAGATCCTGAAGGTCCGCCATCGACAATCCGATGTCGGCAAGACTCTGTTCGACCAGGCGTGATCCCCGCTCGCCGTCGAGCATGGCCTTTTGCATGCGGCGGATGCCGGATTCGAGCGTGTCGATTTTGAATCCCGAGCGTTCGGCCGCGAACGCGAACGCCTGCAAGGCGTCGGTGCCGACGCCGGTGCGCGCCGACATTTTGCCGATCCAATCTCCCGCCTTGGCGAAGGCATTGACCGCCCCGAGCAGCGGCCCGACGATCGCCCCGCCGATCGCCAGCAGCCCGACGCCGATCTTCTGCACGCTCGCGCCGAACGCCTTGAGCTTCGCCTGCGCGGCCCGCAAGCCCTTCACGAGCTTGGAGTCGTCGGCGAACAGTTCGACGAAGGCGCGACCGGCTCGAATCGCTCCGGCGTTGACCATGACAGTGCCTTCGGAATTGGGATCGAAGAATCCCCGCGGCGAGAAGGATCATGACTCGCCGCGGGGAAGTCTGCCGGCGGGGAAGTGGCGGCCCCGCCGGCGACCATGAATCGGTTGTCGGGTCAGCCTTCCTCTTCCTCTTCGCCAGGCTCGCCGGTCGCTTTCAGCGCTCCCTTCGGATCGCCGAGCGCGACCCCGAAGTCGAAGTAGGCTCGCATCTGGATCCCGAGCCAGTCGAAACTCGCCTCCGCGGTCTCGACCGTGGGGGCCGTGCGACCTTCCAGAAATCCGACGATGACCGCATGCGACTGCGGCCCGCTGAAGAGATACCATTCGTCGGCGTCGGCGTTCGCGAACTTGTCGGTGTGACAGCCGGGGTTCCACCACGAGATTCGGGACGATGCCGCGAACCGGGGTTCCCGTTCACGCCGGTCGTGCCGAGTATCTCGGTCGAGTTGAGCAGCGCCCGAGCGGTCAGTTCGAGCGTCGGCGAGACGACGAGGGCGACCGGTTCCATCTGAATGTCGGAACCGCGGGAGTCGCGTTGCTGGCGCATCGTGGCGACGGCCAGGCCGAGGCTCGCCACGCTCAGGTCGCTGGGGGCTTCCAGCAGATTGCCCTTCGCCGTCGCGAAAAACGTCGCGGTCTCGCCCCCGAGGATCATTTCCCACAGCAGATCGTTCAGACTGCGGGCGGCGGCCCGGCCGAGGGCGGGGGCGAGATTCTGCACGAAGCCGAGGTCGTCGTTCACGATGACGCGGCGGTCGATGCCGACCATCGTCCGCCCCAGCGTGTTCGCCAGGACGGTCGGGAGGCTCGCGGTCGAGAACGCGGCGCGAATCACCGCGTCGTGATGCGCTGCCCCGAGGTCCAGCCCCTCCGCGCGGAGCGTCGCGCGGCAGAGGTCGACCAGGGAGCCGATGCCTTGCTTGCGGGCGGCTTCGACGGTCCGCTCGCCGAACGCCTGCAGCGCGATCGCCTCTTGCCCGGCGCGGAGGTGCAAGCCGGCCTCGAGAATGTCGCGGGTCGGCGGGGTCAGGCCGGCGGGGCGGAAGTTCCCGCCGGCGTTCGGACGTTCGGCCCGGATGCATTCGAGCAGCCCGGACTGATACGCTGAGAACGTGATTTCCTCCGCGACGGCCTGAGCCCGGAGTTGCTCCACGCGGTCCGCTTGCGTCACCCAGTCGCCGCGGGCCGCGACGTCGATCTTCGCGATTCGCTCGCGTTCGGCCTTGATGGGATCGGCCGGGGGGCGGTCGTTCCAGGGTTCGGGTTCGTGGTGGTCGGTTCGGGCATGGCGGGAGTTCCGGGGGCGTGAATGCCGGTGATGGAAACGGTCGACGTGGCGTCCGCGCCGATCGGGAGAATGGAAACTTCGGAGAGCCGCGAGGCGGTGACGTGCAGCAGCCCGTCGCGGTCCGCCGTGTGCGTGCGGCCGTTGGCGGTGATCGACTTCCCGGGCGGGATGAATTCGCGGGCGACGATCCCGGCGCCGATACTCGCCTTCAGTTCGATTCCGTCGGCGGCAAGCTGGCGAACCAGGCGGCCGGCGTCGGTTCGCGAGAGCGTGCCGTCGACGATCAGGCTTTTGGCTTCGACGTGCGGGCGGCCCGTGCCGGCGATCGCCGCGGTCTCTTGCTTGTGATCGAGCAAGAGCAGAATACTCGGGTCGGCGTCGATGCCTTGGAGTTCCACGAGCACCGGCGACGCGAAGCCGTGCACGCGGATCGGGCCGCCGTTGTAGGCGACGATCTTCACGCGGGCCGGCTTGTCGTTCGCCGCGGCCGCCTCGATTTCGACGGTCGCTGCGGTGCGGAGGAAATCGTTCATGAGCCTTGGCGTCGCTTGCGGAGTTCCCGGTTGATCGACACCAGGGCGCTCCCCGCGGGCGATCCGCAAAGCA
Organism: Planctomycetaceae bacterium; assembly: GCA_040877445.1. GTDB lineage: Bacteria > Planctomycetota > Planctomycetia > Planctomycetales > Planctomycetaceae > JBBDNT01. Next base: position 12,654 of record JBBDNT010000110.1, read on the forward strand.
TCCTCGAACGTCGCGGGCGTCTCGCGGACGATTCCCCCCCGGTCGACGTGCCCGAGCTTGTCGCCTGGGCGGACGGCCGATCGCCGGCGGAGTTGTTCGGCCTGGCCGGCGATCAACGCTTTGGCGCATTGGTAGTCGCCCGCGTCGGCGAACGCCATCCAGAACCGCGGGCCCTTCCGCAGCGCCTTGGCAATCACGCCCCCCGGATTGTTCAGTGATTTGTCGCGAACGACGGAGCAGACGTAGGCGAGGAACTGTTCCTGCCGGAAGGCGGAATCGTCATAGCCGGCGAGTTGGACGAAGCGTTGCCAAAGGTGCGGCCAGTGCGCATCGAGGCGCTCGAGTTGCTCAGGCCGGATCAGTCCGATATGCCCATCGCGGCGATCGACGGGGACAGCGCTGCGCGCGCCGCCCCCCGTGGATTGTTTGGTATTGGACTTTAAGTCTTTGAACAAGTATTGGTTGGAAGGGAGTTTGACCGGTGGTTGGACCGGTCTAACTACCGGTCTAACTCCCGAGTTGGACCGGTCGAATCGGCGTGCGGAAGCGCCCGCGTCGCGGCCACGGCCGTCTCGGGGAGAACCCACCAGTAGCAGGTCCGCGAACTCTCCTGGGGACCGCCATCGGTGCGATCGATCTTCAGGCCTGGGCAGCCCTTCCGCTCCACTCCCGCGATCCAGTTTTGAATCGTCGCGTCGACCACGCCGGCGACCGTGGCCAGCTCGCGGACGCTCGCATCGATCAAGACGTCGCCGGCGTCGCCTTCTGCGAGCCGTTCGGGATGAGCCGCGGCGAAGTATGCCAGCGACTGCAGCAGCTTCCGGCACTGGTAGCACGCATCGAGGCGGGCGAGAATGGCCAGCGTCGAATCCGACCAAGATCGTCCAGACGTCCACTTCCGCAGGAATCAACTCGCATACATCGCGGACTCACCGGTGGATGGCAGAATTGCGAACACTTCCTTTCGAAAAGGGGCCGCTTGCGAACGTCGGCACAGCCCACCCGACGCGCTGCTTCGGGCGGGTCGAATCATGTCCGCCGGTTTGCGCCTCCCGTGAACCGCGGGTATCATACGTGCCGGTCCCTTGCAGCCATCACGCCCGCGAAGCGCCCGCCATGCCCCGACCCGCCCCCTGGAGTCCCGACGAACTGCTGATCGCCTTCCGGCTGTACTGTGCCGAGCCGTTCGGCCGCTTGCACACCCGCAACCCGGCGGTGCGCGAGGCGGCGGCGTTGATCGGCCGCACGCCCTCGGCGGTCGTGTTCAAGGCCTGCAACTTCGCCAGCCTCGACCCGTACCACCGGGAGCGCGGCGTCGCCGGCTTCCGCAACGCCGGCCGGGCGGACAAGGCCCTGTGGGACGAGTTCACCGCCGACTCGGAACAAGTCGCCCACGCCGCGGAAGAAGCCCACGAGCGCCTGTCGTCCGCCACAGCGACCCGGACGCTCGAAGCGTCCGGGTCGCTCGATCCGGCGCCGAACCCGCCGACCGGTCCCACCGATATCGAATCGCTGATCCGCGCTCGCCGCGTGCAGACGTTCTTCCGCCGCGCGGTGCTGACAAGCTACGGCCACCGCTGCGCGATCTCGGGGGTTCCGCTGCCGGAACTGCTCAACGCGAGCCACATCATCCCCTGGAGCGCGGACGAAAAGCGTCGGGCGGACCCGCGCAACGGGCTGGCGCTGCACGCCCTCTACGACCGCGCCTTCGACCGCGGCCTGCTGAGCTTCGACGAAAATCGGCGAGTCATGATCTCCCCGGCACTGGAAGTCGAATCCCCAACGCCCCTCCACCGCACGACCCTCCTCGAAATCGCCGGCCTCCCCCTACAACTCCCGACCCGCTTCCCTCCGGACGAAGAAGCCCTCGCCTACCACCGCCGGTGCGTGTTTCGGGACACCCGATAGTCGGCAAGGGTGCCGGCGGCGCTCGTGGGTTCCGTAACGAGAGCAAGCACGATCACACCGCCCTCCGCGCGGCTGCGATCGAATGCCATGCGCTAACAAAGGCTCATCCGGTGAATCGGCGAGGAGGAGTGAGAACGGCCACTCGATGCCGCAAGAACATATTCCCGTTGAAGTTACCCACAAAGCGGTGGCTGAGCCCCGTCCGTCTCGCCGTCGCCTCGGCCTTTCACGGTCTCCTGGAGGCTGAGGCGACGGTGAGCCGGTCGGAGCGACCCCCGCCTGTTGAGCCCGAGCTGAGGTTTGGACCAACGCCCGATTTCAAAGCCCCCCCGATTTGCCCGAAGAACCCTAATAAACCCGCCCTGAATCATTCTAAACACATCTCAAGCTCGTCATCACCACACCAGAACTCCTTGCCAACGAGCTGCAATTTTTCTCGAACATGCGATGCATGCACCACAACAACACCACTGGCAAGCATCATCGTCCATACGGTCTTGTACGCCTGGCGTAACACGAGTAACACGAATGAGATCGGTGTGAGAATACGCCGGCATCCAAATCGAATCTCATTCTCAATCCCAACGTGCAAATGCGACGCCGGATGAACCCCAGCTCTATATTGCGATGGCTTGTACTCATATCGAAAGGGCGTCACGGCATTTCGCAGCATCGCCGTTCTACGGTCCTCTTCATAAGCCTCCCGGATTTCCCATTGGCAACCCCCAATGAACTCATCGATAAGATCGGTGTCCTCCTCTTCTAGCAGCTTCGCGATATATGCTCGTGCGTACTCATCGAAAGGCAACAGGTCGTGCGGCGACTCGTACCACGAGTAATACAATCCATCCCCGGCTTCTGACCGCCAGAATTGCATTAGCGCACCATCCTTCAAACGCAGATCGTAATCGTTCGATGCATAGAGCGCTTCCCAGGTAGATGGGTAGTCTAGGCCTGACAACTCTGCCGCCCCAAGCCTCCTCCTTTCATATACATTGCGCTCCAGCAGCAAGCCCGCGTGACGAAGCACTTCCTCCGCTTTATCCAAGCCAGCGTGAAACTGTCCTTTGCTTAACATATCTAACCATCCTTTGACTTGCGTCCTTCACTATTTCGGTGCCGCCTTGTGCTGCGGCCCATTCTCAGAATTGCCATCACTTCGTCGGCGTCGATCTCGTCTGTGAACTCCGCCAACTCGGACAGCACTCGTTGCAGGCGTGTGCGTCGATCTGCCGACTCAGCAATATCTCGCCTGATCAACTCGATCTCGGCTGAACTGGGATGCATGAACTCCATACGCGGACACCGCTTTTTTGCCTCTTCAATCTCCTTCACAAGCTGTTTTGCGGCATCGCCAACTCCAGACATCTTCAACCATGCCTTAGCGCGAGTCATCGCTGTAAACAACATGTTTCGATTTCTCACCCCGGGTGTATCCATCGGAGCGTCCGCGCCAACCACATATACCGCGAATGCCTCGTTGCCCTTGGCCTTGTGGACGGTCGTAAGCGTTACATGACCCGGAATCCAAAACTCCTTCATTCCACCGACGTCTTCGTGAATGTTGTTTACTGGGATGTTGCTCCGAACCAGCAGTCGCTGAATCGCTTGTAAATACACCCGAGCGTGGCGGTCATCGACCGAGATGACCATGATGTCCTCTGGACTTAGCCCCCCTTCAGTGACGTCGCCAATAATCCATTGTGCGACCGCCGCGGTTTCCTGTCCGTCATTGTCAAATGCGGTAGCAGAGACGATTGCGTTCATATCATCATTCTCGGAGACAATGGTCAACGAGGTCTCGTCGGGGCGTTCGATTACGACACTCTCTCCTTCCGCAAATTGGCCAGACACAACGTTGTATCCGAGCGACTCCCAGTGCTCGCTTCCTTCAAGGATTTGGACAATCTTTTTCCCATAGAACCCAAACCCCATGGCGTGAGAACAGATCAGCACCTCCTTCGGATTCCGATAACAGACTCGAAGAATTACATCATCCGCAAGTTCAAAAGAAGGCCCGAAGGTAGACTCGATAGTCGGCGCCGAAGGTTGGAAGATGTTCTGCAACTCATCATATGCAAACACGAATCGACTGGCGTGCGCGAGGCGGTGGCATAACCGCAGAAAACTTGCAGGGAAATCCTGCGCCTCATCCACGAGAACAAAGTCGTACACCGGCGCGCATGAGGCGTGCTGTTCGACTTGCCGACAGGCGAAGTCAAATGGATCGCATTTTTCGAGGGCCGCTGGGACGCGCGCACTCTGATATGTGAGTGGCGTGATGCCAAGGCGCATGGCGGCGTCGAAGTATACTCCTGGAGTCGCCTTGCCTCCCCAGCCGTGCATAATGTGAATCTTGTTCCAATCCGGATCGCGATCGTCAAATTGCCGATAGAAGCGCGTAATCAAACGCCGTACATGCTGATAGAGGCTCTTTGTGTAAAATGTATACAACACGTGTGAGTCTGGGTTGGCGAGGTGGAGCAGTGCCGCCTTCATCGCAAGCACGACCGTTTTCCCGGAGCCGGCGATACCCCTGATGCGTGTCGGACCGGTAATCGCCCCATACATGCCGTGCTTCTGGTGCACGTCGAAATCGTTGATCGCCGTCTCGACCAAATATGCGACTTTGGCCTTGTGCCCAGCGTCGGGGTTCTTTCTAGTTACCGGCCGAATGAGTCCCTTTGCGCCGTCCAATGTTGCGAGCAACTCTTGGAAGATGGAATATTCCAATGGTGCAGGGCGCTGGCAGGATGAAAGGAACTCGCGCAGCGTAGCTGTGTCCGTGACGACTGGGATATCCTGGTACTCGCATTCCGCATTCGAACCATCAAACAATGCGATCACCGCATTGACATCTAAGATGAGCGTGCTAAGTCCAGTGCGAAGCGATTTCGTGCGGATCAGGCGTGAATAAATGTGAGCAGGCACTTGTTCGAAATGGCCCATTGTCTCGCTGAGATGAGCGACGCCGGCTGGCAGCGCAAACGCAATTACTCCATGGTGCGGAGAAACAAAGAGTGCGTCGGCTAAGACGGAGTTGCCATCAGCGTCCTTGTAAAGAGGGAAGCTGTGGTAAAGGAAGAAATCCTTTGTATCGCGATCCTGGAAGATAGTCGCAAGGTTGTCGACAAGGTGCCGAGCACGCGGATCAGATGTTACAAGCCGTTCTGAAGGAACCAAGTGCATTGAATACTCCAATCACCCTAGCGGTGCAGTGGTCGTCGGTGTTACGTTTGTGAGGGGAGATGAAAATAACGGGCTGGCGGTTGTGGGCGGTTTCTCCAAGAGTTGTGTACGGCTTCACTCCGCGGCGATCTTCGCCCCCACGCCCAGGTGGCCCTTCAGGTCGTCCACTTCTTCGTAGCTGGCTTTGAAGTCGAGGGCTTGGGGGTCGGGTTCGACTTGCCAGGTGGCGCAGGCTTGGCGGTAGATTTCGGGCCACCAGTTGGCGTGCTGCGTGAGGCCTTGTTCGCGGTATTCGCCGAAGCGGATCATCACCTGGTTCCAGCACTTCTCCCCGTAGTCCAGCGAGGCTTGCAGGTCGCGGAAGTCCTTCACGTACCAGTTGCGGCCGATCGCCGCGTGCAGGACTTCGTCCGCCCAGTCGAAGTCCTGGAAGACGGCGGAGAGCGGGTCGCCGGAGAGTTTCGCGACCTCCCATTCATACCGCTTGCCGGTCTTGGGCATCAGGCTTTGCTCGATGAAGAACAGCACGGCGTGCCGCTCGGCCGGGTCGAGTTGCGTGTTGAGGTTCAGCGACCAGGTGAAGTTGACGGGGATTTTGGACCAGTCGAGGCCGAGCGAGGCGAAGCCGACTTCGCCCATCATCGAGTGGCGGGCCTCGTCCCAGAGTTGGCGGGTCATGTCGAGGTAGTAGCCCCAGGGCTGGTCGGGGGTCTGGTGGATGATGCTCGCCATCATCTCGGGGACGTCGATTTCCCGCAGCCGCTTGTAGTACATCATCACCGTCTTGTCGCGGGGTGAGAACCGCTGATCGTACAGGAAGGCCTCGGGATCGACGCCGCCGTTGTACGGATCGACGAACCGCTCGTCCCGCCTGGGGACGGGGTCGTACTGGTAGGGGGTGGCCGAGTGCGTGCGGTCGGGCACGTCGTCGGAGGCGGGACTCGTCCCGTCGAGACCGCCGGCGGCGGCGAGGCACGAGTCGAGGAACTGTTCCCACTCGGCGAATTTCGCGCGATCCGGGACGAGGCATGCAATCGCCTGTTCGCCGTAGCGTTCGATCTCTTCCAACTCGAACCGGGCGATCCGCACCACGCGGACGGATGGAGCGTCGGCCAATGGATTCGTGTCGGCGACGTATCGTTCGAGCGATTGGGCGAGCGCGGGGATCGCATGGGCATAGAGGCCGAGGATCAGCTCTTCGGCCAGCGCGCTGCACAGGATTTCGTCGAAGAAGATTTCGAGGGCGGGATGCGGAACTTCGTCGAGACCGAGCGGCGGCTCGCGCATCTCGCCGACGCGCTTCCGCAAGGCCGCGACCGACTCGGCCGCGAGATAGGCGTGCCGGGAGAAGGCGGTCTTGAGTTCGTAGATCGGCTCGGCGGTGAGGCGGGGAGTGAAGATGCCGTGCAGCCGCTTCAGCGCGTAATGGAATCGCTTCAGCCGGCTGACGGATTCATCGACGGTGAGCCCGCGGACGAGGGCGTCTTCCATGGAGCAGACGCCGGCGAGCGGGGGGAGGCCCTTGTAGCCGACGTAGGGGGCGGCGGGGATGGCGGCGTCGATCATGGCGGCCTCGCGGCGGGAAATCGGTTGGCGATGGACGATTCTGGAGATTCGGCCGATCGTGGCGGGTCCATTCTACGGTGGAGGGGCGGCGGGGTGAAGGAGGATCGTCTTCCCGCGGACGTGGCGATCGCCTATTCTGGAGGAATGCGGGACACTTTCCAGCGAGATTCGGCCGGGCGAATCGCGTCGGGCCGCGCGCTGTTCGCCGTCCTGATGGCGGTCGCGGCGATGTCGTGCGGCGCGTCGGCGGGGCGCGGGGACGACGGAACCGCGGCGTACTTCGACGGACTGCGGCGGCTCGGTCTGTTCGGTCTGGCGGAGGGACATTGCTTCGAGCAGCTCGGCCGGCGGGACTTGTCGGCCGAGAGGCGGGTCGAGTTCACGATCGAGCTGTCGCGAACGTTCGCCGAGCACGCGAAGTATTCCTCGGGCGACGAGCAGGACGAATTGTGGCGGCGTTCGCTCGACGTGCTCGACGAATTCGTGAAGGAGCACGGCGACTCGCCGCGGGCGATCGAAGTGCGAACGCAGGGCGCCTTCGCCCGCGCGACCCAGGGGGAGTATCTCCGCTGGCAGGCGGAGTTGTTCGCGCACGACGACGCTCTCCTTCGCCGGGCGGACGCGGCGCTGGCGCAAGCGGGCGCGCGGCTGGCGGAGGCGGAGCAGGCGCTCGAAACGCGGTTCACCGCCGCCCGTGCCGCGCGCGGCACGCCGGACGGTGGGCCTTCGGCGTTGCGGCTGCGGACATTGCTCGAGAACGTGCGGCACCGGCAGGCGCTCGCGCTGTTGGACCGGGCGAAGCTCGCGCCCCGCCGCGACCCGAACCGGGCGGCGTGGTTGATCGACGCCGAGGGGCGCTTGCGTCGGCTGGCGGGAGCGCCCGAGGACGCGGAATTGACGTGGAGCAGCCGCGTGCTGCTGGCCGAGTGCCTGCGATTGGGGAGCGAGCCGGAACGCGCGGAAAGCGTGCTGGCGAACATGCTGACGCAGAATCCGCCCCCCCAAGTGCGGGAGGCGATCGCCGCGCAGCGGGCGTGGGTGGCGCTCGATCTCGGTCGTCCCGACGAAGCGGAGCGGGTGTTGGCGGAACATCGCGCGGCGGTCGGAACGCTGTCGGGCGAATTGCGATGGCTGCGGGTGCGCGGGCTGATCGCGTCGTGGGAGATCGCCCACTCGCGGGGAGAATCGCAACTGGCGGCGGACTTGCAGACGGCGGTCGCCGAACAGGCGGACCGCGCGGAACGCGAGGTGGGCGGGTACTGGGCCTACCGCTGCCGGATGCTGCTCGAGCAGGCCCGCCAATCGGCGCGGTACGGTCCCGAACTCGCCGAGACGATTCGCCGAGCCGAGGCGCTGTACGCGGCGAACCGGATCGACGCGGCGATCACCGAGTATCAGCGAGGCTACGACGCGGCGCGGGCGTCGAACCAGGCGGACGCGGCGATGGAATTGGGATACGTTCGCGCGTCGATCGAAGCGCAGTCACAACGGTACGCCGACGCGGCCGATCACTTTCGCGAACTGGCCGAGGCATTCCCCACGCACGAGCGCGCGGCCGCGGCGCATCTATTGGCGGCGTGGTCGGCGGGGCGGATCTTCGAACTGTCGCCGAGCGAGCCGCACCGGGCGGCGTACGAGCGGGCGCTCGAAGCGCACGCGGAGCGGTTCGCGTCGCACGCGACCAATCACGATGCGCGGTGGATGCTCGCGGGCCTGCGCGAGCGGGAAGGAAAGTTCGACCAGGCATGGGAAATCTATCGGACGATCCCGGCGGATCATCCGCGCGAGCCGGCGGCGCAAGGGGCGGTCGCGCGGTGTTTCGAGCGGATCATCGAGCGGCTGCGATCGGAAGGCCGCGACCCGGCACGTTGGGAGCAGGCGGCGGAGGAAACGCTGGGAAGCTACGTCGAACGGTTTCCCGATCCCGATCGACCGCTCAGCCCGCCGCAGGCCGAAGTGGCGCTGCGGTTCGCGCGGATTCTGCTCGATCGCGACCGGCCGGACTACGATGGCGCGGAGATGCTGTTGCGGCGGATCGTGTCGAGCTGGACGACGATCGCGGCGACGCCCGGCGGCGTTCCCGTCGAGGCGAGCGCCGTCTGGAAGCCGATGGCCCGCGCGGCGGTGCAATGGCGGATCGTGGCGCTCGCCGGTCGCGGCATGATGCCCGAAGCGGAGCGTCTCGTCGGCGAACTCTCGCACAGCGGCACGGACGACGTGCTGTCGGTGCTCGACGGCCTCACGCAATTGACCAGCCGCGCGACGCCGCAAGCGCGGCGCGGCCTGGGCGAAGTGCAATTGCAGGCGGCGTTGCAGCTCGGCCGACGGCGCGAGGAGTTGAGCGAAGACGAACGGCTGCGGCTCGATCGCTGTCTCGCCGAAGCGTACCTCGCGACGAATCAACCCCGGCGGGCGTGCGAGGTCTATGAAACGCTGGTGGCGCGGCTGCCGAAGGACAAGGACTTGCTCAGGACGGCGGCGATCATCGAACTGGAGACCGGCACGCGCGAGACGCTGCAGCACGCGAAGCGAAACTGGGCGAAGCTCGAATCGTTCGAGCAACCCGGCAGCGACGCGTGGATCGAGGCCCGCTATCACCACGCGCTGGCGACGCACCGCCTGGGGGACGACGATGAAGCCCGCAAGCTCGCCGGCGTCGCCAAGCTGCTGTACCCCGACCGCGGCGACCCGGAGACGCGGCGGAACCTGGCGGAACTTCTGAGCGAATTGGGGTCGGATTGAACGCCGATTGTCCCTGCCGCTTGCGGTTTCGCGATCCTGGTGGGAACCATCGATCGCAGTCGCTCGTCGAATTGGTTGGATGCGGGCGGCGTAGGACGGAATTGCATTCCGTCCGCCAGCGCAAGCTTCATGTCATCGTTCGATCAGCGGAATTCCGCCAAGAGATCGTGCCGAGTGTCTGCGGGCACGACGGAATACAATTCCGTCCTACCCGCCCCATCGACTCACGGAATCGAATTCGAAGCCGTCGTATTCCAAACCCTGGATTGGAGATCGCAATGAAACGCCTTCCATACGTCGGGCTGGTGACGCCGCTTTGCCTGTTGATGGTCGCGGACGGGACGAACGCAGGCGACGAGGTTCAGGTCAAGGCGCAAATCGGCGGAGTGGTGACGGGGCAGATTGTGTTCGAGGGCGACCCGCCGAAGATCGAACCACTCGTGGAGGCGGGGAGTACGCGGCTCCGCGACGCCGCGGTGTGCGCCGCTCAGGACATCCCGAACGAAACGGTGCTGGTGCACCCCGAGTCAAAGGGGATCGCCAATGTCTTCGTCTATCTGCCGCGATCGCTCGTGGCGGCGCCCGAGGCACGTCCGCAAGACGAGAAACCGCTCGAGTTCACGATCGAAAATTGCCGGTTCCGCCCGCACGCATCGTTCGTGCGGACCGGCCGGACCGTCGAGGCGAAGTCGGAAGACCCGATCGCCACCAATCTGCGAACCGAGCCGCGGCGCAACGACCGCGTGAACGTGATCGTCAAGCCGAAAGGAGCGCCCGGCGACATGATCTCCATGCGGTTCGAGCGGCCGGAACCGGAGCCGATCGTCGTCGCGTCCGACCTGCATCCCTGGATGCGATCGTATTGGCTCGTGCTCGATCATCCCTACGGGGCGATCACCGATGAGCATGGCAAGTTCCGAATCGAGAATCTCCCCGCCGGCACGCACAAGTTCGTCGTCTGGCACGAGCGGGCGGGCTTCCTCGATCGCGAGTACGAGGTGACGCTCGAAGAAGGTCGGCCGGTGGAACTTCCTCCATACAACGTGCCGCGCGCGCGGTTCACGGATCGCGACTGATGCTTGCCGACCTATACGGTGCCCGGCAAGCGTTGCCCGCGCCGAGACGGGCGGCAGCATTCGTCGCACAGGCCGTGAACCTCCAGCCGATGGCCGGACATCCGGAATCCGTGGTCGGCGGCGATTTCCTCGAGCGCCGTGCGGATCGCGTCGTTGTGGAACTCGGTCAGCGAGCCGCACTTCTTGCAGATCAGGTGGTCGTGCTGCGGGTAGCCGTAATCGTGTTCGTAGACGTCGCGACCGTCCGTCCGCGCCACCTTGCGCAGCAGTCCCGCCTGCTCCATCGACTTCAGCGTGCGGTAGACGGTCGCCCGGGAACTCACCCGGCGGCGGTCGCCGCGGCGGGTGAGCCGTTCGACCAGTTGGTCGGTGTCGAAGTGTTCGTGATCGGAAAAGACTTCCTCGACGATCGCGGCGCGTTCGGCCGTCAGCCGCTGCCCCTGCGTCGCCAGGTACTCGCGAAACTTCTCCGCCGGAGAAACGGCGACTGTCACCGAGGAAAGCTCGGTCACCAATGGACCTCCATTATTCGTCCCGCGGGCCGATTTCCAGGAACATGCGATCGAGGGCGGCTTCGAGCTTGTCCGGGGTCTCGTAGGTTCCCGCCTCGATGTCCGCCTTGATTTGCGCGAGCCGCGCGGCCCGCATCTCCGATGATTGCGTCATGTCCTCCATCACCCGCCCCACCGAGGAGATGTCGAGTTCGTCGCGCGCCGGCTGAAGCGCGGCGGGGCGCGGCGCTTGCGGTTTCGCGTCCGTCCGCTCGACGGGGCGAACCGGGAATGCCCCCCGCACCCCTCCGGGACCAGTGACGTCCATGCCGCTTCTCCTTGAGTCGCCTCCGCGGGAAGACCGGCGCAGAGCCGCGCCGGCCGGGAGTTGCCTTTCCATCATACACCGGATGCGGACGCTGGTTCAACACGGGCCGAAAAGCGCTTGACGCGATTCGCCCTTCCCGCGACACTCCCGCCGCGTCTTTCCTCCGACTCACGCCACCCGAGGAATCTCCGGAAATGCTCCGGCACGTCCGACATCTGGCGGAATACTTCGTCTTTCGAATCATCGTCTGCGCCATCGACATCCTCTCCGTGCGGCAAAGCGTGCGGCTGGCGGTGTCGCTGGCGACGTTCGTGCATCACGGGCTGCCCCGGAGGATCACTCGCTACGCCGTCTGCCGTGAAAACATCCGCCGGGCCTTCGGAGACGACGTTCCCGAAGCGGAGGTCGACCGGCTCGTTCACGCCATGTGGGTGCATTTGTTCCGGCTGCTGGTGGAAATCGTGCAGTTGCCTCGCAAGCTGCGAAGGGCCGATCATCTCGATTGCGTCGTCATGCCGCAGCGCGACGAGACGGTGCGGCTATTGGCTTCGGGACGCCCGGTGATCGTGCTCAGCGGGCATTTCGGCAACTGGGAACTGGCGAATCACTGCTTCGGCGTGTTCGGCTGGCGGATGGGAGTCGTCGCCCGCGACATGGACAATCCTCTTCTGCACCGCTGGTTCGCGCGCTATCGTCAGCGGACGGGACACCGGCTGATCCCCAAGAAAGGAGGCGCGGGCGACATCGTGCGGATCGTCGAGCGGCGGGGATACGTCGGCATGCTGGGCGATCAGGACGCCGGCTCGAAGGGACTGTTCGTCGAATTCTTCGGGCACGACGCCTCGACCTTCAAATCGATCGCCTTGCTCGCGATGCAGCACCGCGCGCTGATCTGCGTGGGATACGCCCGACGCCTTCCGGACGATCTCGCCAACCAGCGTTGGCCGCAATTCGAACTCGGCAACACCGACGTCATCGACCCCGAGGAGTACGACGGACCGCAGGCGATCCGGCAGATCACGCAGCGCTACACCACGGCGATCGAACGCGCGGTCCGTCTCGCTCCGGAGCAATACTTCTGGCTGCACCGCCGCTGGAAAAGCAAGCCCGGCCAGCGCCAGGCGCGCCGCAAGGCGGCCTGATCGACGCACGTCCGATCGACCAATCAACTCGCGTTGATCCGTCGGCCGCGTCCGGCTATCATGGGATCCCCTTCGGCGTCCTCGGCAGTTCGGGCCTCATTCGAGGGAGTCGCCATGTCTTCGTCCGATCGCGTTCCGGATCCGGCCGTCTCCCGCCCCCTGTTCTGGCACGGTCTCCCGACCGTGCCAGCCCATTCCCCCCTGTTCTGGAACGGTCTCCCGACCGTGCCAGCCCATTCGACCGTCAGGTCTCCGGCCACCCCGCGCGGCGTTGATGGCGGAGAGCGATCAAGCACGGAGACCTTCGGTCGACGAATGTGGCAGGGTCCGGAGACCCTGCCACAACGGAGGACCGTCTCCCGCCGAACCGTGCTCGCGACAGGCGCCGCCGGCGCGGCGGGCGCCTTGTGGAATCGCTGGGCACACGCCGCGGCGACCATCGGCGAAACCGTCGCCCCGCGCGCGAAATCGGTGATTCTCATCTTCAACTGCGGCGCGCCGAGCCATCTCGACCTGTTCGACCCCAAGCCCAACGCTTCCGACACGGTCCGCGGTCCCTTCAAGACGATCCAGACCAGCGTTCCCGGAATCGACGTCACCGAGCTGCTGCCGAACGTCGCCCGGCACGCCGACAAGCTGGCCCTCGTGCGCGCGGTGCATCACGGGCACTCGGGGCACAACTCGGGTATGTACTGGTCGATCGTCGGGCGGCCGTACCGCATCGACAGCACGCTGATTCACCCCGGCCGGGCCGACTTGCCCAGCGTGGGCACGCTTGTGGGATGGTTGTCGCAGCGCGACGGTTACAGCGGGCCGCTGCCGCCCTACGTCATCACGCCGTCGCTGCTGAGCGACAGCGTGCGGTACATCACGCCGGGGCAATTCGGCGGCTGCCTGGGACCGGCCCACGATCCGTTCGTCGTTCTGGCCGATCCGAACAAGCCGGACTTCCGCGTGCCGAACCTCTCGTTCGACGGCGAGATGAGCCTCGGCCGGCTGCACGGTCGCCGCGATCTGCTGAGCGATCTCGATCGTAATCAGCCTCACACGCCGCTCGCGGGGGAGATCGCCGTCAACCACGTGAAGGCGCTGTCGCTGATCGAATCGCGCGACGCCGCGACCGCCTTCGACCTCTCGCAAGAGAGCGACGCCACTCGCGAGCGCTATGGCCGGCACGCGTGGGGGCAGTCGCACCTGCTGGCGCGGCGGCTCGTCGAGGCGGGCGTGCGGTTCGTCACCACGGTCAACGGCGCCCCGGGCGGAATCATCTGGGACACGCACAACGACAACTTCAACCGCCTCACGAAGATCCTCGTCCCCCCGATGGAGCGGGCGTACGCCGCGCTCCTCGACGACCTCGACGAGCGCGGGCTGCTCGACACGACGCTGGTGATGTGGATGGGGGACTTCGGCCGCACGCCGGTGATCAACAAGACCGCCGGTCGCGACCACTGGCCGCAATGCTACACGGTGGTGCTCGCGGGGGGCGGCATCCGCGGGGGCCAGGCGGTGGGCGCCTCGGACGCGACCGGCGCCGCCCCGCACGACCGCCCGGTGACCCCCGCCGACATCCACGCCACGGTCTTCCGCGCGCTGGGCTACGACGCGCAGGCCATCACTTACCGCACGGTGGACGACCGCCCGCTGACCATTTCGGACGGCGAGCCGATTCGGGAGTTGTTGTAGTACCACCTATTTCGAGCGAAATCATGACGATGAACGACATGAATCGGTGTGTGATTCCTGCCCTGCTCGGCGCTTCGTTGCTGGCTTCCGTCAGTGCCATGGCGCAATCCGATGCTCCTGAAGAGAACGTCGTCGAGGCCGACGACAGTACGCCGAAGGGCGCGATTCGCGCGTTTTACACGGCCCTCGCGAAAGGAGACGACCGCGCGGCGAGCCGGTTCCTCGTCTCTGCCGACGAACTCGCCGAGTGGACCCGGATTCAGGCGCAAACGTCGATCGCCTTCAGGAAGTTGGGAACGGCATCGGTGAAGAGATTCGGAGAAGAGGGGAAAAGGCTGCAGATGCAGGCCATGGCGCCTGCCGAACTCATCCTGCAGAAATTGGATACCTGGAAGTTGGAAGAGAACGGCGACGAGGCGGTTTGGCATGTGAATCCGAACGCTCCGTTGAAGATGAAGAAGATCGACGGCCGCTGGAAACTCGATGTCCTGGCGTCGTTCCAGTCTCCGGAGCACCTCGAACTGCTCAATGACGTCATGGCGCGAGTCAACGCTCTCGTCGGGAAAGTGGCCGACGACCTCGAGCAAGGCCGATTCGATTCGGTCGCGGAGGTGCGGGTCGAATTGAAACGGCAGCGCGAGGCGATGGAGAGAGAGCTTGCCGATCCGGCGCCGTCTCGGAAGCCGTGAAGCTGGACCGGCAGGCGAAAACGATCTCGGATCGACGGAGTCACCTCGACCGCGTGGAGTCGGATGGCAGGAGTTGAACCGTGACTCGACCGCAGGGAATCCGCAGGTGCTACTCCAGCGACGACGATCTGCCGTTCAACTCCGAGGCATTGCGGATGCGAGTCTTTCGCGAACCATCAAAGGGACCGTCGCAGATCCATCGGGTAACGGCGATCGTGCTCGTGGCGGCCGCGATGAACTGCGGATGCCTGTTCGAGCCGGAGCGACTGCCCAGCGGTCGGGCAGACATCAAAGACGACGAAGTAGCCCATACCATCCACTACGTGACCGAGCGGGACGGCACGCTGGTCTACGCGTTCATCGTGCATCCGGAACTGCGCGTCACGACGACCAACAATCCCGACGCGCCACCGACGCCGACGGGAGTGCACCGCCACACCTATTCGCGAGATGGAGTCTGGGTCAACGGAACGAAACTGAAGATGCCGGCGAATTCACCGTTCTTCGCGATTCGCCGCGACGGCACGGTCGCTCCGCTATCGGCGTCCGATCAACTGTTGCGCAGGATCGCGGCCGGGGAGGGCATCTTCGATCCGGAGTTCATCGGGAATGTGTTGCGGCCCGCGTTGGGAGATTGACGGCTTGATCGACGACGAGCCGGAGTGACGAGGATGAACGCTTCGGTCCGTGTTCCGTCCGCGACCGATTCCATCGCGCGGAATCGCTCTCGTATCTTCTTTCGGATCGCCAGTTGCCTGTTGGGCGTCTGTCTGGCGTGGATGGCGGCGATCAGCGGGCGGTGGCGCGAATGGGCGCCGCCGGAAGTGAAATGAGGTTGCGACGCGTTGCGGGAACGACGAACCAGGGAAATCGGACATGTGGAGCGCGCGAAGCTTCGAACTGACCGACTTACGCGGGCAGCGGTTCGAGATCGACTTCGATTCGCGCCGCGCGACGTTCGCGGAGGTCGTCGCCGCGTGGCGGGAGGATGCGGGCTTTCGGTCCCTGTTCAACTCCGTTTTGGCGGATGCGCCGTACTCGGCGTTCCGGTGGGAAACGCCCGCCGTCGTCGCCGAATCGATCTCCCGACCATTCGAGTTCGTCCTCTTGGACAGCCCGGAGTTGGCGCGTCGTCCCGATCGCGACGCGTTCGCCGAACACTTCGATCGAGCCGAGAACGGCGTCGCCGTGTTCTCCAATCTCGGCGGCGATGCGGTCATGGTCGTGCCGTGCCCGCTGGAGGACGATTCCGCCTATGGTCATCTCGCGGCCTTCGTGCGATGCCCACGCAGTTCAGCGGGACTCTCTGTGGACGCGAGTCGGCGAGGCGTTCGCGATCCGCGTCGGAGCGAAGCCGGTTTGGCTCAGCACCGCGGGCGCCGGCGTCCCGTGGCTGCACGTGCGACTCGACGATCGGCCGAAGTATTACGCTCATACGCCATACAAGCGAAGCACATGACCTGCGGCATCGTCGAGCCGCGAATGATGGAGGTTTTCGATGGGCTGGGTGAACGACGCCCGCAGGGAACTCGCCGCCGGCCGCGAAGTGCGCGTGCGGCCGGTGGGCGGGTCGATGCGCGGCCGCATCGAGAGCGGGCAGTTCGTCACCCTCGCGCCGGTGGAGGCCTCCGACATTCGCCCCGACGACGTGGTCCTCGTCGAGTGGAAGGGGAATTTTCTGCTGCACCTGGTCAAAGACGTGCGGGACGGCGAACTGCTGATCGGCAACAACCTCGGCAAACTCAACGGCTGGGCGCCCGCGACCGCGGCGATCGGCAAGGTCGTCGCGGTCGAGGACGCATCCGCGAACTGAAGCTCGCCTTCCCCGCGCGTTCGCGAGCCGCTGCGAACGAAGGCGATCGTGCGAATGATCCGCGGCGGCATCCGCCCGCTCGAAACGGCGTCGACAGTCGCCTGCGAATCGTGTACATTCCTGGAGTGGCGTGATTCATTCACGACCGGTACCGATTCGTGGAGAGCCGACGATGCCCATGCGCCGCCCTTTCGTTGGACTCGCGGTCGCCATGGCGCTCGCCGTGATCGCCTCGACGGCGAGCGCCCGAGGGCCGTATTCGTGCGGGCCCTTTACGTTGTCGGAGGATTTGACTGAATCCACCGACTTCGCCTTGGCCGAATGGGTCGCGGGCGACCCGCCGAAGGACGTGTTCGTCGAGCGGCCCGGATATCGTTATTTGTCGGAGAACCAATCGCTCGGCAGCACGACGTTCCGCATCGTCCGCACGCGCGACGGCGCGAAGGACTTCGCGGTCGGCGACGAGATCGCCTACCCGCGGTACGTCGCCGGTGAAAAGGGAGACCGCTTCCTGCTGGCGCGGTACGCCGCCGGGGATCCTCCCAAGGGATACTGGAGTTCCGTGGGAAAGCTGCCGAACGCCGGTTTCGACTACATCGCCGGTCTTCCCGCAGCGGACGGACCGGTCGAGAATCGCGTCGCGTACTTCGTCCGGTTTCTCGAATTCGACGACCCGCTCGTGTCGGCCGACGCCTTCATGGAGATCGAGCGATTCTCCCCGGACGACCTGGCGAAGTCCGCCGACAAGCTGCCGCGCGCGAAACTTCGCGAATGGGTGGCCGAGAAGGATCCCCGGACGGACAGCCGGCTCGAACTGTACGGCATCATGTTGGGCTTGTGCGGCGATGCAAGCGACGCCGAGTTGCTGCGCAAGCGAATCGTGGAAGGTCGGCCGAACGCCGAGAATCCAGACGTTCGCCCGGCGATCAATGGAGTGAAGACAGGATATCTGCTGCTCGCGGGCGAGCGTGGACTGGCGAATCTGGAGCGCGAGGATCTCGTCGACCGCGAAGCGATCTTCTCCGAGACGTTCTCGACGTACCGAGCGGTCCGGTTCATGGCGGAGCACGGCCGGGGAAAGATCGGCAAAGAGCGGTTGTGCGAGTCGGTGCGCCTGTTGCTGGATCGCTCCGACATCGTCGACTTCGCGATTTCCGATCTCGCGTGGTGGAAGGATTGGAGCGTTCGGGAACGCATCTTCGCTCTGTACGACAAGCAGAACTTCGATATTCCGCCGATCCAGCGAGCCATCATCCGCTACTTCCTTTTGTGCGAGCGCGACGTTCCCGCCGACGCGAAAACCGATCCGCCTCACGTCGCCGACGCGAAACGGCGACTCGCGGAACTCCGCCGCCGCGACCCGAAACTCGTCTCCGACGTGGAGCGGTTTACCTTTTTCGAATGACGGCCGGGGGGGGGGGGGGGGGGGGGGGGGGG
>JBBDNT010000111.1:0-5633 GCA_040877445.1 Planctomycetaceae bacterium
GAGAGTTGAGAGTCGAGAGTCGAGAGTCGAGAGTCGAGAGTCGAGAGTCGAGAGGCGAGAGGCGAGAGGCGAGAGGCGAGAGGCGAGAGGCGCGAAACCGCAAGCGAGTGGCTGCCGACTGCCGACTGCCTACTGCCTACTGCCCTCCGGCGCGACCTTGCGATGGCGAATGATTTCCCCCTCGACGAGATACACCACGTCCTCGGCGATGTTCGTGGCGTGATCGGCGATGCGTTCGACGTGCCGGGACGCCGAGAACAAGTGCATGATCGGGTCGATCTGTTCGGGCCGTTCCCTCATGCGGGCGATGAGTTCCTGGATGATCTCGTAATGGAGGCGGTCGACGTCGTCGTCCTGGGCGCAGATTTCCCGCGCGAGCGCGGCATCCAGTTCGACGTAGGCGTCGATGCTGCGGTGCAGCATGTCGAGCGCGAGGCGGGCCATCTGCCGGAGCTTCGGCGGAACGGTCACCTCGGGCTGGTCGGCGAGCGCGGAGGCCCGCTCCGCGATGTGTACGCCGAGATCGGCGACCCGCTCGAGTTCGCCGGTGATCTTGAGGACGGCGGCGATCCGGCGGAGGTCGATCGCGACCGGCTGGTGCAGCGCCAGGATTTTCAGGCACTCCTCTTCGATCCGCACGTCGAAGCGGTCGATCTCGTCGTCCTGGACGGCGAGATCGCCGGTGAGTTCGGCGCTCGGCCGGCCGAGGGATTCGACCGCCTTGTCGACCAGTTCTTCGACCATCGCGCACATCGAGAGCACGTCGCGGTGCAGCGACTCGAGATCGCGAATGAGGTGCATCGACATGTCGTCCCCGCGGTCGTTCCAGCGGAAGTATGAGGGTCGCCCCGGTGGATTCCGCGAAGGAAAGATCAAGATTCGATGAATCCCGCGGGGCGCGGGGACGCGTGCCCCCGCGGCGAATCCATCTTAGTTCGGGGGATTATCCGCGGCCAGCGTGGTCGGCAGGTGAACGCGGATCGTCGTTCCCTCGCCCGGGACGCTGTCGATTCCGACATGCCCGCCGCACTGCTGCACGATGCCGAACACGGTGGCCAATCCCAGGCCGGTGCCGGCGCCCGGCCGCTTGGTGGTGAAGAACGGCTCGAACACGCGGGCAAGGGTCGCCTCGTCGATTCCGCACCCGGTGTCGACGACCTCCAGCAGCGCGTATCGGCCGCTTCGCAGTCCGGCGGCAGACAGCGGGGAGCCCTCATCGAGCCGCACGTCGCGCGTGCGGATGACGACCGTCCCGCCGTCGGGCATGGCGTCGCGGGCGTTCACGACGAGATTGACGATCGACTGTTCGACGCGGGTCGAGTCGGCGTGGACCCGCCCCAGCGACTCGTCCAGCTCCAGCTCCAGCTCGATCCGCTCCCCCAGCAGCCGCAACAGCATCGTCCGCAGGCTCCGCACGATCTCGTTGAGATCCAACACGGCGGGATCGTGCGGCTCGCGGCGGCTGAACAGCAGAAGCTGCCGGGTGAGCGCGGCGGCCCGTTGCACCGCGTCGCAGATTTCGGCGGCCAGTTCCCGCTTGGGGTCGGCCGGGGAAAGTCGATCGAGCAGCAGTTCGCCGCAACCGCCGATCGCGGTCAGCACGTTGTTGAAGTCGTGGGCGATGCCCCCGGCGAAGCGGCCGATGGCCTCCATCTTCTGCGCGTGCGCGAGTCGTTCTTCGAGGGCCATCCGGTCGGTGATGTCGCGGGCCACGCCGAGCACGCTGACGAGCCGACCCTCCGCGGTTTGCGGAGTGGCGGTGAACTCCCCGACGATGTGGTCCCCGTCGGCCTTGCGGATGCGAAGTTGGAACAGTCGGGGCGATTCGCCTTCGAGAACGCGCTGGAACATTTCGAGGGCGAACGGCAGGTCGTCGGGATGCACGAGGGGCGTGAACGGCTTTCCGATCCAGTCGATGCAGTTCCAGCCGGTCATCGTTTCGAAGGCCGGGCTGAGCGAGGTAAGTTGCCCGCTGGGGGAAATGGTGAAGATGGCGTCGCGCACGGTTTCGACGATCGCCCGGTGCCGGCGCTCGGAACGGGCGAGCGCCTCCGTGGCCCGCAAGGCGTCGAGATGTCCGCAGAGCATTTCACTGAAGCTCTCGAGCAGCTTCCGCTCTTCGATCGCGAAAGGGCCTTCTCCCTCGGGCGAACTCGGTCGCTTCGCGTTGTAGGCGACCTCGACGGTCATCGGGCGGCCGTCCGCCAACAGGCAGGCGGATCGCTGCCTCCAGCAACTTTCTTCGAAGCCGGGGGTCTCGAACACGTCCCCCCCGAGCGTGATCCGGGCGGAGGCGATTTCGGGATACCGCCACGCGACGGGCAACAGAGTCGCCGCCCGCCGCAGCAGTTCGGCCAGCGACAACGATTTGTCCTGCAGCAGACGCGCCAAATCGTGCAGCGACGTCAATTCCTTGACCCGTTCGCGCAATTCGCCGACGAGCTTCGCCATTTCCTTCCGCGAGGCGTCGCGCTCCGTGACGTCGATCGCCACGCCTCCCACGAGCGAACTCCCCTCCGCCGTCTCGAACGGGAACTTGACGGTCAGCACCGGCAAGACTCGGCCGTCGTGAAATCGCACTTCCTCTTCGACGTGCAATACGCGGCGCTCGCGCAGCACCCGTTCGTCGTGGGTGTGAAGCAGCCGGGCGACGTCCGACGGGAGCATGTCGAAGTCGGTTCGTCCGACCCAGTCCCCCGCGGGCCGGCCGAGCGCTTCGGCGCAGCGGCGGTTGGCGTAAATGTATCGGCCGCGCGCGTCCTTCATGAACGCGATCGTCGGCCCGTTGTCCATGAAGGCCTGAAACCGCTGCTCGCTTTCGACGAGCGCCTGCTCGGCCCGGCGGCGGCGGGTGATGTCCTGCGTGATGACCGCCGCCCCCACCACGCCCAGTCCTTCCCGGGCGATCGGGGCGATGTTGAGCGTCACGTCGAGTAGCCGCCCGTCCTTGTGCAGGCGCTGCGTTTCCAGTTCCTCGATCTCTTCGCCGCCCCGCAACCGATCGGCGCCGAGATAGTACTCGCTCATTCGATCGGGCGGAACGATCACCGACACGGACCGCCCCAGCACCTCCGCGGCGGAATGCCCGTAAATCGCTTCCGCCCCGGCGCTCCAACTGACGACGATCGGCTCGAACGGCTGATCGGGATCGAGTTGAATGTATTCGACCACGTGAATCCCGCAGGAGCGCATCCCCATCAGCGAAGACAGGCGCTCCGCCGACCGAACCAGAGTCTCCCGATCCCGCGCGTCTTTCGCGGTGGCCGGGGCGTCGCCCATGCGGATGAGATCAGGGTTCCGCGATGCCATGCCGGGTTTCCCGCCTCTGGCCCGGATCCGGTGGACCACCGGCAATCCCCATTGCCGGATGCCCGTCTCAGGATCATCCAACCGCCATGTCTGACTCCCGGCTCCTCGCAGGCGACAGCGACCGATCCGCCGCGCGGCCCGAGGCGCGTCCGTGCGACCGCGCGGCGAATTCCCGGACGCGAATCGAAATCGAGACCAACCGGTTCGGCCGCCCGAATTCGCAAGGGCGCGATTTCGCATTCGCGATGCGATAGTCTGCCGTCAGCGGCTTCCCGACGCAAGCCGGATTTTCGCGAGCCCCTGTTGGATTCCCGGAATCGCTTGATAGAATGGGGCGTAACATGGAACGAGGCGCGTGCCTCGGCTGACCATTCGGGCCATCTTGCGAAATCGGCCGGTCACATGGGCGCGACCCGAGTCGCCGATGATTTTCTCGCGCTGCTGGAGCGCAGCGAACTTCTGCCGCGCGAGGCGATCGCCGCCGCCGCCGCGCGGTACGAAGCCCGCGGACTGTCCTCCCCGGAGCAGGTCGCCCGGGCGTTTCTGGCGGACGGACTGCTCACGTCGTTCCAGGCCGAGCGGCTGCTGAGCGGGCGTTATCGCGGGTTCTTCCTCGGGGGATACAAGGTCGAAGAGTTGCTCGGCTCGGGGGGGATGGGTTGCATCTACATCGCCCGCGAAGTTGCCACCAGCCGCCGCGTGGCGCTCAAGGTGCTCGCCGAAAGCGTGAAGCAGGATCCCGGCATTCTCGCGCGGTTCGAGTTGGAAGCCCGCGCGGGAATGCGGCTCGACGACCCGCACATCGTGCGGACCATCGACATGGGAGAAACCGGCCAGGTTCGCTACATGGTGATGGAGTTCGTCGAAGCGCTCAACGTCCACGAGATCTCCGTGCTCAACGGCCCGATTCGCTGGGATCAGGCGTGCGATTTCATCTGCCAGGCCGCCGCCGGATTGCGGCATTCCCACCGCATGGGACTGGTGCATCGCGACGTCAAGCCCTCGAACCTGCTCGTCGATCACCAGGGGCGGGTGAAGATTCTGGACTTCGGCCTGGCGCTCCTCGACGGTCAGGACGAGGCCGACGAGTTCTCCCTGGCGATGATCTTCGGGCACGATTGCCTCGGCACCGCCGACTACATGCCCCCCGAGCAGTCGCTCGACAGCTTCAACGTCGACGCGCGGGCCGACATCTACAGCCTGGGCGCCACCCTGTACTTCGCCATCACCGCCAAGGTCCCCTTCCCGCTCGATTCGCCTTCCGCGAAGATCGAGGCGCACCGCACGCAGTCGCCGCCGGACCCGCGGCGATTCGTCCCCGACGTTCCCGCGAAAGTCGCGGCGGCGATCGCGAAGATGATGGCGAAGCGCCCGGAAGACCGCTTCGCCGACGTCTCGCAGGTGCGCGAAGCGCTGTGTCCGCTCGCCCGCCGTCGCCCGCTCGTGTTCGACTTCCGCCGGATTCTCGAAATCCGCGCCGCCGACACCCGCCGCCGCGTCGTCCGCGAGCGCGACAGCCGCAAGCTCTCGCACCTCGCGACCGGGTCGACCGCGATCGGCCGCGAACATTTCGGCGAAGGCGGAACCAGCGGCGGGACGAGCAACTCTTCGAGCCGGCGACCGTCCGCCCGGCAGGAAACGCTGGTCGGAGGCGACACGCGCCCCTCGCGCTCGTCGATCTCGCTGGACGATCCCTTCGACTCCAGCCGCGCCAGCGGTTCGCACGTCGCCGTGTCCTCGGTGCAGGCCGGCGAAATCGTCGAGCAGTTCGCCACGCCGATTTCCGGCTACCAGCTCGTCCCCCTCGGAGGGGGCGTGCCGATCCCGCTGGAGAAGCCGCGGATCGTGATCGGCCGGCAGGCGGAGTGCGACGTGGTCCTGCCGTACTCCGCCGTCTCCGGCCGGCACTGCGAGCTGCGCTACGTCGGGGACGCGTGGCACGTGGTGGACCTGGACAGCAAGAACGGCGTCTACATCGACAATCATCGCGTCCACGGCGAATCGCCGGTCCCGCCGGGAGCGACGTTGACCATCGGCCGCGTGCACAGCTTCCGCATCGAACGTCCCGACGAAGCGGGCCTGCCGGCCGATCCGGCACGGAAGAGTTCCGCGGCCGGAAATGCCGCGATCGCGTGGATCATCGCCGCGCTCGCCGCGGCGCTCGCCCTCGGCGGCGGATTGGCTTGGCTTCTGTGGAATTAGGCAGCGGCGTGAAAATAGTCCACCGATGGCCTCCGCAGAGCGCGGCGCCTTCCGTCATTCCCGCGCAGGCGGGAATCCAGCAATCACCAACGCGGCTACCCATCTGATCCGCGTCCGCGCAT
>JBBDNT010000112.1:0-5618 GCA_040877445.1 Planctomycetaceae bacterium
CGTGAGCGCACGGCCTCCGGATTCGCGACCGGGCGCCACGGTTCGACCGTTCGCTTTCGGCGACGTTTCTGCGCGCTCCACGTCCCGCCCGGCAGGCGGGACGTACTGCGGCGCCTCACTCCGAATCTTCCGCCAGGCGAATTCCCGTGAACTGCCAGCGGGCCGGCGGGGGGAAGAAGTTGCGATACGTCGGCCGGATGTGCGTCCGCGACGTCGCGCACGATCCGCCGCGGAGCACCATCTGGTTGCACATGAACTTGCCGTTGTACTCGCCGAGCGCGCCGGCCGGCGGACGGTATCCCGGATAGGCGACGTACGGACTCGCCGTCCATTCCCAGCAGTCGCCGAAGAGTTGCCCCGGTCGAACGGATCGCCGATCGGCCGCGCTTCCGACGTCGCCGGGCGATCGCGGATGGAACCGCTCGTCCTCGACGAAGTTCCCGGCGAACGAAGCGGTCGTCGCGGCGACTTCCCACTCCGCTTCGGTCGGCAGCCGCGCGTTCGACCAGCGGGCGAATGCGTCGGCCTCGTAGAAGCTCACGTGGCAGACCGGTTCGTGCGGGTCGAGATCGCGCATTCCCGCCAGCGTGAAGATCCGCCAATCGCCGGTTCGATCGCGCCGATCGTCGCCGCGCTCCCAGTACAGCGGCGCTCGCCAACCTTCGTCGCGAACCGCGTCCCATCCGTCGGAGAGCCACGATTCCGGCCGCGCGTATCCGTCGTCCTCGATGAACTTCAGATACTCGCCGCACGTGACGAGCCGCGAGGCGAGACGGAACGGTCGCAGCAGAACGTCGTGCCGGGGGGATTCGTTGTCGTACGCGAAGCCCCGCCCGTCGTGGCCGATCGCGTGGATTCCGCCGTCGAAATCGATCCATTCGAGCGGCGACACGCCGGGACCGCCATTCCCGCGGAACTTCGATGAGGAGGTCGCTTCCGTGTCGTCCGAACCCGATCGACCGATCGGCCGATACGCCGGCCGCAACGGGTTCTGCGCGAACAGGTGCTTGACGTCGGTCAGCAACAGTTCCTGATGCTGCTGCTCGTGGTGCAGGCCGATGTCGATGATCGCGGCCAGTTCCGCCGTCGATTCGCGGGCGAACAGTTCCTCCATCGCGCGGTCGACGGCGGAGCGGTATTCGCCGATCTCGACGGCGGTCGGCCGGGTGAGCATTCCCCGCCGCGGGCGCGGGTGCCGTTCCCCGACGGCGTTGTAATAGGAGTTGAACAGGAACCCGAACTCGGGCCGAAACGGTCGATAGCCGTCGAATGCCGCGGTCAGCACGAACTGCTCGAAGAACCACGTGGTGTGCGCGAGATGCCAATTGACGGGGCTGGCGTCGGGCATCGACTGCACGACGCGGTCCTCCGGCGCGAGCGGCGCGCACAATCGTTGCGTCATCGTTCGCACGGCACGATATCGGGCGGCGAGGTCGAGCGATTCGCCCGAAGCGGCCTCCGGTCGCGCTGCGAGCGTGTCGGCGTGCGGCATCCTGGAAGATCCTCCGATCGAGTCGCGGCGATTCGATGTCGGGGCCGTCCGCAGAACCGCGCCCCGCATCCGCTGTTGTGCAGTAAAAGGTGATCGCGGGAATTTTTCAAGAGGGAACTCCCGCGCACATCGTCGCAGGACATGCAAGGCAGTTTGCAGGGCGCGTCCCGCGGGGCCGCTTCTCCCATCCGTCCGGGCGTCGCTCAGCGTCTCACGCGAAGGCGCGAAGACGAGCGAGCCTCCCGCGTCAGCGGGGGGAGGCGATCGAACCACCAAGTCACGAAGAAACGAAGAACGAGTCCTCGAAGTCATTTCTCTTCGCGGCGCCATCGTTTCACTTCCGCACTTTCTGCGCGAATTCGCGACCACGGATGACACGGATGGGCACGGATGCGATGACGAGGCTGATCCGTGCTGATCCGTGGTGGAAATCCCGTCCTGGTCGCGGCTTCGGCCGCGCTGCGCGGGATCTTCCGAAGGATTCGGGATCCCAGCCTCTCTGCGATCCTTTGCGGTCTTGGCGTCTTTGCGTCGAAAACGATCTTCGGTTGCGGCTGCGCCGCGCTGAGAGCTTGTGAAACTTTGCTTCTGCTGAGTACGATCGAATGGCGAAAGATTCACGACCTCCGAGGTATCCGCGAATTCGCTTGTTCTTCGCGCCTTCGCGTGAGACCTCTGGGGCTCACCGGGACGGCGGATTCTCCTCGTCGAAGAATCACGAACCCCGTCGCACGCGTATCGGCGCGCGCCGCCCCTTGTTGCCCGCGCCGCCGGCTTCTAAAATCGAATCGCCCCGCGCGCCTGACGCACGTTCCCTCCCGCTGAAAGCTCCCATGTCCCGCCGTTTTCTGAATCAACTCAAGGACGGCGACGCCGTCGAGGACATCTTCCTGCTGGCGGACAAGCAACTGCGGGCGAACCGCAACGCCAACCTGTATCTGCTCGCGAGCTTGCGCGACAAGACCGGGCTCATCAGCGGCTTGATGTGGAACGTCTGCGAGGACTCCGTCAACCACATCAGGGCGGGAGATTTCGTGCGGGTCAAGGGGAAGGTGCAGCTCTACCAGGGCGGCCTGCAGATGATCGTCACGCAGATCGACGCCGTCCCTCCCACGGGACTCGACCCCGCCGACTTCCATCCCCAGGCGGGGCAGAACGTCGAGCGACTGCACGCCCGCCTGAAGGAGTTGCTGCTCGGCGTCGAAACGCCGCACCTGCGGGCGCTCCTGGAGTGCTTCCTCATCGACGACGCGCTGATGGCCGACCTGCTTCGCGCGCCGGCCGGCGTCAAGGCCCATCACGCCTATCACGGGGGACTGGTCGAGCACGTCGTCAACATGCTCGAAGTCGCCGACCGCATCGCCGACCTGTATCCGCAGATCGATTTCGACATGCTGAAAGCGGGGATCTTCCTGCACGATCTCGGCAAGGTCCGCGAGATGAGCTACGACGCGACCTTTCTGTACACCGACGAAGGGCAATTGCTGGGGCACATGATCATCGCCATCGAACTGCTGAGCGAGAAGATCGCCGAGACCGAGGCGCTCACCGGCGAGCCGTTCCCCCAGGAAGCGGCGCTGCGGCTGAAGCACATGATCCTCAGCCATCATGGCAGCTACGAGTTCGGCAGCCCGAAGCTGCCGATGACCCCCGAGGCGGTGGCGCTCGCGCAAATCGACAACCTCGACGCCAAGGTGCACGAATTCGCCCGGGCGATCGAAGACGACCCGAACGCCGAATCGAACTGGACCCCGTTCAGCCCGCGCTTGGCGCGGAAGCTGTACAAGGGGGCGACCAACGGCACGGCGGGGAAGTGAGCCGCTACCCTCCACGTGACCCGCGGTGTCGCGAAACCGCGAGCGTCAGGCGCGGCCGCGGTTCCGGCAGCGGTCGCGGGCCTTCTTCAAGTGATCTTGCAGACGCACCATCAGCTTGCGCGCCCACACGAACTCGATGCTGAGGATCGCCAGGCCGGCCGGAAGCAGCACGATGGCGGGCACCGCCGGCAGCACGATCCCGGCCACGCCGATCAGGAGCACCGAGACGCCCACGATCAGAATCGCCAATTGCCGCGCCTTGCGGACCGCCCGCGCTCCGTAACGAACGAACAGACACCGCGCCAACCCGCCTTCCTCGATCGCGGCCGCCTCGGCGGCGCACGTCTCGATTTCGTCGAACGACCGCGACGACCGGTCATCGATATGGTTCCGCCTCGAAAGCGGCGAAGTTCGCGTCTTCATTTCGGCGATCCTTTCCTTAGTCGTCGCGGCCGCGCGACGTTCGCGGCGAAACCGCCTCAGGCAGCGGCGTGAAAACCATTGACCGGTGGCCTCCGCAGATACGCGCATCCTCTGGATTCCCGCCTTCGCGGGAATGACGCGCGCCGGCGCCTTCACTCATCCCCGCGCAGTGCCTGCCCTCGCGGAGGCGGGGGCGACTTCCCTCACGGTCGCGGCTCGATCCGCGGGCGTCGGCTGCTGGTAGTATCAATCCCCGCCGCTGCCTAATGGATCGCTTCCTAGCATCGTATTCTACACCCGCGCCCAAGCCGGGGGGAGAGGGGGAAATCCCCGCACGGCGTTTCAGCATCTCCGCCCGACGCGTCAGCGCGACAAGCGCACCGAGAACAGCACGCGCTGCGCCCATTGCAGTTCGTCCGCGGGAATGCGTTGCGGGGCGTGGCGCTCATTGACCGGGACGAGGACGATCTCGTCCCCCTCCACGCGGTAGATCTTGCAGTTCACGCCGATCTGGCCGCGCTGCCGGGCGACGCAGGGGTGGGCGTCGAGGGCCGGTTCGTCCGGACTGGTGAGAACGAGGTCGCCGTCGCAGTAGCGGGGGGCCATGCTGTCGCCGTCGATCCGCCAGGCGACGCAGTGCGGGAACCGCTCCCGCGCTTCCGGACAAGAGAGGAACTCGACGAACCCCCGCTCGTCCGGGTTCGACAACTGCACCAACGCCACTTCGGGAGCGACGGCCGATTCGGTCGTCGAGGCCGTCATCTCCGCCGCCCGCACCGCGCTTGCCTGATGCTCGGCCAACACCCGTTCGAGCCGCGCGTCCGCCTCCGGTCCGCCGAAGTTCGTTTCCATCTCCCGCCAGTACCGCGCGGTTCCCGCCGCGGTGCTTCCCAGTACGGGGATCAGTTGCTCCGGCGACCATCGCGGCTTTTCCACCGTGGCGGCGCGCGGCGCGATTCGCGGCATGTCTCGCGAGACCGCCGCCCCCGCCCCCGGGCCGAGAACTTCCGACAGCAGATCGGCGAATCGCTCGACGTTCGGCAGCGCGTCGGGATGCGCCGCGATCAACCTCCGCAATCGTCCGAGCACCTGGGCGGCGGCGAGATCGAGAGCCGCCTCGTCGGGCGAAGCGTGTGCCGCGTCGGCCGGCGTTTTCGCGATCTCCGCGGCGGCCGGACTTCCGCCGCCGGTCAGCAGCCAGTGCAGGTCGGCGCCGGTCAGCCGCGCCGCCTCGACCAGCAAATGCGGCGGAGGGGTGCGGTCCTGTTCATAGTGCTGATAGGTGCTCGGCCGAATGCCGAGGGCTCGCGCGAACCGCGCCTTGCCTCGCGGGCCGTAATGCCGTTCGCGAAGTTCCGCCAGGCGGCGGCAGATGGGATCGCGAGAATCGTTCATTTTCGCGAAATCGCCCTTGACGAATATACGCGATCGTGTATTTTCATTGTGGAAGCCACTGTTCAGGAGACCTCGTTCGATGAATGCCGGGAAGCCCGAACCGAAACGTCCCCAACCAACCGGCGGCGAGCCGATCGAATGGGAGCTGATCTCACGTAACCTGAACGGCCTCAAGACGTTTCATCGGATGCAGCGGGACTTGATCGACGACTTGGAGAAGCTGATCCAACGGATCCGCGATCGCCGTCCATCCGGTTCGTAATGACTCGTCCAGATCGAACTTGGGCTGTCCGTAGTACATCTTCCACATTGATCTTGTGGGTTTTCCGTAGGATGGATTGGCAATCCGGCGGTGAGGCCTCGACGTCGCCGGAAGTCGATCGTTCTGCCGGTTTGCTTGCCGTTGGAAGGATTGCCAATCCGTCTTACATGCCCCCCTCCTACCGCTTCAGGCTTGAACTTGGCGGTTGAAGCCGTGGTAAGACGGATTG
>JBBDNT010000113.1:0-5609 GCA_040877445.1 Planctomycetaceae bacterium
CCTTCGCGGGAATGACGCGCTGCGGACGACGATCGAATGGCGAAAGATTCACAACTTCTGAGTATTGAGTCTCTGAGTATTGAGTACGCGGTGCTCTCCGTTTGCGAGGCTCAATCCATTTCGGCCCTCTGCCGACTGCCTACTGCCCGCCGGCCCTCGAACGTCCGGAGTCGCGCTCGGCGGCGGCGGAGAGGCCGATGATCTGCAGCCCCTTGGTTCCCGACGCGGGAAGCCTGGCGACCGCCTTCTGCTCCTCGCTGTTCTTTTCGTTCCAGAAGATCGTGATATCGCCGACTCGGCCGGACGATCGTGCGGGCTGATGCGGCTCGGTCCGATCGCCGATCGCCAGGATGCGGAACGGCCCGATCTCTTCGACACCCCCCGCGGCGCCCGGCCTGGGGACGACGAACATGATGCGGTCGCGCGGATTCATCCGCGCGGGAACGATCGAGCCGGGGTCGATCGCGATCGTGCGGTAGCGCTCGTCGGCGCCGACCAGTTCGGAGAAACTTCGGGAGCCTCTGACGATCCGATCCTGCTGCAGCAGCAGTTCGCCCTCCGACAAGGCCCGCGTGGCGGTCATGCCGTCGAGATTGTGTCGTTCGTTCCACTTGACCGCCACCGAGGCGAGGTTCCCCCGATCGACGTACGCGCTGGGAATCTCGACCTTCTGGAAATGCTCCAGGCGAAACGTCTCTTCCGGGTTGATCGCGACGCCGTCGGCGATGGCGATGAACTCGACCGATGCCAATCCCTGCGACATGCTCGCCATGTACAACCAATTCACCACCGCCCCCGCGATGCCCAAGGCCGCGGCGATCACCAGTCCGGGGACGCCTTTCATCGGTTCACCTTGTTCTTCATTCTTCCGGCAGCGGCGTGACGGCGATCAATCCCGAATGACCGCCGCGGTCGTCCGGTCCGAATTGCACGTCGATGCGGCTGCGAATCTTTCGTGTGGAATCGCTTTTCGATTCGGTTCGAACCTCGAAGCCTCTCGTTCGACTTTCCGCGGCGACCCGCCAGTCTCCCGCCGCCCGCCAGCCCCGGCGCGCCGCGAGCGCGTCGAAGTGACGCCTCCATTCCGCCGCGGATCCGTTCCCTTCGAAACCGATGAGCCGCTCTCCCGCGGAACCGCGGAGCGCGAGCGTGCGCCGACTGCCCGGAGGCAGTTCGATGGCGACCGCTTCCCCCGCGTCGGCGACCGGCGGCCCCGAGCGGAACGAGAACAGCGTCCACGACCGCTCTCCCTGCCGCATCGCGAGGCCCCACGCGACGACGCGCCGCCCCGTGTCCGAACCTTCATTATCGCCGCCGCGCGCCGCGGATGGAACCGTGGCGGGGGTGAAATCGCGAGTTCCGACCGTCATCGGCACCGGCACCGGGACGAAATGCACCCGCGATCCGTCCGCCATGCGGACCACCGGCGGGAGCGTTTTCAGATGATCGAGCATCTTTCGCTCGGGCGGTTCGGCGGGATGAGCGGGCGGGGCGGCCGATTTCACGTCGGCGAGGCAAATCGCGACGAGCCGCTCGACCGCCTGGTCCCCGTCGCCGGTGAACGCTTCGCGGCGGATCGCGACGGGGGAGTCGCCGAGTTCCAACAGCACCGAACCGCCGGCCCAATCGGGTTGGCTGGAAGGCAATCCCGCGAGCGGGTTGGCGTTCTCTTCGGAATCGGTGTTCCACCAGCCGGACAGTTGCCGGCCCACGGTGAGGGCCGCGATCGCGATGAGGGCGATCGCGATGAGGTCGGTGGTCCGGCCGGAGATTCTTTTCGCCAATGCCCCCCAGGCGAGCGGGGGGCGTAAGCCCCCCGGTGATTCGCCACGTGCGTCGGCATCGCTCCGCGTCGTCGGCGCCGCCCCCGCGCTTTGCTGATGCATCGCCGACCGTTCGGAGGCCGGATCGACGTCGAACTCACCGGCCGGCTCACGCCGACCGCTCGCCGGCGTTTGGTGTGTTGATGGCGGGTCGTAGATCATCGCGCTCGTCTCACTGCGGGCCGACCGCTTCGGCGTTGTCGAACAACTCCCGCAACGACAGCGTGAATCCAGGCAGCACGTCGCCACCGTCGATCGAGCCGTTCGGCGGGATCGACTCGCAGTGATTCGGTGCGGTGTGGATCGTCGCGGTGCGCGTCGGCGGATCGATCAGCCAGACCAGCCGCACGCCCGCTTCGAAGTAATCGCGGAGTTTGCGTTCCATTTCGGCGATCGTGTTTCCTTCGGTCAGGATCTCGATGGTGAGATCGGGGACGATCCGGGCGACCGGCTCGCGCGGGATCCGCCGGCCGGGAATGCGGTCCCACGAGATGAAGGCGACATCCGCGGCGAGGATCCGATCGGCCGCGACATAGAAGGGACCGTTCGACAGGACCTCGATCCCGAGATCATGCACATGCGGGAAATCCATGATTCGGCAGACAAGTTCTGTCTGGCAGAGTCCTCGCAGCAGTGTGCCGGCGCGATACACGAGCACGCCGTCGATCAACTCGCACGTCCGGCCTTCGAGGTCATGCACGCGGACGACATCGCGCTCGGTCGCGGTTCCCGGCGGCGGGTGCAGGCGGATCCGTTCGGGAGGGATTCCTCCCAACCGTTCCTGCAGTTCGGCGATGTTGGCGAAGTCGGTGGTCATGGCGCTGGAGTGTTCCTGATCGTTCCGGTTTTCGATTGCCGCGGTCTCGGTGACGAAGGTTCTGTCGTGCCACTGCTTGCCGGAAGCGGGGACGAATCGGCGACGCGAATGCGCCCTCCACCGCTTCCGGCAAGCAGTGCCCGCACGGCGCGCCGGCACTGCTTCCGACGAGCGATCCAATCCGACCGACATGGCGATCCGTTCGCGCTCGGCGGAAGCAGTGGCACGAGTTCGCTTCGTCGAACCTTACTTGTGCTGCGGCGGGAGGCTGTTGCGGAAATCGTTGAGCTGGTTGATCCACTCTTGCAACTGGGCGATCGAATACGGCCCCGGCGCCGGCGGCGGCTGACCCGGTTGCGGCGGCGTCTGCAGGCGGTTCAGTTCCGTCGTGTAGCGGCTGATGAACTCCTGAGCCATGCTTCCCGGAAGTCGGCGGATGCGGCTGAGCAAGGCATTTCGCTCGGCGTTCCGATCATTCGGGTCGAGGTTCTGGTAACGGGCGTTGGCGGGAATCGGGGCCGGGCCGTGGTTGCGGATGACGTCCGGGTCGTATTGCCCGGTGTTGCGCGCGGGGGGATGGAACTCCGGAGGTTGATTGACCTGCGGCAGCCGGACAAGGTTCGGATCGTGATCGAGCGGGTCGATCATGAAATAGCCGGGGTTCTCCGGGTCGGGCAGCGCGGCCATCGCGGCGATGAGCATTTGATGGGCGAGGTCGCGCTCGGCGGTGTTGGTTGGGTCGGGGAAGTTCTGCGGGTCGAGCCGCCACCAGCGATCCGCTCGGCGGTCGGCGTTGTTGCCATAGCCCAGTCCGTGGAATTCCCAGGCGTTGTCGAGCAGTTCGGTCGCGGCGCGGGGACGGTATTGCCCCCCTCCCATGTCGGGCAAGAGCGGATAGCGGCGGGTCTGGCTGGCGGAACCCTCGCGGGATCCCTCCCACATCTCGAGCTGCCTGTCGATGACGATGATCGTTCCGGTTTGCGGATCGGCGACGACCGGCCCCAGCACCAGTTGTTCGGTGGGCGGCGTGGGGAGCGTGCTCCAATCCGGCACGACCGACGACAGCGCCGGCTGTGCCGAATTGCTCAGCGATCCCGCCTGCCAGCCGTAGGGATTCGGATCGGAACCGAGTCCGGAGCGGGCTTCGGCCTGTCTCCAGGCGGCGTACCGGCCGTTGACCTGCGCCCGCACCTTCCACGCCCCGACGGTCCCCATGTTGAGGATGAGGGCCATCACGAACAGCAGGATGGGGAGCGCCAGCACGAGTTCCAGCGGGGCGAGGCCGCGGCGCGGCGGTCGGCTGTTGCTTCGATTCACGTTCATGACTGGACGCCTTCGCGAAACCGCAAGCGGCGCGCCGGCCGGTTCGATTGATTCGATCAATGGAAATTCACCTTGCGAATGTCCTCCATGCCGCGCCCTCCGAGATTCGGCGGGCGATACCCCTGCGTCGGCGAAGTGGCTTGGAGAATTTCAGGCAGCGTTTCGATTTCGGCCGGAACGAGCTTGGCCGACCAGTTCTGGCTGAACAGGCCATTGCGAATCTGAATCTGCCCGTTGTCCATCACGCGCAGCGCCCACGCGGTGGGGTAGCTCTCATACCACGGCCGCCACGGCCGGTCGGGATCGTTCGTCGGCTCGTCCCACGGAGGCGAGAGCCGCGGTCGCGGCAAGAAGACCGTCGCCTGGGCGAAGGTCAGAGAATCGCCGTTGCCGTCGCGGACGATGCGGTTCACGAACAATCGGGGGAAAGTCTCGTCGACGTGCCGCCAGTGAGTCACGCCGACGAACGTGTACTCCGCCTCGATTCGCGCGTTCTCCACGAGTTGGTCGCAATTTCGAATGACGTGCGGCAGGTTCGTCTCGGGGTATTCCTCCGTCAGAAGTTCGAATAATCGTCGCCGCGTCGCGTGCAGCCACAGGTTGCGGTACTGCGACATCTTGGCGGTCTCGTGCCCGCGTTGCCGGGGCCAAGTTTCGCCATACCCGAAGTACGGTCCCATCCAATCGTTGATCCAGTCGCCGAGATACCGGTTCGACCAGGACGCCCGGTCCTCCTTGGCCAACTCGAAGGAGACGAACGGCACCCCGGGAATGCGGTCGTAATCGACGCCGTGAGGCGACGGATCGACCGCGGGGAGCGTGCGATCGGCGGGCGACGCCTGATCGACGCCGTAATCGACGTTGCGCACGTCGGACCGCCACAGCACCGCCTCCATCGTGCGGTCCGAATGGGTGCGTTCGGTCGAGGCGCCGTTGCGGGCCGAGATCTCGTCCACTGCGGCCTGCGCCATTCGCGGAGTGCGGAGGACCACCTGCCGTTGGAACCGGGAAATCAGTCCCCCCTCGGTATTCGACGGCCCGGACGTGCCGGCGGAGAGGACGTATTCGAGCACGGGCAACGTCAACTCCGCGTGCCGGTACGTCATCTTCCCCCAGGCTTCGACGAGCGCCCGCTCGTGGGGGACTTTCTCGGTAATCGCGACGCCGAGATTCTCGAACTTCGCGTATCCGGACGACGCCCCGTGCTGTTGGAACACGGGGCCGATCTCTTCCCACACGTCGAGGATGGCGGGGACGAGCGATTCGACGTTCCGCGTCGCGTCGCTGCGGGATGAATCGTCGCCGCGGGCGATCCCCTCGCGCATGTAGGCGGTCAATGCGAAGACTTCGCACAGCAGATGATTCGTGAACGCCAACGTGTTCATCCCGCGGGCCATCACGACGCTGCCGGTGTAAGCCGAGGCGTCGGCGGCGTTCTGCATGCGGATCTTGTCGTCCACGTGCTTGGCGACGTTGGTGACCATCGCCAGCAGGATCGTGAACATGAAGATCGCGAACACCGAGACAATGCTGATCGTCCCGCTTTCGTCGCGGTGAACCGCCCGCAATGCGAGTCTTCCGCATAAGCGACGGGTGGCTGGGGTCGAAGCGCTTGTCATTACCCACATCTTTTCCTCATGGCGCAG
>JBBDNT010000114.1:0-5585 GCA_040877445.1 Planctomycetaceae bacterium
TGCCAATCCGTCTGACATGCCGCCAACTTCCAAATTCAATCTGGAAGACGTAGTACTCCGCCGGTGTATTTCTCGTCCGTCTCGTCATCGGGCGGCGCGACGCCCGGGGCCGCGAGGAGTTCCGCCTTGTATCCGCCGCGGGCGCGGAAGTAGATGATCAGCCCCGCGTAGGCCACGAACATCGCCAGCGGGAAGACCATCATGTCCCGCAGCGTCCCCTGAGCGCTGCGGTCGCGGACTTTCTTGACCGCCTTCTCCGCTTCCGGTCGGTCCGCGAGTTGCGATTCGAGCCGCTGCTCGTCGATCGTGCGATAGCCGATCACTTCGTAGATCCGCTTTTCTTCGACCGTCGCGAGTCTTCCCTCGGAGACGAGGCCCGGAACTTCCCGCGCGGCGTCGCTGGCGGCAACGGCCACGATCTCGCGGTCGGCCCGCAGCGCGCCGATGAAGGTCATGCCCAACGTGCCGACGGCGAGCATTCCGATTCCGCTGATGGCGTTCAACGTGAGCGCGCCCCCCTTGGGAAACTGCTCGGAGACGACCCCGAGCATCGTCGGCCAGAAGAACGTCTTGCCGATGCCATACAATGTCGCGGCGCCGATGATCGCCAGTCCGCCCGCCGTGCTGAGATAGCCCAATCCCGCCGCCGCCAGCACCGAACTGGCGGCGAGCAGTCCCAATGGCGAAAGCGCATGAACGATCGGCCCCGCGAAGAACCGGAGCACGAGCATGATCGCCGAGGTGTAGACCAGAATCCACGCGGAATGGTATCCCCCTTCCGATCCGGCCTTCGTCACGCCAGCCATGATGTCCGCGATCCAGCCGTCGGTGCCGATCTCGGTCGTCGCGAGGGGCATCATCACCAGCACCAGCAGCAGGAGAAGTCCGCGTCCGAAGGTGCGGGTATAGGCGCCGAACGCGACGACCATCACCACGCCGATCCCGATGAACGTCCACTTCTCGATCTCGCTGAGAGGCCGCGTGTTGCCGTTCGAGAAGAAATCCATCAGTTGCAGCACGACGAGCGCCGCCACGATCACCGCCCCGCCGATGCCGAATTCCTGAAGCATCTCGCGGTAACTCACGCCGGCCGTCACCCGTTCGCTCTGCGGGAACTTCAGCCCGATGAGCATCGCGAAGTACGCCAGCCCGGGAACGCCGATCAGCCCCACCTTGATCGCCCACGGGGCATTCGGAGCGAAGCGGTCCAGCCCGATGAACAGCATGCCCATCAGCACCAGTCCCGCCGGCCAGCCCGCGTGCAGGATGTTGAGCCACTTCGTCTTCTCGCGGCTGAACATCGTCGCCACAAGCGGATTGATGAACGCCTCGACGGTCCCGTTCGCCAACGCGCAAACGAGGCTCCCCCAATACAAGAGTTGGAACGCGAGATTCCTGTCGGATTGCCCCATGTACCAGGCGGCGACCGCCATCGCCGTCCAGACGAGATGCCCGAGAAAGGCGCAGACCATCGCCGTCTTGTAGCCGATGTGGTCGATCACCAGGCTGAACAGAATGATGCTCACTGCGAAGGGCCAGATGCCGATGCCTGTGAGCCGCCCCTTCTGCGGCTCATCCAGGCCGAATTCGTCCCCCCAAGTGCCGATCAACAGCACCCGGCTCATGAAGGCGAACGACGTGGTGACGAGTGCGACGAAGCAGCCCCAGAAGAGCAGCCGGGCGTGCGATGTCGATTCGACCGGCGACCGAACAGCATGGGCCTCGTTCATCGCGGTGATCCTCGTTTCCACGGTGGTGAACTCGCCGCCGGTCGACGACGACCGCCCCATCGTATCCCGCTCCCGGCCGGACCGCCACGTTCCGACTCATCCCCCCGCGTAGCGGAATTCGCAAGAATTCCGACGGCTTCCGGAATGGCATCGGAAGTCTTGCGACTTCCGCTACGAACCCGCTTCCGGTCGCTCAACTCGCGCCGCGGGCCGCGGCGAGAAATCGCGTAACGCGGTCGGCGTCCTTCACGCCCGGCGACGATTCGACGCCCCCCGCCACGTCGACCCCCCACGGTCGGACCGCGGCGATCGAATCCGCGACGTTTTCCGCGGTCAGCCCCCCGGCGAGAATCAGCCGCGCCGGAAGCGGCTGCGCCGCGAGCGCGCCGGCCAACGCGTCCCAAGCGACGGTCCGCCCGGTCCCGCCGTAACTTCCGGGAACGTGCGCGTCGATCAGACAGGCCTCGGGAACCGCGTCCAGCCGCGCGCATTCGTCGAGATCCGCGACGAGCGGCGCCAGACCATCCGCTCCGAAGCGGAAAGCGCGAATCAACCGCAAGTCGGGGCGACGGCGCTTCAATTCGGCGAGCAGCGGAGGACGCTCATCCCCGTGCAGTTGAATCCACTCGATTCCGCAAGCCGCACAGGTCTCGAGGACGTCGTCCGCGGAGGCATTCACGAACACGCCGACGATGGCGATCGACTTCGGCACGACGCGCACGATTCGCGCCGCCGTTTCGACCTCGACGCAGCGCGGCGACGGCGGATGGAAGTTGAGGCCGATCGCGTCGGGCGCGGCCGCGGAAACGAACTCCGCGGTCGCCTCGTCGCGAACCCCGCAAATCTTGACCCACATTTTCCAACCGTCCCGTATTTCGAACCGCGCAACACTTTACCCGATTGGCGGAGGTCGAGTTCGACGCGGCGGCCTTCGTAGGGCGAACTTCAGTTCGCCGTGCGACGACCGCGCCCCATGCGCTCCGCAGAATCTCGCCGATGTTGATCGATGGTGCTTTCGACGTCGGGCATTCGGTGTGCGATGGCGGGCACGACGAACTGAAGTTCGTCCTACCCGCCCGATCGTCGACCGACGAATTCGAATCGGCCACTCCGCCAACCGGGTCATGTGTTACCGAACCGCAACCTGCAAGGACACCGGGGCCGGCAGGTTGGTGGCACAGCCCACCCTACTCTCCCACCGCCCGCCGCGCGCGTTCCTGAAGCGCGACCGGCACCGCTTGCAGCAGCATGTCGACCACGCGGTCGGGCGAGACGCCGGCGCTGTCGGCGTGGAAGTTGGTGACGATGCGATGCCGCAGCACGGGGTGCGCGACCGACTTCACGTCGTCGGTCGAGACATGGAACCGGCCTTCCAGAATCGCCCGCGCCTTCGCGCCCAGAATGAGATATTGCCCGGCCCGCGGACCGGCCCCCCACGAAATGTATTCCTTCACGAAGCCCGGCGCGTCCGCTTCCGCGGGCCGCGTCGCGCGGATGAGATCGCGGGCGTAGACGAACACGTGCTCGGCGACAGGCACCTTGCGGACCACCTCCTGCAGCGCGAGGATCTGCTTGCCGGTGAGCGCCGCCGTCAGTTCCGGTTCGATGCCGCCCGTCGTCTGCTTGAGGATCCGCAGTTCCTCGGCGGCGGTGGGATACTCGACGACCACGTGGAACATGAACCGGTCGAGCTGCGCCTCGGGCAGCGGATATGTCCCTTCCTGCTCGATCGGGTTCTGCGTCGCGAGCACGAAGAACGGCTGAGGCAGCCGGTACGTGTTCGTGCCGACCGTCACGTGCCGTTCCTGCATCGCTTCGAGCAACGCCGCCTGCGTCTTCGGCGGGGTGCGGTTGATCTCATCCGCGAGCAGCACGTTCGTGAACAGCGGCCCCTGCATGAACTGGAACGTGCGGCGGCCCGTTTCGGGATCGTCCTGCAACACGTCGGTCCCGGTGATGTCGGAGGGCATCAGGTCGGGAGTGAACTGGATGCGGCGGAACGCCAGATGCAGAATCCGGGCGATCGTGCTCACGAGCAGCGTCTTCGCCAGTCCCGGCACTCCGACCAGCAGGCAATGCCCGCGGCTGAACATCGAGATCAGCAGTTGATCGACGATGTCCTGCTGCCCGATGATCACCTTGCCGATCTCGCGGCGCATCGTCTGATAGGCGGTGGCCAGTCCGCGGATGGCCTGCGCCTCGCGCTCGCGGGCTTCCTCGGGATCGCTCGTCGCCGAGTCGGAAGAAGGCGGATCCCGCTGGAAGTCGTCGTTCATGGTTGCCGTTCCCGAAGAGTCCAGCGAATCGCGCCCATCCCGGCGAATGGGAACCGTCCATCCTATCCGCCCGGCGACGCCCGGAAAAGTTCCCGGCGATTGGATCGCGTCCCCGGCGGGTCGCAGCTCATCCAGATCGAACTTGTGGGTTGTCCGTAGGACGGCATCCATATTGAAGTTGTGGGTCCGAGTGGATCAGCAACCAGCGACGCCGTAGGACGGAATCGTATTCCGTCCGCCAGTCGAACCGCTCGCATTCGTTGCCGGCCATGATCGCGAACGGAAGCGATCTCACATTGCGAGCCTCAACGGCTGCCGGGCACGACGGAATACAATTCCGTCCTACCCGACCGTCCGATCGACCCACAACTTCAAGATTGACGACGTAGTAGAACGGATTGGCAAACCGGCAGTGAGGTCTCGAACGTCGCCGGAGGTCGATCGTTCTGCCAGTTCGTTTGCCGCTCAAACGATTGCCGATCCGTTTTACATGCCGCCAACCTCCAACTTCGATCTGGAAGGCGTCCTACGGCGAGGGCGGGTCAGCCTTCCGGTACCCCGCGCTCCGTCTCTTCGTCCTTCCCGCGCAGCACGACCGGAATCTGCAGCAGCGCGTGCTCCGGATCGTTCGTGCGGACCGAGATCAGCGTGCGGTGAATGCCGGGCGGAACTTGGGCCGCGGCGGTCACGCGCACGCGGATTCGGCGGTGACCGTCTTCGTCTTCGTCCATCCCCGCCAGTTCGGCCCGCGCCAATTCCGACGACGACGAGACGCCGACCGTCTCGAGCGCATACCCCCGGTAATCCGTGATCGTGACTTCGTGCGTCGTCTCCGACTCGCCCAGCGCGTACACGACGAGCGCCTTGGGTTCGATGACCACCTTCTGCTCGGGAAGCACCACCTTCATCGTCAACCGAACCGAATGCGGCTCGGGCGCCGTGTACTTCAGATCGACGAAATACTCGTGCGGCCCCGGCGCCTCGCCCGCCGTCTGAATACGAAGGAAGAACTCCCCCGCTTCGCCGGCGGCATAGTTCCGCTTGTCGAGTCGAGGCCGCAGGCAGCCGCAACTCGGTTCGAGCGCGGTGATCTCGACCGGTCGATCGCCGGCGTTGCGGAAGCCGAAACGGCCCACCACGAATCGCCGGTCGTCGATCTCGCCGAGGTTGATGACGTACTGGTCCATCGCCAGCGCCGGTCGCGGCGGA
The DNA here is from genome assembly GCA_040877445.1 of Planctomycetaceae bacterium. Taxonomy (GTDB): domain Bacteria; phylum Planctomycetota; class Planctomycetia; order Planctomycetales; family Planctomycetaceae; genus JBBDNT01. The sequence continues at coordinate 5,216 of JBBDNT010000114.1, forward strand.
CCGGGGGCGGGCGTTCGCGGCTGCGAGCCGACGGCATGCGCCGCGAGCGCCGCCCCGAACGGAACGAGAGCGGCCGCCCACAGCGCCGCGGTGCGAGGGGACGGCCGCCAAGTCGCGGAGCGCGGTGAGGCGGACTTCGTCACGTCCATGCGACGATCCTCGATGAAGCCGCCGCGGCGGAGGCGGCGGCCGATGATGGCAACGGGAGGGATGAAAGGGTGGCCTTCTAACAGAAATCCCCCTCGGGCGACAAGACCGTCGCGCCCGGCGATCACGAATTCTCCGTAACACTTTACCGGAGTGACGTGGCGCACGGGCGGTAGCGGAATTCGCAAGAATTCCGGCGATGTCCCAGTTGCTGGCCCATGTC
>JBBDNT010000115.1:0-5582 GCA_040877445.1 Planctomycetaceae bacterium
AGCGCCCCCGCCACCCGACTTTTTTCCACACTCCAGTGAAAATTGCCACACCCCGACGGAACGCGCCTGTGCGCGTGGAGACGGAAAGCGCCTGCGCGGGAATGACGGATCGCGGCTCTCGTCGTCAACCCCGTTTGCTGAGCCGGTCGGCCTGATGCAACGGCTCGGGGAGGCGGTGGCCTCGGAAGGCGTGCCGCGCGAGGCGGGCGGCGTCGGCGACGTCCATCAGATTGCCGGGCGACACGTAGACCGGCCGCGAGCGCTCGGTGGACTTCATCGCCATCCCGACGACTTCGCCGCGATCGACCACCGGCCGCGGATCATCGACCGTGACGTCCGCCGTTCGCACGCTGCCGCACAACAGGCTCTTTCCGATTCCGATCGTCGGCCGACCGGCGATCAGGCCGAGATGCGTGGCGATTCCCGAGCGGCGCGGGTGCAGCCGGCCGTTGCCGTCGACGAACAACACCGGGGCGAGCCGGTTTGCCGCCTCCGCCTGCGCCAGCAATTCGAGATGCACCGGAATCTCGCGGAACGACAGCAGGCCGGGAATGTACGGAAAAGCGGTCGCACGGCGAACGGTCGTGCTCCACACGATTTCGCCGGACGCCGTTTCCATCAGCACGTAAGCGCCGCAGGCGACTCCCGCGGCGGAGTAGGCGACGTCGACGCCGGCGACGAGTTCGGGGATGCCGTCGAACGGACGCGTCGCCACGCGCTCGGGAAGTCGTTCCTGGAACTCGATCAGCGGCGCGAGCGGGCGGTCGGAAGCGAACGCGGAGAAGCGATGCCGTTCGAGGTCGATTCGCCCGTCGCGGCTGTCGATTCCTTCCGCCGCGAGGCGCGCGAGCTTTTCCGTCGCATCGCCGGTGACGAACAGCCCCGCCTCGCCGGTGAGGCGGACGACGCGATGACACGGGCACTCGTCGTCGTGCGGATGATCGGCGAGATACTCGCCGACCCACCGCGCCGCCCGCCGGCTGCCGAGCGCTTCCGCCAGGTCGCCGTACGTCGTCGCGCGGCCGGTCGGGATCTGCCGCAGCAAACGGCGGAGCGCGGCGGGCAGATCGGGCAGTTCGATGCCGAGGCTGGAGGTCATGGGGGACAATGCCACGCAGGCGTGCGACGCAGTTTTCGTTTCAAGGCCGCGGTCGCGGCCGCCGTCCCCTCTCCCCCAAAAGGGGAGAGGGGGACTCCGCGCGCACTTCCTCAGCGAATGGCGAGCGTTACGGGGCGCGCAGGATCGTTCCGCGCAACGTATGTCGCGCGCCCATGTCGCCGCAACCGACGGATTCGAAAACGTTCGTTGGAGATGCAACGCAATCACGGTCGCGATTCCCCGTTCGACCGGAACATGTCGAGCAGTCGCCGCGGCGCCCCGATCTCCACGATATGCACCGCGCCGGTCCACCGTGCCGCGCCCGGCGCGTCGAACCCCTTCTTCCGCGCGACGAACGTGACGGTGTGATCCGCCCGCACGCAAACTCCAAGCGGATCGCCCGTGTCGCAATCCATGCCGGAAGGAAGATCCACCGCCAGCACCGGCCGGCCGGCCGCATTGATGCCGTCGATGATCGCATCGAACGGCGAACGCACCGCGCCGCGGACTCCCGTGCCGAGCAGCGCATCGACCACCCAGGCGGCATTCTTCAGTTCGCGATCGATGTCGGCGGGCGCGGGATCGTCTTCCATCACATGGATCGGAATGCCGGCCCGCTCGACGACGCGATGATTGACGGCCGCGTCGCCCCGCAGCGCGTCCGGCCGCGCGAACAGCAGCACGCGGACCGCATGCCCCGCGAGGTCGAGATGCCGGGCGATGACGAACCCGTCGCCGCCGTTGTTCCCCGCGCCGGCGCAGACGACGACCGAGCCGTGGATGCCGAGCGACTGAAGGAGTTCCGCCGCGCCGCGGCCGGCGTTCTCCATGAGCACGATGCCGGGGAGGCCGTACTGTTCGATCGCCAGTCGATCGACGTCGCGGACCTCGTCGCGGCTGAGCGGGCGGAGGGGCGTCATCGGCGATTTCTCAAACGGGATACGCTTTCGGATTCGGCGCGTGCGCCTGGTCGGCCGCGCCGTTCCCCGATGCGCGGCGGCGGTCTTCGCTGCGCCAACAATACCAGCTCGCGACGGAAGCGAACGGCCGCCACGGTTCGGCGATGCGTTCACTCGTTCCACGGTCCGGCAGTTCCGCGAGACCGTACAGGTTTCGGATGGCCGAGCGGACGCCGAGGTCGTCATGCGGGAACACGTCGAGCCGGCCCAATCCGAAGATCAGGAACATCTGGGCGGTCCAGCGGCCGATGCCCTTGATGCGGACCAGATCGGAAATGACGGTTTCGTCGTCGCGTCGGCCGATGTGCGCGAGATTCACGCGACCGTCGCGCACGTGGGCGCACAGGTCGTGCAGGTAGGCCGCCTTCTGCGCGGAAAGCCCCGCCGAACGCAGTTCCTCCGACGACAGCGCCGCGAGCACGTCCGCCGAGAACGGTCGCGGCGCGACGAGTTCTTCGAGTCGGCGACGGATCGAGCGGGCGGCCGCGGTCGAAATCTGCTGCGAGAGGATCGACCGCACGAGCAGCCCGAAGCGATCGCGATGCGGCCGCAACGTGAACGGCCCCACGTCGCGAACGACGCGCGCGATGATCGGATCGGCCTCTTGAAGATGCGCGAGGGCGCGCTCGATGTTCGTGCGGTTGATCGCCATGTGGGAATTATGGCCGATCGGCGACGCGCCGGCCAGATTCGGGGACGCCTCCTCGGTGGTGCAATCGTTCCGTGCGACCACGGATGTCCCAGCGCGGCCAAGCCGCAACCAAAGCCGCCTGCGAAGACGCAAAGGAAATGCGAAGACGAGGAAACCGCGAAGGCACGAAGCCACGAAGAGAAATGGCGCGTGGCGGGGGACCGGTTGGGGCCGCGATCGGGTCGGCGCCGTTCGCCGTTCGGCCGGAGGCGCACTCCGCTCCATCGAACCGCCGGACCGGATTTGCTTCGCTTCTTCGCGAACTTCGCGCCCTTCTGTTGATGAGCGTCTTCGAACAGAAGGACGCCAAGACCTCAGTGCGGCACAGCCGCAACCGACGCGGCTTTCACCACGGATCGCACGGATCGACACGGATATCCGTTGTTCGACCCTCGCCGACGAGCGAAACCCGATGGTCGGAAGTCGCGGCAGAGCCGGTCCCTCGATGGCTTCGCGCTCCTGTTCTCTGCGCCCTCGGCGCCCTCGGCGGTTCGAAATCTTCGACGACTTCAACCCGGCCTCTTCGAAACCGCAGAGGCCGCCGAGTTCGCGGAGAGGAACCGGCCGCAAGATCCGCGCTTCATCAGTGCCCATCCGTGGAATCCGTGGTCGGAAATTCGCGCGGGAAGAACGGAAGTCGAACGTTTGCAGTGCGAAGAAAGCGAATTGCCGCAGACCTCGCAACTCCGTGCTTCGTGCCTCGGTGCCTTCGTGGTGATTCCAGCCTTCGGATTTCCGTGCCATCGGTGTCATCCGTGGTCGGAGAATTTGCGCACGCCGCAAAAACTTCAGATGTTATTGCCGACGCCGAGGCGGCCGCCGGTGGCAAGTGCCCAAGTGACGTGAAAGCGACTGGATAGCACGCCGAGGAAATAGGCATCGTCGAGGGCGACGTTGATCAGCATGTTGTCGGGGAGGATCGAGGCGTCCAAGAAAAGGAACGCACGATGCTTCGCGGTTTCACCAGTTGTTATAAAGCGTGGCAATCCCGCGAGGGCCGGACGAAAAGCGCTTCGAGGTTCCCCGAAAATCCACCAATTCTCGCGATAGCTTGCTCGGTTGTTCTGGTCGCGTTCGGGCTTTACATGGGCGAACACGTGCTGAAAGACTTCGGGAAAGCGGCTCCGAACGGTGTCAGCCGATAGCCCGAAAAGATCGATTACCATGACGTTTCGCGGCCGCGAGGCGATATCACGCCCGTTTCGGTACTGCCGAATTTTGAGCTCCAATCCGTCGATCCTGCCGAGACCGAGCGTGGCTGCCTCTTCGGGAGTCACTATGAATCCAGCACCGTGTAGTTTCACGCCTGGGCAACTGAGATTGGCATTCGCTTCCAGCGGGACGGCGCTCGACACGTCGGGGCCGATTGCAAGGTTTGAGTGGATGCGGCCGAAGTTCTCAACGAACACGACCGTAGCTCCGAGTTCGCCGGGGTCGTATTCGCGAGTGACCTTGAGGAGATTGCCGGGCATGGCTCCCTTCGCTCCAACGGTCATCGAGATTCGCACAGCGGCACCGTCCGCGGAATCGACCCACGGATGGTCGGGAATCGCGAACCCAATCGACAGCGGGTCGGCGGCATCAAGATGAGGCGCGACGATTCGGCGGTTGAAAGTCTGGCGCAAACTATTCGTCGCGATGAAGCCGAATCGGATTACCTCGCCGAGTCGAGTCAGTTCGGCGGCCTTGTGCCACCAGTACATCACGTAGTCGCACGACTCCGGCAGTTCGGAATACGTGGCGCGAATCGTTTCCGCGTATCCATCGCCGAGGGCTTCCCGCATGCGTGAGTTGCCGATGAACGGCGGATTCCCGACGACGTAGTCCGCCTGTGGCCATTCGGCCTTCCGCGGGTTGACGTATCGCACTTCCTGCACGCGGGCCGTTTCGTCCGGGACTTCATTGCCCGTCACCGAGTGCGGCTTCGTCGTGCGGCCGTCCCACCGCGTCACCGGGTTCCCCTCCTCGTCCACGACCGGCTCGATCGCGTCCCACGCCAGGACCGCGTCGCGGCATTCGATGTTGTGGAACTTGCGGATGATCGGCTCGTTGAGCGGGTCGTTGCCCCGCGTCCGGAAGTGCCATTGCAGATAGCCGATCCAGAGAACCAGGTCGGTGATCGCCGCAGCCCGTGGATTGACTTCGATTCCGAGGAACTGGTGCGGGTCAATCGTGAGCAACGGCAACTGCTTCTCGCCGAAGTCGCGGAGCGATTTGAGGACTTCCCCTTCCAGCCGCTTCATCAGTTCGAGCGCGACGTACAGGAAGTTCCCGCTGCCGCACGCCGGGTCGAGCACGCGGGTTTCGCACAGCTTCTCGTGAAACTCGCGAACCGTCTTGCGGGCGTCGGCGCGTTTGCCGGTTTCATCGAGCGCGACGGCGACGGCATAGGCGGTTTCCCATTCGGCCCGCAACGGCTCGATGATGGTGGGCATCACCAGCCGCTCGACGTAGGCCCGCGGCGTGTAGTGCGCGCCGAGCTTGTGCCGCTCGTGCGGATCGAGGGCGCGTTCCAGCAGCGTGCCGAAGATGGCCGGCTCGACGTCCTGCCACTCGGCGGTGGCCGCCTCGATGAGCAATTCGAGCTGATCCGCGTTGAGCGGTAGGGCGGTGTGGTCCTCGAACAGTCCGCCGTTGAACTGCTTCAACTGCCCTTCGAGGATGGTGGAGAAGCCGCCGGCGTCCATCGTCCGCCAGAGGTCTTCGAGCATGGGGACGAACGTGTCGAGTTTGCCGCGGCGTGATTCGAGGAAGCGGGCGAAGGCGCCCTTGGTGAATCCGCCGATCTCCACGTCCTCGGCGAACATCGTGAACAGGCACCGCATGAGGAACT
>JBBDNT010000116.1:0-5537 GCA_040877445.1 Planctomycetaceae bacterium
GTCTACCCTCGACCCTCGACCCTCGACCCTCGACTCTCGACTCTCGACTTTCGACTCTCGACTTTCGACTTTCGACCCTCGACCCTTCGACTCTCCCATGCTTTCATCACTTTTCGACTCGACGACGTTGCCGCTGCTGGAACAGGCCGCCCGCTTCGGCGAGCGCCGCCAGGAGGTGTTGGCGGGGAACATCGCGAACATCGACACGCCGGAGTACCGCCGCCGCGACCTGCCGGTGGAAGCGTTTCGAACCGCGCTGAAGGAGGCCGTCTCCGCCCGCGACGCGAGCGGCGGGAAGGCGAATTCGGCGTTCCCCGATGAATTGTTCCGGGCCATCGAGCCGCCGCCGGCGCGGATGACGTTTCAGGACGGCAACGACCGCGGCATCGAACACGAAGTGATGGAAATGACCAAGAACACGATGATGCAATCCTTCGCCGTCGAAATGATGGCCGCCCAACTCAGCATGCTGGAAGCGGTCGCCAGCGAACGGGCGTAAGCGAGTGACGCGTGACGAGTCTCCCCCCGCTCACGCGGGAGGCTCGCTATCCACTATCCACTACTCACTATTCCTCCCATGTACCGATCCCTCGACATCAGCACCAGCGGCCTGGTCGCTCAGCGGCAGCGGATGAACACGATCGCCGGGAACATCGCGAACTTACACACCACCCGCGGACCGAACGGCGAACCGGCGCCCTTTCAACGCCGGCTCATTCGGTTTCAAGCCGAGAAGGTCGATGGCTCCACTCGGCTCGACGGCACGTCCTCTTCGGGCGGGGCCGGGGTGACGTACCGTGTCGAAGTCGATTCCGAACCGCCGCCGCGCAAGGTGCACGACCCCGGCCATCCCGACGCGGACAAGGACGGCTATGTCGCATATCCCAACGTCAACCTCGTCACCGAGTTCGTCAACGCCCTCGAAGCCGGCCGCGCCTATGAAGCCAATGTCGCGGCGATCGAAATGTCGAAGCAGATGGCACAGCTCGCATTGCGGATATTGGGATAGGGGGGCAGAAGATGGAAGATGGAAGATAGAAGATAGAAGACAGGTGACGGTGGGCCTGACGCTTGCGGTTTCGCGCCGATCCATCCTCACCTATCAATAACGGCGGGACAACGTAATCTTCGAACGATCTTGCAGGATGTCATGCCATGACACCGATCGGCGGGATGAGCGATTCTCTGGCGACGAAAGCGGCCCTCAGGGCGGTTCAGCCGGCGGCGACCGACGCCGCGAGCGGCGATTCCCCCTTCAAGGATCTCCTGTTGTCGAGCTTGAACGAAACGGCGGAGCTGCAAAACGAGGCGCAACGAGCCGCGGAAAGCTGGTTCGCCGGCGACGACATCACCCAGGTCGAAGTCTTCACATCGATGAAGAAGGCCGACATCGCTCTGAAAGCGCTGCTTCAAATCCGCAACCGCGCCTTGCAGGCGTATAACGAAATCAAGGATCTACGGATGTGAGTATGAGATACCGGGTATTGACTTCTGATCTCTGACCCACGCACTCCCCCCGCTCACGCGGGAGGCTCGCTGACAACTGACAACCGACAACTGACAAAACCCGCATGGAAGCCCTCAAACGCACATCGAACCAATTTCTCGAGCTGTTCGGCTCGATGACTCCCAGTCAGCGGGGGACGTTGATCGTCGTTCCGCTATTGCTGGCGGGGGCGTTCGCGATGTTGTTGTTTCGCGAAACGTCGACTTCCTCCTACGTGCCGCTCTCGTGGGGGAAGGTCTTCACGACCGAAGAGTTGATTCACGCCGAGCAGACGCTCCGCGAGAAGGGGCTTGGAAAGTTCCGCCGCGAGGGGGCGCAGATTCTCGCCCCCGCCGGAGAGGCCGAGCAGTACAATGCCGCCTTGCTGGCCAACGGCGGGCTGCCTTCGCAACCGCTCTCCGAGTTCGAGAAGCAGCTCGACAAGCGCTTCAGCATCTGGACCGGTGCGGCCCAGTTGCAGGCGATGAAGGACATCGCCCTCGAGAAGGAGATCAACCGCACCCTGCAGGCCGTGAATGAAATTCAGTCCGCGTCGGTGAAGTGGGCCCGTTCGGGAGGAGGCGGACGGTTCTCTCGCAACGATTCGCGCGTCACCGCAACCGTCAGCGTCAAGCCGCGCCCCGGAAGCGAGGTCTCTTCGCCGCTCGTCCGCTCGCTGCAGGGCGCCGTCGCCGCGATGATCCCCGATCTCCGCGCGCAGGACGTGACGGTCTTCGACCTCGGCACGGGAGAGTCGCACGTCCGCAACGATTCGAGCGACCCGCAGGGGAACGAGTTCCTCGCCCGCACCCGCCAGTTCCAGGACGAGTTCCGCCGCGAGGTCCGCAGCGCGCTCTCGTACATTCCCGAAGTGCTGGTGACGGTGAAGGTCGACCTCGACAATTTGAAGTCGTCGGTGGCGCGGCAACAGTTGCTCGACCCCAAGAAGTCGGTTCCTCTGCGCGTGATCGAGTCGACCCGCACCTCCTCCAGCAATCGCGGCCCCTCTTCGACGGAACCGGGGCAGATCCCGAATCAACCGCGCTCGCTGGCCCCGACGGGGGGGAACGCGACCGCGCAATCCCTCAGCGAACAGGACACCGAATCGCTCAGCGCTCCGTCGTTCGAGATCACCGAGAAGGAATTGGAGACGGCCATTCCCCAGGCGGTGCAGGTCTCGGTGGCGATCCCCGAGGACTATTACCGGGCGATCGCCGCCCAGCAGGCCGGCGGAACCGAAGTTGCCGCGACCAGCGGAACGGCGGCCGCGCCCGCGACCGGGCCGGTCAAGACGCAGGCGGACGTCGAGCGGGACGTGAAAGCGACGGTGGCGGCGGTGATCGGCGCGACGGAAGACAAGGTGACGGTCACGTCGTACGTTCGCGTCGACGGCGAAGTTCCCGAATTCGAGCCGTCGACGATGGATACGGTGGGCGAACTGGCGTCGCAATGGGGCGGTGCGGCGGGGCTGGGATTGTTCGCGACGTGGGCGCTGTGGATGGTCGCCCGCGGCGGGTCGCGCTCGGCGAAGGACGCGGGCGGGGCCGCGCCGTCGCCCGCGCCGGCGCCGTTCCCGCCGTTCGACGACGATGAAGAAGAAACCCCGCTGCCCCGCGCGCCGGAACCGACGGCCCGCGACCGGTTGCAGGTGTCGGTCCGGGACAATCCGGAAATGGCCGCCGCCGTGTTGTCGAAGTGGATTCAAGCCGCGAAGTGAAAGACGGGGGCCCCGGAGGAGAAACAGACATCGGTCGTTCCAAGTTCCGAAGTTCCGAGTTCCATTTCGGAACCCGCCCACCGGAGATTTCTCCGCGATTTCGGAACTGGGAACTCGGAACTTGGAACTAGGGCATCAAACCGATCGAGAAGCACGATTCCGCAGTTGATTCGCAGGACGTGAATCGAAACCCGCCATGGAAAGCATCCGCAAAGCCGCCGTTCTGCTGTTGAGCCTGGAAAAGCCGCTCGCGGCCGAGGTGCTCAGCCAGATGCCCAAGCCGCTCGTCGAGCAGGTGATGCTGCAGATTGCGCGGATGGACGACATCACCCGCGAGCAACAGGAAGCCGTGCTCGCCGAGTTCAGCTCCCTCGCCGGCGAGCGCACGCAGATCGAACGCGGCGGCATGGACTTCGCCAACGATCTGCTCGAGCAGTCGCTCGGCAAGGAGGGGGCCGGCGAGATTCTCGAGACCGTGCGGCAGTCGATCAGCTCGGTGCCGTTCGGGTTCCTGCAAAAAGCCGGGGCCGACAACCTGCTGACGTTCATCGTCGAGGAGCATCCGCAGACGATCGCGCTGATCATGTCGCACGTGCCGGCGTCGCTGGCGGCGGAGGTGCTCAGCGGGTTGCCCTCGAACAAGCAGCTGGAAGTGATCCGCCGCATCGCGAACATGGAGCAGACCAGTCCCGAAGTCATCCAGGACGTCGAGGCGAGCCTCGAAAGCCGGATGAAGTCGACCTTCAATCAGCGGCTCGAAAAGACCGGCGGCGTGCCTCTCGTGGCGCAGATTCTCAACGTCACCGACCGCATGACGAACAAGGGGATTCTCGAAAACCTCGAGCAGGACGACCTGGACCTGGCGGACGAAATCCGCCGGCTGATGTTCGTCTTCGACGACCTGCTGAAGCTCGACGACAAATCGATCCAATCGCTCTTGAAGGAGGTCGAGAACTCGCAGTGGGCCGTCGCGCTGAAGGGGGCGTCGGAAGAGATTCGCCAGAAGATCCTGGGCAACCTGTCGCAGCGCGCGGCCGAATTGCTGAAAGAGGAAATGGAATATCTCGGCCCGGTGCGGGTCAGCGACGTCGAGACCGTGCAGCAGCAGATCGTCGACGCCGTCCGCCGCCTGGAAGACGCCGGCGAAATCGTCGTCGCCGCCGGCGCGGAAGGGGAGCAGTACATCACGTAATTGTCAGTAGTCAGTAGTCAGTGGTCAGTTGCCAGTTGTGGATCGGCCGACTGCCGACTGAGAGCTTGTGAAATTTTGGTTCCGCTGAGTAAGCCACGGAATCGTCATTCCCGCGCAGGCAGGAATCCAGCAATCGCCAAGGCGGCCACCAATGGGATCACCGTCCGTGCATCGACTGGATTCCCGCCTGCGCGGGAATGACGCGCTGCGGACGACGATCGAATGGCGGAAGACTCACAACCACTGACCACTGACCACTGACCACCCATGCCCACCATTGAAACCAAACGCATCCTCAAGGCCGAGTCGGTCCGCGAGTTGGGGGCCAAGGTCGCCTTCAACTTCGAGGACTTTCGCGCGCGGTGCGAAGAGCGTCTCGTCGAAGTTCGCCGCGAGGCCGCGCAACTTCTCGAAGACGCGCGCCGCGAGGCCGAGTCGATTCGCGAGGCGGCCGTCGCCGAAGGCCGGGCCGCCGGCCGCGAGGCGGGGCTCGGCGAGGCGAAAACACTGATCGAACAGCAAGCCGAACGACTCGCCGCCCGCACCACGAAGGAGAAGCTCGCCCACGTGCTCCCCGCCTTGCGGCAGGCCGCCGACGAACTCGCCGGCGAACGCGACCGCTGGCTCGAAGAATGGGAAACGGGGGCGGTGCGGCTCGCCGTCGCCGTCGCGGAGAAGCTGATTCATCGCGAATTGAAGCTGCATCCCGAAAGCGCCTTCGCCTCCGCCTCCGCCGCGCTCGAACTCGCCGCCGGCTCGCCGCGCATCGAACTCCGCATGAACCCTCGCGACGTCGAGGCGGCGGACGAGCACGGAAAGCAGGTGCTCCACGCGCTCGCCGCCTGCGGCGAAGCCCGCTTCGTCCCCGATGACGCGATCACTCGCGGCGGCTGCATCATCCGCACGACCCACGGCACGATCGACGCCCGCCTGGAAACGCAACTGGAACGCATCGCCGCGGAATTGCTGGGGGAGTGAAGAGCGAAGAGTCAAGAAGGAAGAAAGAAGAAAGAAGAAAGACGTTCAAAGAGCCTCGCCGAAACACGACACGATCTGACGATATATAACGCTCTATCTTCTATCTTCTATCTTCTATCTTCGGGGGGGGGGGGGGGGGGGGGGGGGGGGGGGGGGGGGGGGGG
>JBBDNT010000117.1:0-5527 GCA_040877445.1 Planctomycetaceae bacterium
CACCTGGCGACCTCACCGTGTCATGGCCAATCCATCCTACGGTCGACCCACAAGTTCAAAGTTGACGACGTCCTACTGGAATTCCGTAAACGCCGCGTGCCCAGCGTACCGCAGCGCGGCGCTTCGTTTCGATCCGTTGTGACGCATTCCGAAAGTCCGAGTGGCGGAGGCGATCGACCGCGTTCACCATACCCTCCGCCCTCCGGAAAGCATAGCGCATCGCGCTTCCCGCGAACGCCAACCCATGCCGCCTGCGCCAGGCCGTGGTTTCGCCGGCCTGCCCGCCGCGAGACTCCGCAATCCGCAGCGAAAGGATCGACGCGGCGCGCGAAGAATCGGCGACGCATCTTCCCAATCCGGCGAGGGCGGGGTAGAGTGCGGAGGGACGGTCGCCACCGAATTACACTCGGCCGACCTCCCGCGGGGCGCTGCCCGCGGGCTTGAGCCTACTGACAACGGATTGCTGACCGATCACCATGCCCATCCAAAGCCCCTCCTACAGCATCACCGTCCGCCTCAAGTATCCCGATCGCCCCGGGCAGATGGGGCGGATCACCTCCGCCATCGGCGAGGCCGACGGGCAGATCGGCGCGATCGACATCGTCGACGTCCGGCAGGACTTCATCACCCGCGACTTCACCGTCAGCGCCCGCAACGTCGAGCACGGGCAGGAGATCGTCCGCAAGGTGCAGACGATGGACGGGATGGAAGTGCTCAAGGTCTCCGACCGCACGTTCCTGCTGCACCTCGGCGGGAAGATCGAAGTCACGTCGAAGGTTCCCGTCAAGACCCGCGACGACCTTTCGATGGCCTACACCCCCGGCGTGGCCCGCGTCTGCCGGGCGATCCACGAAGACCCCGAGGCCGCCTTCACCCTGACCATCAAGCGAAACATGGTCGCCGTGGTGACCGACGGCTCGGCGGTGCTGGGGCTGGGGAACATCGGCCCGCGGGCGGCCCTGCCGGTGATGGAAGGCAAGGCCCTGCTGTTCAAGGAGTTCGCCGGCGTCGACGCGTTCCCCATCTGTCTCGACACGCAGGACGTCGAGCAGATCATCGCCACGTGCCATTACATCGCCCCGGTGTTCGGCGGGATCAACCTCGAGGACATCTCCTCGCCGCGGTGCGTCGAGATCGAGGAGCGGCTCGAGCGCGAATTGGACATTCCGGTGTTCCACGACGACCAGCACGGCACGGCGATCGTCGTGCTGGCGGCGCTCGAGAACGCGCTGCGGGTGGTGAAGAAGGAGATGGGGGAAATCCGCGTGATCGTCAACGGGGCCGGGGCAGCCGGGCTGGCGATCACGAAACTGCTGCTCGAGGTCGGCGTAAAGAACATCGTCGTCTGCGACCGCGAAGGGGTGGTCCGCAAGGGGGAAGGGAATCCCGTCAAGCAATGGCTCGCGGAGAACACGAACGCGGCCGGCGCCGCGGGTTCGCTGCGCGAGGTGATCGCCGGGGCGGACGTGTTCATCGGCGTCTCTGGCCCGGACGTGATGACCGGCGACGACGTGGCCCGCATGGCGGACGACGCCATCGTGTTCGCCCTCGCCAATCCCGATCCCGAGGTCGATCCTCAGGAAGCGATGAAGCACGCCCGCGTGGTCGCGACCGGCCGGTCCGACTATCCCAACCAGATCAACAACGTCCTCTGCTTCCCCGGGTTCTTTCGCGGGATGCTCGACGTGCGGGCCAGCGACGTGAACAGCGCGATGAAGATCGCCGCCGCCGAGGCGATCGCGAACGTCATCGCCCCGGAGGAAGTGCTCGCGGATTACATCGTCCCCAGCGTGTTCGATCGCCGCGTGGCGAAAGCGGTGGCGCAGGCGGTGTCGGACGCGGCGAAGGAAACCGGCGTCGCGCGGCGGGAACAGAAACCGGGGTTGGGGTTGTCGACGTAATCAAGCGGTCCAAGCCCGCGGGCCGCGCCCCGCGGGATAACGCCGCGCCGATCGACTTCCAAATCACGGCTGGCACCGCGGCGACCGCATCGCGATAATGAACGCCTTGGAAATCGCTCCGACGACTGCGGGAGGAACTGCGATGAAACTGGTCATCCGCCTGACGAAGCGCGAAGAATCCAAGGCGCTCCCGATTCTCTTGCGGCATTCCGCGGGAATGGTTCTGCCCGATCGCACGTACGTGCTCGATCACGCGGCCGTGAAGGCACTGCGCGACGCGGGGGTGACGTACACCGAACTCGGCAGCGACGCCTCCGCCCCGCATCTCGAAGGAGCCGGCGAAGGTGAAAGAGTATGACATCTTCATTCCGCTGGACATTCCGACCATCGAGCGCGACGTCGAGCCATTCCGAGTGATCGGCCTTGTCGTAATATGGTAGAGTGGCTTGCGTCGAAGGAGGAACAGCATGTCGGTCGTCGAAAGCCCCGTCAATCTCCTCGAGGAGGTCGCCTCATTTCTCGCGACGAACCCGAGCCGCGACGAACTCCTTGAGTTCAAGCCGTCGGCGGCGGCGCGGCAGCGGGCGCACGAACTCCTGGAACTCATGCGGAACGATGAACTCACGGAGCAGGACGAGAAGGAACTGGAGCAGTTCCAGAACGTCGAGTTGCTGATGCGGCTGCTGAAGGCGAAACTTCGAGCGGAGTCGGGGGCGTGAGCGTGTATGTCCCGGCGGCGCTTCGTCGGCTCGTCGAATCACGAGCGTCGGAGCGATGCGAGTACTGCCTCTCTCCATCGGAGGATGCGTTCTTCCCCCACGAACCGGACCATATCATCGCCTGCAAACACGGCGGTGCGACGATCGAGAGCAATCTCGCCTTCGCATGTTTCTTGTGCAATCGTTTCAAGGGAACCGATATCGCGTCCGTGGATCCGGACACCGGCGCCGTAGTTCCGCTTTTTCATCCGAGACACCATGATTGGAACGATCATTTCCGCATGGAGAATGGAGCGATCGTGCCGCTCACTCCCCAAGGGAGAGCGACCGTGCGACTGCTGCAGTTGAATCGCGCCGAGTCGCTCGAAACGCGCCGCTACCTGAGTTCGATCGGCCGTTGGCCGCCGTGAGGTTGTTTCCATCGCGATCACTTCCCATAGGCGACCGAGTTTGCTCCATCTCGTGTATTTCGCGGATACTCGTTCCCCGGCATCGTGCGAAGGGAATATACCGGTCCCGCATCTCCCGGAACTTCGGCTATGTTGCGAAACCGACCTCGATCAGCATTCGCACTCCTCGTTGCGGTGGCCGCCGTCTCGGGATGCGCCGAGGCCGATCATCTGAAGAGCCATGCCGCTCGAGGTGCGAATCTCGATCGTCGGCCGGGATTCGCCGGCGAGATCAACGGTCGTGCCGTCTTCTTGTTCTTTCAGGATTTCGAAGACTCTCCGAAGGGTGGAATCGGCACGGCAAGCGAAGACCAGCACGCGCATTTCCACACCCGAATCGCCCGCGAAGATTTCGGTGTCCTCCGCGTCCATTGCCGCGCCGATGCGCTCGCAGGCGGCGGAACGGCGACATTCGACCAATTGCCATTCGATCGCGCGAGGCAACACCCTCATTCGACGGACTGGCTGTTCGAAGGAGTCCGCTCCGGATTCGACTTCGAGCCCGATGCCCAGCAATTCGATCTCGCCGCCGGCCGGTTGTTCCTGGGCCGCCTCGTCGAGGGTCGCCTGCAGGTCTCGCAGGTCGATGCGAAGTGGTCCGACGGGGCGGACGTGGAGACGGCGACCGATGAAATCCGCGAACACCCCGATGTGCGGAATTTTCTCGCCCAGCGCGATGCGGACGAAGCGGCGTCGAATCGACCGGCATCGGTCGACGAATCCTGACCGGCTCCCCCCGCTGACGCGGGAGGCTCGCTTCCTGTCCTGGCGCGGCTTCGCGCCGGGCGATGACTACACGAGGCGGAACCGCCGGATTAGACTGGCGGCCCGACCGTGGTCGGCACGTCCGCCCGTCCGCACTCGCGACCTCCTACGAGGAACCCCGCCATGAACCGCTTGATCCAATCCACGACCGCAGCGCTCGCCGCGCTGGTGTGCGTCTCCGCCGCGGTGGCGGCCGAGCGGCCGAACATCATTCTGTGCATGACCGACGACCAGGGCTGGGGGGACGTGGGCTACAACGGGCATCCGCGGTTGCAGACGCCGGTGCTCGACGAAATGGCCGCGAAGGGACTGCGGTTCGATCGCTTTTATGCCGCCGACCCGGTCTGCTCGCCGACGCGGGCCAGCGTGCTCAGCGGGCGGCACCCGATTCGCTCGGCGGTGTTCTCGTGGGGGCTTCCGCTGCGGCCGCAGGAATTCACCATCGCCGAAGGGTTGAAGCGGGGAGGCTACGCGACGGGACACTTCGGCAAGTGGCATCTCGGCGACGTGGGCGCGGACGACGCGACCAGCCCGGGAGCGCAGGGCTTCGACGAATGGGTCTCGAGTCCGAACTTCTACGAGAACGATCCGCTCTTCAGCCACAACGGAAAAGTCATCGAGACCAAGGGCGAAAGCTCGATGGTCACCGTCGAGAAAGCGCTCGAGTTCGTCGGTGCGGCCGCGAAGATGAAGCAGCCGTTCCTCGCCGTCGTGTGGTTCGGCAATCCGCACCTGCCGCACGAGGCGGAGCCGGAACTGCGCGAACTCTACAAGGATCTGCCGGCGAACCTGCAGAACTATTACGGCGAAATCACCGGCGTCGACCGGGCGATGGGACGGCTGCGCGAGCGGCTGCGGGAACTCGGCATCGCCGACGACACGATCGTCTGGTTCACCGCCGACAACGGGCATTTGCCGCCCGGCACGGCCGCGGGATTGCGCGGGCAGAAGTCGCAGGTGTGGGAAGGAGGCATTCGCGTGCCGACCGTGCTCGAATGGCCCGCCCGCGTCAAGCAGCCGCGGCGGATCGCCGTTCCCAGCGGCACGGTCGACATCTACCCCACGCTGCTCGAGATCGCGGGCGTGACGGTCGACGACCAGCCGGGGCCGGTCGATGGCGAAAGCATCGCGGCGCTGATCGAGGGACGCGAATTCGCGCGGGAGAAGCCGCTGGGATTCTGGAAATACTCGACGGCCGGATCGCCCACGCAATCGAACAAGATCCTCCGCGAGATGCAGGCGATGCAGAACGGCGAAGAAGTCGCGAACCCGACCCGTTTTCCCGACTGGCGAATCACCCGGCAGTATCCGGAAGACCGTTTTCCGGGTCACGCGGCATGGATCGACGGAAAGTGGAAACTGCACCGCATCGCCGGCCGCGGCGCCGGTGGCGAGCAGTGGCAGTTGTACGACTTGGAGAACGACTCGGCCGAGGAGACGGATGTCGCCGCGAACCAGGCGGACGTGGTGAACCGCATGCGCGGCGAACTCGAAGAGTGGCAGAAATCGGTGCTGCGGAGCCTGAACGGGAAGGACTATCCGTGAAGCGCCGGGTGCCACTCTACGCCGTTAACCCTTTTCCGACAGGTGCGAAAGAAGTCTTGATGCGACTGAGCGTTATGGTGGATCCTTCGGTTGGTCCATGGAAGGTTCCACTGGTCGCTCACCCGAAAGGAATCGGGAATGTCGCATC
>JBBDNT010000118.1:0-5502 GCA_040877445.1 Planctomycetaceae bacterium
AGCGGGGCGACGATGCGGGTGGTGTTCGTCATCGACCAGCCGATCTGCCCGCGCGCGAGCGCCTTGAGCACGTACCACCCGGCGATGCCGTAGTGATTCGTGTTCGACGCGGCGACCCACGAGGTGCCGACCGTGTCGGCCTTCTCCATCGCGATTTCGTTCGCCTTCGGTCCGACGACGAGGCCGAGACCGTTGTCGCCATCGACGACGGCAGTGGCGGGAGTTTCTCGCGCGACGGTCACGTTCGCCCGCGGATTGATGCGGCCGATCGTGAGCATGTCGAAATACGCCCGCAACCGGGCGATCCCATGCGAATCGATCCCCCGCAGATCGGCGAGCGCCAGCACATCGGCCGCGACGACGGCGTCGTCCCGCGGCACGCCGAACGATTCGAAAACACGCTCGGCGAACTCGCGGAGGCGTTCGATGGGAAAGGTGAGGGTGGGGACTTCGAGCATGGAGCGCGGGTCATTGGGAAACCGGCCGGGATTCGTGAGTCATACCCGAAGTGGCCAGCTTCGGAGGACGAGAAACCAGCTTGCGACCGCCTTCCTTCTCTCGCTTGCGAATGTCTTCGCAAATCGCCTTCAGATCATGATGAAAGCGCGCAGAGTATGCTTCGCGCCACCGACGCACTTCTTCGACGATCGGGTCATGCCACATCGTTTTCAGGCTCCATCAGTTGTTGAGGTGTGCAAATCGTCGGGCACTTCAACCCTTCGGCCTCGATGATCGACTCGATGCTGTCGAGAAGGGCAGCGTTGGCGATATGTACGCAGTTCCATGTCATAAGGAAGTCCATTCCATTGATCGCGGCGACGGCGATGTGCAATGCATCGACCGCTGCCTTGTCGGGAAGCGGAACGCCGCGGATGAGATTCTCCGCCAATGCTTCGACCGCGTCGCTGACGACAAGCACCGGAATATCGCCGATACGCGCCAGTCGCTCCGCCGCGGCCGACGGATCTCCTGCACTGCACTCGGCGACGACCGCCTCGGAAATGAATATCTCGAAACGCTCGCGATGCTCGTCCCACCACTCGTAAGTAATCTGTTGATTTCCAGCTGTGATCACGTCCCGGCTAGGGCGCGAGGTGAGATAGCCGATCACCGAGGTTTCGAGGTAAAGAGTCGGGTTCGTCATTGCGCTTCTCATCGTGTTGGACTATCATACACATTCAGTCGGCCGAATCCTACTCGGGAATCCGTGACAGGCGAAACGGTCCCTCAGTGCATCCGTAGGGCGACCCGGCCGCCGGGCGCGGTCGCGCATAGCGACGGGAAGCCGCGCCTGCGGCTTCCATTCCGCAAGAACATCTCATGGCCACCTGCTCGACCTATCGAATCGCCGTCGATCCGTTTCCACGAAGGACGCGACAGCCTGCGGCCGTGCCGCAGGGTGGCCCCGGCGCGTCTTCCCCGAGGAGAAGTTCTTGAACGGGGCCAAGCGGTGGGATATCGTGGTCAAGTGGTGCGAACGACTTCCAGGAAAGGCGACCTCATGGACCCGCTCGACGAACTGCTCACCAAGCCGCCGTCCGTGCGCACCAACGATCTCTGTCATCCGAAAGTCCGTGCCGCATTCGCGGCGCTGGGGAACGAGGCGGCGATCGCCTGGCTGGAAGAGCACATCGATTCCCCCATTGGACCGGAATGGGGCTCCATGTTCCACGAGTTTCAGCCGGACTGGCCCGTGTACGATCGCTGGATCCGCCTGAGCAAGCTCCACTGTCTGGCCGCCGTCGATGCGATCCTGATCGGAGCCCCGAGTCCGTACTTCGACGATCCGAAACAACCCGAGTTGCCGCGTGGCGCGGATGCGGTCCTCGTCAACCAAGCCGTCGATTACGCGCTGGAGCATTACGGCAACCCACGGCTGCGCGACGCCGCGAAGCGCATCCGCCACACGTGGCCGGTCGGCAAGCCCCGACGTCATCGCATCGAGATTCCGAAACCGCTCGCACGCGTCGCCCGCTGGGTTCTGGGAGACGATGCTGCGCCGATTCGTGAATGGCGGGACGCGATGGCGAAAGCGCTCGATCCTCCACAGGACGGATTCGACTTCTGGGACTCCCTGCTCGATTTCTGCCTTCGCAAGGGGTTGATCGCACTCGTCGATTGGCGCGAAGGCGCCGAGGAGATCGTCGCGCAACTTCGGGATCTTCCGTCCGCGCAGGGATTGCCAGTGCGCTGGGAAGCGCACGAGAAGCACTCCGGCGACAATGAGGAGCTCTTTCGGAACATCAACGCCGATCTGGCCCAGTCCAGTCGGGCGTTGGTCGACCTCGACACCGGCGGCGATTCTTTCGCACTTCTGTTCGCGGAACGCGCGGACGTACCGACGCTGTGTGAGACGATCAAATCCGCCGTCCCGAATGTGAATGGGATGGAGATTCTCGAATGATCGGCAGGCTGGCCCACGGGTTGTTCGGATTCATTCGATCCGCTCCGCCAGTTTCTCCACGATCAGTCGGCCGATGTTGAGCGAGGCGGTCGCGGCGGGCGACGGGGCGTTGCAGACGTTGACCACGCGGCCGTGCTCGAACAGCAGAAAGTCATCGACGAGCGTGCCGTCGCGGGACAGGGCCTGCGCGCGGACGCCGGCCGGGGCGGCGTGCAGGTGTTCGCTTTCGATTTCGGGCATCAGGCGTCGCAGCGCCTTCACGAAGGCCCGCTTGCTGAACGATCGCCACATCTCGCCGCAACCGGTCTTCCAGTGCTTCGCCGCCATTCGCAGGAAGCCGGCGTACGTCAGCGACTCGCACAGGTCGCGGAGGTTGATGTCGGTTTTCTTGTAACCTTCGCGGGCGAAGGCGAGCACGGCGTTCGGCCCGCACTCCACGCCCCCCTGCACCATCCGCGTGAAGTGCACCCCCAGGAAGGGGAATCGCGGATCGGGAACCGGGTAAATGAGGTTTCGGCAAAGATGCTCGGCTTCGGGCTTCAATTCATAGTATTCGCCGCGGAAGGGGACGATCTTCGCATCCGGTCCCTTGCCGGCGAGCTTCGCGGTGCGATCGCTGTAGAGTCCGGTGCAGTTGACGGCGAGTCTCGCGGCGACTTCCCCCTGCGTACTTTCGACGATCACTTCGCCGTCGCGCTGTTCGATGCCCGTCACTCGCGCGCCGGTGCGGATTTCGCCGCCGCGCTCGCGGATGATCTCGGCGAGACGGCGGCAGACCGCGACGTAGTCGACGATGCCCGCGTCGGGAACGTGGATGGCCCGCACCCCGGCGGCATGCGGCTCGAGTTCCGACAGCCGCTCGCGGCCGATGATCTCGCACGTCACGCCGTTCGCCTGACCGCGCTCGTGGATCTTTTCGAGCCGCGGGGTCTCCGAATCATCGACCGCGACGATCACCTTCCCGCAGATTTCGTGCGGAATCCCCTGCTCCGCGCAGAAGGCGACCATCGCGGCCCGGCCGTCGCGGCAGTTGTTCGCGCGGAGCGAGCCGGGCTTGTAGTAGATGCCGGAATGCAGCACGCCGGAGTTATGCCCGGTCTGATGCTTCGCCAGTTCCGGCTCTTTTTCGAGGAGGATGATGCGGCGATCCGGGTAACGTTCGCCGAAGCGATAAGCCGTCGCGAGGCCGATGATGCCGCCGCCGAGGACGACGAGGTCATGAGAGTCGACCATGGACGGGGGATGGCGCTTCGAATGCTGGTTGTATGGTGGGGAAGAGTCTCTGCGGGCCGCCCGCGGGCTTGGGTCACATGACGAGGCGGTCGGCGCGGAACACCGGGCCTTCGACGCAGGTGCGGCGGTAGTCCCAGTCGCCGTCTTCCTCGCGGACGCGCGTCACGCAACTGAAGCACGCGCCGAAGCCGCACGCCATCGGCGTCTCCAGCGACAGCCAGCACTCGACGTTGCGTTCCGCGCAGATCGCCGCGGCGGCGTGCATCATCGGTTCCGGGCCGCAGACGATTGCGACCGGTCCGGCGGGGGGGCCGTTCCCTTCTGCGACGGAATTCTTGCGAATTCCGCTACGGGCGGCGTCGAGCGTTTCCGAAAGCAGATCGGTCACGAAGCCGTGATGGCCGTGGGTGCCGTCGTCGGTCGCGAGATTCAGTTCGAGTCCCGGCAGATCAAAGTCGGCGAGTCCCGCGAGATACTCCGCCGAGCGGACGCCGTAGCACATCGTCACGCGATCGGGCTTTCGCGCCGGTTCGCGGGGCGGATCGCCATAGCGGCGCAGGCCGAGCGCCTCGCGGGCGGCGGCGAGGAACGGCGTCTGCCCGATGCCGCCGGCGACGAAGATCAGATGATCGGCGTTCGGAACCGGAAACCCGTTGCCGAGAGGGCCCCACACTTCGACTTCATCGCCGGGTCGCCACGCCGCCATCAGCGACGTCAGCTTGCCGACGACGAGATAGCCGAAGTCGACGCCCGCCGGGATGCCGTCTTCTTCGTAGATGTCGTACAGCGCGAATGGCCGTCCGAGGAGCGGGTCGTCGCGATGCGGCGCGCGGACCATGAAGAACTGCCCCGGCACGATCTGCCGCGCGATCTCCGGGCAACGCAGCCGCAGTCGATACGTGTCGCGGGCCATCCGCTCCTGATCGACGACGGCGGCGACCGTCTGCACGGCGGTGGGCACGGCGCCGTCGAGGGGGACGGGATGCGGCGGGATGTTCATCGAATTCATAGCGGATCCTCGTACCTCCGCGCTCCGTGCAGGATCCGCAGAACGATGATGTCGTCTCCGGCCGACTCGTAGAAGATGAGGTACGTCCTTCGAACGGGCTTGCAGCGCAGACCGCGACGGATTTCGTCCTGACGAATTCCGAGATCGGGATTCGACAGTAACCGTTTCAGCATCTGGTCGATCTCGCCGATCAGGCGATCTGCGGCGCCCGGGTTGTCGGCCGCGATGTGGTTCCAGATGCCGGCCAAATCCGCCTGGGCTCGCGCGGCGCGAAGAATTGCGGCCATCACTTCACTCGCAGGCGGCGCGGCGGTGCATCTCCGCCAGGAACTCATCGAGGTTCCATGCGGCAAGTTCGCCGCGGTCCGCCTCGTCGAAGGCCGGCCGCAATTCCTGCTCGAGCGCCGCACGATCATAGCCGAACCACTCGAGCACGACATCCGGCCGCATCAGGACGAACGACTCTCCCTGCAGGATTCCGTCGTGGGCGTCGAGCGCTTGTTGCTGCTCGGCGGTCAACGTGGGGGCGGTGGATGCGGTGTTCATGCCGTTATTTTATCCGAGTGGCGGAGGGAACGGAATACCGCGGTTGGACGGCCTCTTCCCACGGGTGCGGCAATTCTCACTCAGTAGTTCCAAGTTCGCGATGGCGCTCTCCGTCATTCCCGCGCAGGCGGGAATCCAGCAATCGCCGGGGCGGCAACCCATTGTCATCGCTGTCCGCGCATCGACTGGATTCCCGCCTTCGCGGGAATGACGCGCGGTGGGGAATCGCCGAACCGGCAACACGGAACTTGGAACTACTGTCACTGGCATGTGAGAAGGTTCGGGTGGCGGGGGCGCTTCGCGCAGCGAA
>JBBDNT010000119.1:0-5501 GCA_040877445.1 Planctomycetaceae bacterium
GGAAGATCGAAGAGGCGGTGCTGCACGGCGGGCTGTTCGCGATGGCCATGCCCCGCGGCTCGGGGAAAACCACGATCTGCGAATGCGCGTGCATCTGGGCCGTGCTGCATGGGCACCGGGAATTCGTCTGCCTCATCGGCTCGGACGAAGGGCACGCGATGGACATGCTGGAATCGATCAAGACGGAACTCGACGCCAACGATCTGCTGCTGGCGGACTTTCCCGAGGTCTGCCATCCGATCCAATCCCTCGACGGGATCGCCAACCGCTGCAACGGCCAGTTGTACGAGGGCGAGCGAACGCACATCGGCTGGACCGCCCGCGAGGTCGTGCTCCCCTCGATCGCCGGCAGCGCCGCCAGCGGGGCGATCATCAAGGTCGCGGGGATCACCGGCCGCATTCGCGGCATGAAGTTCAAGCGCCCCGACGGCCAGACCGTCCGGCCATCGCTGGTCGTCCTGGACGACCCGCAGACCGACGAATCCGCCCGCTCGTTGTCGCAATGCGCCACGCGGGAATCCGTCCTTGCCGGCGCGGTGCTGGGGCTGGCCGGGCCGGGGAAGAAGATCTCCGGGATCATGCCCTGCACGGTCATCCGCCCGAGCGACATGGCCGACAGCATCCTTGATCGGGATCGGCACCCCGAGTGGAACGGGGAGCGCACCCGCATGGTTTACGCGTTCCCGACCGACGAGAAGCTGTGGGCGCAGTACGCCGAACGACGGGCTGAAGGAATGCGGGCCGGCGACGGCGGCAAGCAGGCGACCGAATTCTATGGCGAGCACCGGGAGGCGATGGACGCCGGTGCGATCATCGCCTGGCCGGAGCGGTTCAACTACGACGAACTCTCGGCGATCCAGCACGCCATGAACCTCCGGCTGCAGGACGAGGCGGCGTTCTTCGCCGAGTACCAGAATGAGCCGCTGCCGGAGGAAACCGTCGGCGAGGGGATGCTGACCGCCGAGCAAGTTGCGGCCAAAACGAACGGACGCGAGCGGCGGACGGTCCCGGTCGGCTGCAATCACGTCACGGCCTTCATCGACATCCAGCAGAAGCTGTTGTTCTACGTCGTCTGCGCGTGGGAGCAGGATTTCACCGGCTACGTCCTCGATTACGGCGCGTTCCCCGATCAGCAGCGGGCGTACTTCACGCTGCGGGACGCCCGCAGCACGCTGGCGCTCGCCGCGCCGAATACCGGCCTCGAAGGTTCGATCTACGCCGGACTCGAATCGCTCGCGGGCGAGCTGCTCTCACGCGAATGGAAGCGGGACGACGGCGCAGCGCTGCGGATCGAGCGGTGCCTGATCGACGCGAACTGGGGGCATTCGACCGATGTGGTCTACCAGTTCTGCCGGCAGAGTTCGCATTCGGCGGTTCTGCTTCCGTCGCACGGCCGGTTCGTCGGCGCGTCGAGCGTCCCGTTCGCGGACTACCGCCGGAAGCCGGGGGACCGCATCGGCCTCAACTGGCGGATCCCCGGCGTCCGGGGCCAGCGGGCGATTCGCCACGCGCTGTTCGACACGAACTTCTGGAAGTCGTTCGCCCATGCCCGCCTCGCGGTCGCGATGGGGGACCGCGGGTGCCTGTCGCTGTGGGGGCGCGAGGCGGACCGGCACCGGCTGTTCGCCGAACACGTCACCGCCGAGTACTTCGTGAAGACCGAGGGGCGCGGGCGGACGGTCGACGAATGGAAGCAGCGCCCCGAACAACCGGACAACCACTGGCTCGACTGCCTCGTGGGCTGCGCCGTGGCGGCGTCGATCCAGGGGGCGAATCTCGACGCGATGGGAACGCCCGCGCGACCGCAGCGGACGCGAATGACCTTGCAGGAGCTTGCCCGCCGATGAAGGACCGATCACGTAAATCGCTGACGGAATACGCGGCCGAAGCGAATCCTGCGGAGGGAACTGGCTGTCCGAACTGCGGTTGCCGCGATCTTCGCATCGTGCGGACAAGGCCGGGTGAAATGGTAAACGCGCGGACGAAGGCGTGCCGCCATTGCCGACGGATTCTTGCTGACTCGAGCTAGCTCTGAAGGGAGCCGGAGATGACGATCGAAACACCGTCGAAGTGCGATCAGCGAGGAATCGCATGCCCCGCCTGCGGCTGTCGTCGACTTCGCACTCTACGATCCAAATACACGCGGCCGAAGACCAATGGATCGACGTTCCGTCGCCGTGAGTGCCGTCGCTGTGGTCGCCTTTTCTCAACCATCGAACGAGTAATCGGATAGGCCCTGCACTTCCAGAACCCCATCGCTTTCAGGGAATCGCGATTACCAAGTGCCACGAAACTGGTCCCGGCGAACCACGTCGTATCGACGTAACGCATTGCAGGGATGACACTTGCGAATGAATGCAACAAATCGTGCAACAAACCATTGCTTTTTGCCAGCAAGTATGCTATTTCACCTAGTATGAAGTACAAATCGCTATGGCCGGCCCTGGCGGTGGAGAAGTTCGAGGAGTTGCCCGCTCTCCTGGAACCGATTCTGCCTCTGATTTGGAAGGCGTTCGAAAACGTCTGGGCGGATTGGCGACGGCGGCGGCACCGTGACGGTGGATTTCGCGATCTCGACATCTACGAGATGGCCCAGTGGATTCACGCGAGGGTGACAAGGGAGATCAGCGGTCTGCTCACCGATCGAGACGATGTGAAGTTTTTTTGGCGGGGAAGACAGTTCGTGGTGAACTACCAAGATGCTGTGTTCTTGTCCTTCAAGAAGATCGATCGCCGGATGAGGCGCAGCAACATCCGCACGAAGGGAAACGAGGAGTACTGGCGTCAAGCGGTCAGTCGCTCGAACGGCCTGCCGCTGAAAGTGCTGGTCGGCTACTGCCCGACGAAGGATCTTCTTGGCTTCAAGCTCTATCTGACGCTGCCGCACGGAAGTCGAGTCGCGAGCAAGTGGAGGATTCCGGATCAGACTGCACAGCTCATCCGACTGGCGGGACTGGAAGGGCCTGTCGACACGTCGGCAACTACGACACGGAAGGGATTCCATGTTAAGCCGAAGAAGGATGCTGCGGAGAAGAAGCGAGGCGACGGTGGCAGCGGTTAACCCCGAGATGCTGGTCTTGGCACGCGAGTCGGAGGGAATCGCACTGCGAGAATTGTCGAACCACGTTGGAATCAGCTACTCGACCCTTTCACGGTACGAGTCGGGTCTCCTCACGATTCGTGAGGAGCATCTGTTGAACATCGCTGCATGCCTCGATCGTCCTCTCTCGTACTTTTACCGTCGCGGCAAGATTTATGCGGCGAGCGGTCTCTACCACCGCAAGCGGTCCCGTGTACCCCTCCGTGAACTGAAGCGGATCCACGCGCACGTAAATGAACTTCGCCTCCAAGCGAGCGCACTCTTGAAGTTCGCCGAAATCGAGAGCGATAATCAGTTTTTCCGCCTCGACTTGCCCACGTTGGGGACGCCGGAAAACGCTGCAGCACGACTCCGACAAAGTTGGCAGTTGCCGACTGGTCCAATTCGCAGCGTCGTTGATGCCATTGAAGCGGCTGGCGGAATCGTTTTCCGCTGTGAATTTCGGAACTCGGCAGTGGACGGTATCAGTCAGTGGCCGCTGGACGATCCCGATATGCCGCCGGTGTTCTTCGTCAGCGAAGATGTTCCGGGAGATCGTGAACGGTGGACGCTGAGCCATGAGCTGGGTCATGTGGTGCTTCACCATCTTCCCACTGCCGATCCTGAAGCTGAAGCCGATCGCTTCGCCAGCGAGTTCTTGATGCCCGCGGAGGAGATCGGATCGGATCTCGAAGGAATGACGTTGGAACGCGCGGCGGAGCTTAAGGCCTACTGGAGAGTTTCGATGGCCGCCATCATTCGGCGAGCGCGCGACCTCGAACAGATCAGCGCCCGACACTATCGAACGCTCTGCATGCAGATGAGTTCGCTCGGATACCGGAAGTGCGAACCGATTCCGATTCCTCCGGAGGAGCCTCAGCTGTTCTCCGCAGTCTTGGACGTTTTGCGCACTCATCACCGGCGAAGCGATCATGACCTGAGTGAAATGATGGGCCTGCACTTGCCACAGTTCACCGAGAAGTACGGGCACGGCTTTACCGGACTGCGATTGGTGGTGTGAGTGATTCGACTGGACCGACTACCGGCGTTCCGTCGACGTAACCATTCTTCGTATCGGCAGCAATCTCCGGGGAGTCCATCTTCCCGAAATAGCGTCCATCGGGGACACTACATGCGACAACCAGACCAAGGCGACGTCATCGGCTAGCTCCCGGCGGCGAAACCAGCGCAACGAACAGGCCATGCGGGGCCGCATCCCCGCGTGGCCTTTTTCGTTGCGCTCGCCGGTCTGGTCGTTCCGGGAGATTCCGATGGCCGACGACCTCGAAGACACGATCCGGCAGAACGCGCAGGCCCCCGCCAGCGCCAGCATGGACGGCGCGTCCGCGGCGCAGCACCCGCTTCGCGACCAGATCGAGGCGGACCGGCACCTCGCGGCGCGGAAGGCGGCCAAGTCGCCGACGTTCGGTCTGCGGATCGGGAAGATCGTTCCGCCGGGTGGGGGAGGTTGAGCATGCCGATCCTCGACGCCCACGGCCGGCCGATCATTTCGCAGCCGAAATCGCGGCACGAACTCGCCGACGCGCTCCCCGCCCGACTCCGCGCCGGCTTCGACGCCGCCCGCGACACCGACGAGTTCAAGAACTACTGGGCCAATGCCGACGCGCTCGATGCCGACAGCGCGCACTCGAAGTCGGTCCGCGACAAGCTGATCCGCCGCTCGCGGTACGAGGTCGCCAACAACGGCTATGCCGACGGGATGGTGCAGACGCACGCGAACTTCCTCGTCGGTCGCGGTCCGTCGCTGCAGATGAAGACCCGCAGCCGGGCGTTCAACGAGATGGTCGAGACGACCTGGCGGGCGTGGGGGCGGGCCGTGCGATTGAGGCGGAAGCTGTGGTGCCTCGCGCACGCCAAGGTCCAGGACGGCGAGGCGTTCGCGATCATCCGAGAAAATCGCGGCGTGCGGCACGACGTGCAACTCGACCTCGTGCTGATCGAGGCCGAGCAGTGCACCACGCCGTTTCTCCCGTTCGGCGCGCCGGGGCGGATCGACGGCATCGAGTTCGACGCCTGGGGCAACCCGGTCCTGTACGACATCCTCCCGCAGCACCCCGGCGGCGCGTGGGGTTATTCCTATACGTTCGCCAAGCCCGAGCGCGTCGCGGCACGCTGGGTGCTGCACTGGTTCCATCTGCGCCGTCCCGGCCAGCACCGGGCGATCCCCGAATTCTGCTCGACCTTGAACTGCGGGGCGGCCGCGCGGCGCTGGCGGGAAGCCACGATCGCCGCCGCGGAAACCGCCGCCGAGTTCAGCGCGCTGCTGAAGACCACGCTGATCCCGGACAGCGAGGCCGATCCGGTTGCCCCGATGAGCGCGATGGAATTCCAGAAGCGCATGGTGGTCGCGCTGCCGATGGGCTGGGAGGCGCAGCAGATGAAGGGGGAGCATCCCTCGACG
>JBBDNT010000120.1:0-29189 GCA_040877445.1 Planctomycetaceae bacterium
GTGCAAGTCGCTGCACGGGCACAACGGGCGGGCGGTGATCGTGATGGAGGGGGAAGAACTCGATGCGCGGGGCATGCTGGTCGACTTCTCCGACATCAAGGACGCCCTGCGGACCTGGATCGACGACGAACTGGACCACCGCATGATCCTCCGCGACGACGACCCCGCCCTCCACACCCTCCGCGAACTCGGCGAGCCGGTGTTCGTGATCCCGGACAACCCGACGGCCGAGAACATCGCCCGGCTGATCTTCGAGCACGCCCGCGCGCAGGG
Source organism: Planctomycetaceae bacterium (assembly GCA_040877445.1). Taxonomy (GTDB): domain Bacteria; phylum Planctomycetota; class Planctomycetia; order Planctomycetales; family Planctomycetaceae; genus JBBDNT01. The sequence goes on from JBBDNT010000120.1 coordinate 274, forward strand.
CTTCCCGGTGGTCGAGGTCTCCCTGTGGGAAACCCCGCGCTCGTTCGCGACGTACCGGTAGTTGTCCATCGCTCCGCGTGGCATTCAAGCGGGGAGGTCGTGTATACTGCCCGGCGCGCAAAGGCGGGGAAATCCAGCTTCCGCCCGGCGCGGATCGCCCTCTTTATCCACGCGGGAATACGGTCCCCTGATGGGAACGAGTTACATCGTCCGCCACGGCACGATGCGGCTGCTGGCGGAGTTCACGGCCAAGCCGGATGTCGATCTGCCCCGAGGCAGGCCGGTCATCGTCCGCACCGACCGCGGCGTCGAGTGGGGGGAGATCCTCTGCCCGGCGGGCGAGCAGGCCCGCAAGCATCTCGGCAAGTCCCCCGAGCCGGGGCGCATCCTCCGCGACGCCAACGACAACGACCACCGCCACCGCGAGGAACTGCACCGCCGCGAGCGCGAGCAGTTCCGCGAAGGGGGCGAAATGATCCGCGAGCACAAACTGCAAATGCAACTCGTCGACGTCGAGAATCTGTTCGGCGGCGAACGGCTGATCTTCTACTATCTCGCCGAGAACCGCGTCGATTTCCGCGAACTGGTCCGGGCGATGGCCAAGCGGTTCCGCACGCGGATCGAAATGCGGCAGATCGGCGTCCGCGACGAAACCCGGCTGCTCGCCGATTACGGCGACTGCGGCCGCCCGGTGTGTTGCAACAATCATCTGCGCGAGATGCCGCCCGTCTCGATGAAGGCGGCCAAGATCCAGAAGGCCTCGCTCGACCCGCAGAAGATCTCCGGGCGGTGCGGGCGATTGAAATGCTGCTTGCGGTACGAATACGACACGTACGTCGAGATTCGCCGCGAGCTGCCGCGCGTCGGCGCGACGGTCGTGACGAAGACGGGGCAGGGGCGCGTCCTGGCGCAGGAACTGCTCGCGCGGAAGCTGCTCGTCGAGTACGAAGACCGCCGCCGCATGCTCACCGACGAGAAAGACGTGCTCACGGTCGTGAACGGCCACGGCCACAAACCGGAGGTCGCCGCAACGGCGGCCGATCGCGATCAGGACGAAGCGTAGCACGCATGTTGGTCCCCCCGGATCGAGGTCACCCTTCAATCGCCCCTGTCGGAGCCGAACATGAATGCCAGATGGTGGGTCGTCCTCGGATTCGTCGGATCGCTCCCGGCGGCGGGCTGTTCCTACGATGTTCCCGCGCCGCCCCCCAAACCGCAAAAGCCGGTCCGCGAGGGGATCCTCGACAAGACCACCCGCGAGGTGCTCGATCTGAAACAGGCGCTCGCGGACAACCCCGACTACGAGGTTCTCGAAGGCGACCTCGTGCAGGGAAACAACCCCGTCACGCAGGCGGCGACCGCGCGGATCGGCCTCGCGTCCGAAATCATGAGCTGGCCGATCGAGCAGTTCGCCCAGTTCCATTACGCCGAGCGCGGCCGCTTCCCGACGCACGCGGAAGTCGTCGCGTGGATGGACGAGAACCCCGGCGTCACCCTCCAGGCGCGGCGGGAATACGACAAGTACGCCTACGACGCCGACACCGGTCGGATCGTCATGATCCAGGACACGAAACTCAAGCGGAAGATCTTCGAAGCGGAAGGGATCCGGTTGGATTAACAGCCCGCCCCGCGCCGTAGGACGGATTGGTAATCCGTCCGCCGCGGCGTCGGATTTCGCGATGATTCGGACGAGTGCTCGAACGTGCCAAGTGGGGAGCGGGATCGCGATTTCCACAAAGTGCAACGTCTCCCGTGACCGCACGATCGCCGATCGTGCTCTGCGGGTCGCCCTTCAGCTCAAGGCAACTTGAAACTGCGCCCGACGTCCCGCACGGCAGGCGGGACGTACTTGCGGCTTCATCGCAACAGCGTTCGCAACTCCTCGTGCAAAGGGCCGCCGTTCGTCGCGAGGATGTCCGGCAAGTTCACGTCGAACTCTTCTCCGCCGATGCGCGAAACCCGGCCCCCCGCTTCGCCGACGATGAGCGTTCCCGCCGCCATGTCCCACGGCTTCAAACTCGTCGAAAAGAAGGCGTCGATCCGCCCGCAGGCGGTGTAAGCCAGGTTGAGCGCCGCCGAGCCGGTTCGTTGCGTGGCCTGCGCCGCAGACATCGTGCGCAGGAAGCGTTCGACCGCCGGATGGCCGGGCGGCACGGAGACGGGCAGGCTCACCATCACCAACGCCTCGCTCAGACTCGCGGCCCGCGAGGGGTGAATCGGCTCCCCGTTCAGCGTCGCCCCCCGCCCCCGCGCGGCGGCGAACAACTCCTTGCGGGTCGGGTCGAGAATCACCCCGGCGATCAAGTCGCCGTCATGTTCCAGCCCGATCGACACGGCGAAATACGGGAAGCCATGCACGTAGTTCGAGGTGCCGTCGAGCGGGTCGATGATCCAGCGATAGGGGGACGGGCCTTCGTCGGCGAGTCCCTCTTCGCCGAGGAAGCGATGATCGGGATAGCGCGCGTGAAGCAACTCGTGAATCGCCCGCTCCGAGGCGATGTCGGCCTCCGTGACGAGGTTGGCCGGGCTTTTCTCGCTGACGGTGAACTTCAGCGCCCACTCGTCGAGCACTTCCGCGGCGGCCCAGGCGGCCTCTTCGGCGCTGCGGAGAAAATGCTCTTCCGTCAATTCGCTTTCCGGCATCATGGCTCCTTCGGTCGCTCGGTCCGCAGCGCGGGATTGTAGGCCAATGCGGGATCGGCCGCCAACGGTGTGATTCGCGAAACCCCAAGCGTCAGGCGGGCGTCTTTTCGAGCCAGTCGTCGCCGACCGACACGTCCACCACCAGCGGGACCGCGAGGTCCATCGCATGTTCCATCTCGTCGCGAACGAGTGCGATCAGCCCCGGGACCGCGTTGGCCGGCGACTCGAACACGAGTTCGTCGTGAATCTGCAACAGCATCCGGCCGGGGTGCTTCTCCCGTGCCAATCGCGCATGCACGGCGATCATCGCCTTCTTGATGAGATCGGCGGCCGAGCCTTGAAAGACCGTGTTGATCGCGGTGCGTTCCGACATGTTCCGCTGAATTCCGGTCACGTTCCGAATCCCCGTAATCTGTCGCCGTCGGCCGAGGATCGTCCGCACGTAGCCGGTGTCGTCGCAGTCGCGAAGAATTTCCTCGAGGTACGACGCGACGGTCGCGTACTTCGCGAAATACTCGTCGATGAACGTCGCCGCCTGCTCTTGCGGGATGCCGAGCGCCTGCGCCAGTCCGAACGGGCTTTGGCCGTAGATCACTCCGAAGTTCACGGCTTTCGCCACCCGCCGCTTCTGCGAATCGACCTGGTCGAGCGGCACGGTAAAGATGTCCGCCGCGACCGCGGTGTGAATGTCCGCCCCTTGCTCGAAGGCGGTCATCAGTTCCGGATCGCGGCTGAAGTGCGCCAGCATTCGCAGTTCGATTTGCGAGTAGTCCGCGCAGACCAGCTTCCAGCCCGGCTCGCCGGGAACGAACGCCTTGCGGACCCGGCGGCCTTCTTCCGTGCGGATCGGAATGTTCTGCAGGTTGGGGTCGCTCGAACTCAATCGACCCGTCGCCGCGACCACCTGGCTGAACGAGGAGTGAATCCGCCCCGTCTCGGGATTGACCAACAGCGGCAGCGCGTCGAGGTACGTCCCCTTGAGTTTCGTCAGTTGCCGATGCTCGATGATCTTCGCCGGCAGCGGGTGCATCATCGCGAGGCGTTCGAGAACGTCGGCGTCGGTGCTGGGACCGGTCTTCGTCCGCTTGAGGACCGGCAGCTTCAACTTCTCGAACAGCACCACGCGCAACTGCACCGGCGAGCCGATGTTGAACTCCTCGCCGGCGAGTTCGTGGATCTCCGCCATTCGCTCGTCGATCCGGACGGAAAGTTCCGCGCTTTGCCGCCGCAGTTCGTCGACGTCGACCTTGATTCCGGTGAATTCCATGTCGGTCAGCACCGGGATCAGCGGCCGTTCGAGATCCCAGTACAGATCCCACAATCCTTCCCGCTTCAGTTCCTCGCCGATGCGATCCGCGAGCCGCAGCGCGATGTCGGCGTCTTCGGCGGCGTATTCGGCGGCGCGATCGACGTCGACCTCGAACATCTGCTTCTGCTGCTTCCCCTTGCCGATCAAATCGCCGATCGGTATCGGCTTGTGCCCGAGATACTTCTGGGCGATCGCATCGAGCCCGTGGCTGCGGGCGCCGGCGTCGAGCAGGTAATCGCCGATCATCGGATCGAGGCCGATGCCTCGCACGCGCACCCCCACGCGGCGCAGCACGAGCATGTCGTACTTGATGTTCTGGTTGACCTTTTCGATGTCGGGGTCTTCGAGCAGCGGGCGGAGCGCGTCGAGGACCGCCGCCGCGGCGACGCACGCCTGACCCGGTGGGCATTGCACCGGCAGGTAAGAACCGTGCCCCGCCTCCCAACTGAACGCCCAGCCGACGATGTCCGCCCGCATGGCGTCGATCGAGGTCGTCTCCAGATCGAAGGCGAACCGCTTCTGCTTCCGCAACTCCGTCAGAAAGGTCGCGAATTTTTCCGGGGAATCGACCACGTCCCAGCGGCGTGCCGGTCGTGCCGGTTGTTGCGCCGCGGGAACGCGATCTTCGATTTCCTTCAGGAACGTGCGGAACCCGCATGATCGGAACAACTCGACCAGCGCCTCGCGATCCGGCTCGCGGATGCACGTCGTCTCCAGCTCACATTCGAGCGGCAACTCCGTGTTCAGTCGCACCAGTTCGCGGCTTTTCCGGGCGACGTCGGCGTAGGTCTTGAGATTTTCCGCGAGCTTCTTGCCCGGCGCCTCGTCGGCGTGGGCGAGGACTTCGTCGAGCGTGCCGAACTTTTCGAGCAGCGCTTGCGCCTTCTTCGGTCCGACGAGCGGGACGCCGCGGACGTTGTCGACCGCATCCCCCACGAGCGACTGGAAATCGACGACCTGGTCGGGACGGACGCCCCACTTGGCCATCAAGGCCGCCTCGTCCATCAGCGCGTCTTCACGGACGTTGTAGAGCTGCACGTGCGGGCCGATGAGCTGCCGGGCGTCCTTGTCGTTCGTGACGATCCGCACATCGTAGCCCGCTTCGGCGGCGCGGCGGGCGAGCGTGGCGATCACGTCGTCCGCCTCCCAGCCGGGGCATTCGATCATCGGCACGCCGAAGGCCCGCATCACCTCGCGGATGACGGGGAACTGCGGGACGAGATCGGGGGGCGTCTCCTTGCGGTTCGCCTTGTAATCGGCGGAAATCTCGTTGCGGACCCCCGGGCCGGACGAGTCCATCGCGCACACGAGGTGCGTCGGCCGCTTCTGCTCGATGAGATACTTCAGGTCGCGGGTGAAGCCGAAGACGGCATTCGTGGGCTGCCCGCTCGGTCCCGTCATGGGCGGGATGGCATGGTAGACCTGGAACACCAGCGAGTAGACATCGACGAGGTACAACGTGCCGTTCATGGCGGAAGTGGGCATGGTCGATAAATGAGCGGAACGGTGGTGCGAGGTCGCCGCGGTTCGACTGCGGGAAGGAAGTGAATCGGCCGGCACGGTCTTCGCGACCGTCACGACGCGCGCGAGTGGCGGAACCGGTCGCTCGGGATGAAAGGTCGAGTTTCGCATGGCATTATCGGGAGTGCGTGCGCGGAACGCCACCCGCTGCGGCGCGAAACCGCAAGCGGCGCTTCGACCGCCTTCCGCCGGCTGCCAACTTCGATCCGAGTCTCGCAAAAGCCGCACGCGAGCTTGACTGCCCCCGGTGGGCACTTAGAATGGAACGTTACGCAGGGAACGCACGTCTTTCACCCTTTCGACCCTCGTCTCCCGGAAAATCGTTCGATCGACCCAGCGGCGCGCTTTCGCGTGCCGTACCGTGGTGCGGGCCGCAGACATGACCGCGGCGTCTCGTCCGTGAAGGATCGCGGCGGCGCCGTTCCATCGACCGCGCATCCCCGTCACCGCGTCACCCGAGGAAAGCCATGGCCGCCAGCAAATCGAACTTCACCCTGCTGCACTTCTCGCTGATCTTCTTCGTGATGCTGAGCATCATCCTGGGGGTCGCCACGTACCTGGGATACAAAGAGCGCGGCGATGCCTTGACCCAGATGGCCGCCGCCAAGACCGATGCGGACACGAAGCGGAGGGCGAGCGAAGATTATCTGGGGCAGCTGCGCGCCATCAAGGAGTTGATCGGCCACCGTTTCGACGAGATCGGCGTCAATGATCGGGACAACGCGAACACGGTGCTCGGCGCCATGTTGGACGACATGGCGAAATACGGCGGAACGCTCCGCGAGGCGACTTACACCGACACGCTCCGGACCCTGCGGACGGAACTCGACAAAGCGCTCGATTCGAACAAGAGCCTCACCGCGCAAATCAATGACATGAAGACGGAAATGGCCGGCCTGATGGCGCGGTACCAGGTCAAGGTCGACGAGCACGAGACCGAGAAGAACTCCGCCAAGGGCGAAGTCGTCACGCTCACCATGAACAACAAGGAAGAGCAAGACCGCTTGAAGGCGGAACTCGCGCAGAAGACTTCCGACTATGAAACCCTGGAGGCCGAAAAGGACCAGCTCGTCCAGGACCATACCCAGTTGATCGCGGCGAAGAACGAGGAAATCGGCAACTATCAGCGACAGGTGGACCTGCAGAACGCGAAGCTCAAGGATCTCCTCAAGGTCAGCTTCGAGCAACCCGACGGCTTGATCCGCTCGGTCGACAGCGCCACTCGGCTGGTGTGGATCAACCGCGGATCGAACGATTACCTCCCGCTCCGCACGACATTCAGCGTGTACAACAAGGCGCACCACGGCGTCGGCCGCGGACAGGAGCACATCAAGGGGGCGATCGAAGTCGTCCGAATCGTCGGCCCCGATCTCGCCGAAGCCCGCATCCTCAACGACACCCTCAAGGATCCGATCTCCGCCGGCGATCCGATCTTCACCCCGCTGTGGACGCCGGGACGCCAGGAGAAGGTCGCCTTCGTCGGGTTCCTCGACCTCGACCGCGACGGCCACAGCGACCGCGAGATGATCGTCCAGCGCGTTCGCAACGCCGGGGCCGAGGTCATCTCCTGGGTCGACGACGAGGGCGTTCGCCACGGCGACAAGCTGGACATCGACACGCGCTATCTCGTCGTGGGAGACACCGAGCCGCCCAAGGATCTCGACGACGCCGCCCGGAAGAAGGCGTTCGAGGAGGTCGCCACGCATCGCCAGGAGATGGCCGAAGAGGCGCGGCAGCAGGGCGTGACCATCATCAACCTGCACGATTTCGCCGCGCACTTGGGCATCGACTCCATCCGCAACAAGACCTGGCGGTTGGGCGAGCCTTATCCCCGCACCCTCAAGAGCGGGGCCGCCAGCGGCACCGTCAACGAGACCCTCGGCGACCGTAGCGCCTCGGGGACCACCTCCGGCGTTTACGGCCGAGGCGGCCGAACCGAGCAGCCCGTCTCCCCCGGACAGACCAGCAAGGTCTTCGGAGGCCGTCCGTAACATCGCCCGCGGCTCGAAGTCGTGACTTCTCCGGAGTACATCGTCAACCTTGATCTGGTGGGCGACCGATGGGCGGGTAAGACGGAATTTCATTCCGTCGTGCCCGCCCGATTCCGAACTTGCGGTCGAAGTTCCCGTGGTGGGCGGTCGTGCCTCGGCCCCGGCAGGCGGGACGTACCTCCCGGCCCTCTTGATCGACCATCGGCGGCGGCGCTTGTCGGAATCGGGGCTTCGCAACCGCGAAGAGTCGAAGACTCGCAACTGGCGCCGGCGGCCGTCATTGGCGGTACCTCTCAGCGGCCGCCTTGGAATGGGTTCCGCGCTCCCGTAGAATGGCTACGGAGAAACGGTCGTGCCGCCGCCTCCCGGTTTTTCGCCGCAACACAGCCATCGCACGAAAGTCGAACCTTTGTCGTCGCTGCAGTCTCTCACCATCGAGGATCTCATCGAGGAGTTCGAGCACCTCGCCGACTGGGAGGAGCGGTGCGACTTCCTGATCGATCTGGGGTTCGAGCTGCCGGAGTTTCCGCCGGAAGAGAAGACCGAGGCGAATCGGGTTCACGGCTGCCAGAGCCTCGTCTGGCTGGTGGCGGAGGTGAAGCCGGGCGACCCGCCGGTGATCGAGATTCGGGCCGACAGCGACGCGATGATCGTCAAGGGGTTGATCGCCGTGCTGCTGACGTTGTTTTCGGGCAAGACGCCGGGAGAGATTCTGGAGACCGACGCCGAAGCGGTTTTCGCCCGCCTCGGCCTCGACCGCCACCTGAGCACGACCCGCCGCAATGGGCTTTATGGAATGATGCAGCGCGTGCGAGAGATCGCAAGCGCGAACCTGACTTCCGACCTCTGATCTCCGACCTCTGTCCGCGCTGCAATATCCCACGGGCTGCCCGTGGGCTTGGATTTCGATTCGCGATGTCGTCCACCGTTGCAACCGCCCTGTTCGATGTCGATGCCCTCCGGGCCGACTTTCCGATCCTCGGGAAGCCGCTGCCGAAGGGGCGGTCGCTGGTGTATCTCGACTCGGCCTCGTCGGCCCAGAAGCCGCGGGTGGTGATCGACAAGATTCGCGAGGTCTACGAGAACTACTACGCCAACGCCTACCGCGGGGTGTACCGCTTCGGGGCGCGGATCGACGAAGAGCTGGAAGACTGCCGCGAAAAGATTCGCGGATTCATCGGGGCGGAGGACGCGTCCGAGATCGTGTTCACCTCCGGCACGACGATGTCGATCAACCTCGTCGCCCACGCTTGGGGACTGAAGTTCCTGCGCGCGGGAGACGAGATTCTGCTCAACGAGATGGAGCACCACGCCAACTTCGTGCCGTGGCAACGCGTCGCGGAGCGAACCGGGGCGACGCTCCGCTTCATCCCGCTCACCGCCGACGGCCGGCTCGATCTCGATCGGCTCGACGACGTTCTCACCGACAGCACGAAGCTCGTCGCCGTCACCGGCATGTCGAACATGCTCGGGACGATCAACCCAGTGGAGGAACTGGCGGCCCGCGCACACGAGCGGGGCGCGGCGATCGTCGTGGACGGCGCGCAAAGCGTGCCTCACGGGCCGGTCGACGTGCGGCGCTCGGGCATCGACTTCCTCGCGTTCTCCGGACATAAGCTGTTCGGACCGTCGGGCGTCGGCGTGTTGTACGGCAAGCGAGATTTGCTCGACGCGATGGACCCATTCCTCACCGGCGGGCACATGATCGCCGAGGTGCGCCGCGAGCACTCGACGTGGGCCGCGCCGCCCGCGAAGTTCGAGGCGGGTACATTGCCGATCGTTCCGGCGATCGCGCTCGGGACCGCGATCGACTACGTGCGCGAGATCGGCTTTCCCTCGATTCAGGCGCACGAGCACGAACTGCTTCTCGCCGCGCACGAGCGGCTGGCGGAGATTCCGGGAATGCGGATCTTCGGCCCGGCGGTCGAGCACAAAGGCTCGATCGTGAGCTTCCGCGTCGAGGGCGTCGCGCCGGAGGATTTGGCGCAGCTGCTCGATCATCGGGGAGTGTTCGTCCGGCACGGGCATCATTGCACGATGCCGCTGCACGCGCTTTTGGGCGTGAGCGCGACGGTGCGGGCGAGCTTCGCGTTCTACAACACGCTCACCGACGTCGACGCGCTGGCCGACGGCATTCAAGCCGCGCGGGCCCGCCTGCGTCTCGCGTGACGCCCGGGGCGGCCGCATCGTCGGCTTCCTCGGGCTCCTCCCGTTCGTAGCGTTGGCGTTCGTAGTGACCGCCTTCAGGCGGTCGACGCGCCGGACGGCGCACCCTCATTCGCACGCTCGGATCGTCATGCGATCGCCTGCGGAGGTGGCCGAGTCCGTGCGGCTCGCTCTCCGAGCATCTGACGATTCCGTCCGCCCAGCGAGACCCGCTGAAGCGGGTCACTTCGAACTGGTCACTACGAACGCGCGAACGATTCCTCTTGCCCCGAATCGCGTTTCCAACGAACATTGAATCAGCAAACCGCCGGGTGCCCCGGCAAAGGTGATTGCCCGTGTCCACGGCCGACGTTTCGACCCCCTCTCCCATCCTCCGCTTCAGCACCCGCCGCGACTGGGCGGCCCGGCAGGTCATCGGCTACCTGATGCAGCAGGCGGTCGAGAACCCCCGCTGCCTGTCTCTCGCCGCCGGTCTCGTCGACGAGGCGTCGCTCCCCATCGATGAAACTCGCGAGGCGGTCGCCCGCCTGTTCGCCGATCCGCAGAAGTCCCGCACCGCGCTGCAGTACGGCACTACGCCGGGCGCCGAGGCGGTCCGCAAGGTGTTTCTGCGGCACCTCGCCCGGCTGGAAGACCGCCCGCTCGAAAGCCTCGGCGTCTCCGCCGACCGCATGGTCCTCACCACCGGCTCGCAGCAATTGCTGTCGATCGTGGGGGAAGTACTGCTCGACCCCGGCGACATCTGCATCGTCGGCGGGCCGACTTATTTCGTGTTCCTCGGCACGCTGCACGGACTGGGCGCCGAAATCGTCACCATTCCCACCGACGAGCACGGCATGCGGATGGACCTGCTGGAAGAGGAACTCGCGCGGATCGACGACGAGGGCCGGCTCGACCGCGTGAAGCTGATCTACCTCGTCGATTACTACGCCAATCCCAGCGGAACGAGCCTCTCGACCGAGCGCCGCCGCGAGGTGGTCGCCATCGCCCGCCGCTGGTCGCGGGCGCATCGCATTTTCATCCTGGAAGACGCCGCCTATCGCGAGTTGCGGTACGACGGCCCGGCGCTGCCCAGCGTGTGGAGCTTCGACGACGCGAAGGACACGGTGATCCTCGCGCAGACGTTTTCCAAAAGCTTCTCGCCGGGCCTGCGGACCGGGTTCGGCGTGCTGCCGGAACCGCTGCTAAAGCCGGTGTGCGATCGCAAGAGCAACGAGGACTTCGGCTCGTCGAACTTCAACCAGAACCTGATCGCGACGGTGATCGACGCCGGGCTGTACGCGCCGCACGTCGAACAGGTGTGCGACGCCTACCGCAATAAGCGGGACGCGATGGTCGCCGCGGCGGAGCGGCACTTCGCGGACATTCCCGGCGCGTCGTGGATCACGCCGCAAGGCGGTCTGTACGTGTGGATGACGCTGCCGGACTCGATCGACACCAGCTTCGAGGGGCCGCTGTTCGCGCGCGCCACGCGGATCGACGAAGTGATGTACGTGCCGGGCGACCTGTGCTTCGGCGGCGACCCCGGCGACCGGCCGCGGAACCACATGCGGCTGAGCTTCGGCGTGCTCGCGCCGGAGAAGATCGACGAAGGGATGCGCCGGCTCGCGAACGCCGTCCGCACGGTCAGCGGCGGATGACCGTGGTATCAAAACACGATTTCTTCGGGTTGCGCGATGTCGCCGCGCCTCGTGGTTCCCGAAGTCGCCGTCACGCCGACTTCGTGTCGGGAATCGGCACGAGTTTCGGCGTGTGGATGCGGACGCCGACGATTCGGCCGTGTTCCGTCTCCAAGGCGCGAAACCCCTTCCTCAGGAACGCGTACAGTTCGTGAGGGGGCGACAGCGCGAGGTAACGATCCGCGAGGATCCCCATGCGGCGGTCGTATTCCGTCTGGCTGTGGCTGTGCGCGTGGCAGCGGCCCCCGAAGCGGCGGATGTCGCCATCGAAATTCGGGCTGATGTGGTACATCTCGTGGACGACGGTGATCAGCTTCTCGCGGAAACTCTGGTCGAGGAACCGCGGCAGATAGAACGTGAGGATGTAGAGCATCTCGCGCTCGCCGTCGAACAACCGCTGGACGGTGAACCTGCGGCCGGAGCGGACGGTCGTCAGTCGGCCGTTCTCGAACCGCAGCGGGGTGAGGCGGGCTTGCAGCCCGTGCATCACGGGGCGGCGGGCCTGCGCGAAGGCGACGGCGACTTCGTCCATGCGGACGTGCCGGAACTCGTCCAGCCGCAGGACGATGTCCTCGCACAGGCCGCGGACGGCGGCGCAGAAATCGAAACCTTCGCGCGGCGGCATGGCGGGGAATTCCTTTTCCGGCCGACCGTCGATCCGTCGAAAACATCCGCCCCGCGGGCGGGCAGGGGCTGTTTACTCCTGCTTCGGCCGTTCCGACTCGGACACGTTTTCAGCGCTCGGCTCGGCGGGCGGTTCGGCGATCGCCGCGGCGTCACCGCGGGTCGCGGAGGCGGACTCGTCGGCCGCGGCGGACGCGGACCGACTCGTCGCGGAGGGTGCGACGACCGGCGCCCGACGCTTCTGCCGCGTCCGGTCGCGTTCGCCAACGAACTCGATGATCGCCCGCGTGCCGGCGTCGCCCAGGCGGGGCTTCGCGAGGCGCACGACGCGGGTGTACCCGCCGGGCCGGTCCTCGAATCGCTCGCCCAGCTCATCGAACAGGATCCGGACGGCCTCCTTGTCGCGGAGGATCGCGAAGGCGCGGCGGCGGAGCGCGATCGCGGGGGCGATCGCCTCGACCCAGTTCCGCCACCCCTCTCCGTCGCGCCAGGCCTTCCATTCGGAGGTGTTGCGCTCGGCGGCAGCGGCGTGCTGATCGGCGGCGTCCTCGTGAGGGAGGGACTTCTTGGCCATGGTGATCAGCTTTTCGACGAACGGCCGCAGTTCCTTGGCCTTCGCCACCGTAGTGATGATCCGGCCGGGAACCGCGGGCTTGTTCTCGGCGTCGTCGTCGGCGCGGACCGAACGGATCAGGCTGCACGCCATGTTGCGGAACAGCGCCTTGCGGTGCGAGGAATTGCGGCCGAGCTTGCGGCCTCGAAGTCGGTGACGCATGGGAAGTTCGACCGTCTATCTCGAAAGGACCATCGCGGCCGCTCGCGGGTGGAATCGCGCGAGTTCAGCCACTTCGTGGATCATCAAAAGGAATGTTTCCGTGCTCCCGCGAAGGCGGCCGGCGCCGGCGGGGGGACTACTTCGCCGAGGACGTTTGCGGAACCTTCATGCCCAGCCGCAGTCCGATCGTCGCCAGCCGCTCGCGGACTTCCTGCAGCGTCGTCTCGCCGAAGTTGCGGACCTGGAGGAGCTGGTCTTCCCCCTTGGAGACGAGGTCGCGGACCGTGTTGATCCCCTCCGATTCGAGGCAGTTGGTGGCCCGCACCGACAGGTTGAGTTCCGCCAGGCTCTGGTCGAGCTTCGATTCGAGTTCGAGATCGACCGGCGAATAACCGGTCAGTTCGGCCATGCCGCGGAGACCGCTGTCCGGCGGGACTTCCGGCCCCGGCTCGCGGTAGGCGACGAACGGGTTGAGGTGCTTCCGCATGATCTTCGCCGCTTCGACCAGCGCCATCTCGGGAGAGACGGTGCCGTTGGTCCACAGCTCGAGAACCAGCTTGTCGTAGTTGGTCCGCTGGCCGACGCGGGTTTCCTCGATCTTGTAGCGGACGCGGACGACGGGGGAGTAAGTGGCGTCGAGCGGAATCACGCCGACCTCGGGGTCGCGCTCGAAGTCCTCGGCGGCGGGAACGTAGCCGCGGCCGGTGCGGACGGTCATCTCCATTTGCAAGGGCACGTCGTCGGTCATCGTGGCGATGACCAAGTCCTTGTTGATCACCTCGACCTGCTCGTCGGTGATGACGTCGGCCCCGGTGACCACGCCCCGCTCGTGCTTCTCGATGCGGATGACCTTGGGCGCCGGGGTATGGCTGCGGATCACCAGCGATTTCAGGTTCAGGCAGATGTCGGTCACGTCCTCGACGACGCCGGGGATCGTGCTGAACTCGTGCTGAACCCCCTGAATCCTCACCCGCGTGACCGCCGCCCCCTCCAAGCTCGACAACAGGATCCGGCGGAGGCTATTGCCGATCGTCGCGCCGAAACCGCGCTCGAACGGTTCGACGACGAACCGGCCGTAGGTGGAGGTGACGGTTTCCTTGTCGGGAAGAACCCGGCTGGGCAGTTCCAGGCCACGCCAGCGAATACGCATCAGAGGAACTCCGATCGAACGAAAAAGTGGAAGCCTTCGGATTCGCGGCGGAAGTCGCGGACACTTCCGAGCGAGTGGATCGACTCGGCGGAATTATGGGGAATCCGAACCGGCGGGCGATTGGGGCGCGGCGTTTCAGACGCGGCGTTTCTTGGGAGGACGGCAACCGTTGTGCGGCAGCGGCGTGATGTCTTCGATCACCTTCACCGACAGGCCCGAGGACTGCAACCCGGTGATGGCGCTCTCGCGGCCGGAACCCGGCCCCTTGACCTTCACCTCGACTTCCTTCACGCCGAACTTGGCGGCCTTCTCGGCGCAGATTTCCGCCGCCCGCTGCGCCGCGAACGGCGTGCTTTTGCGGCTGCCCTTGAAGCCGACGGTTCCCGACGTCGCCCAGCACAGCACGTCGCCGTTGACGTCGGTGATGGTGACGGTGGTGTTGTTGAAGGTCGCCTTGATGTGGGCGACGGCGCGGGTCACGTTCCGCCGCACTTTTCGCCGCTTCGACTTGGCCACGCGATTGCTCCTGGCGATGATTCGTGATTCGACGAGCGGGCGGCGTCGCCGCCCGAGGCTCTTCGACTACTTCAGATCCTTGACGCCCTTCTTGCCCGCGACCGTCTTCTTGACGCCCTTGCGGGTGCGGGAGTTGGTGCGCGTGCGCTGCCCGCGAACCGGCAGGCCGCGGCGATGCCGCGTTCCCCGGTAGCTGTGAATGTCGCGCAGGCGGGCGATGTCCTGCTGGACGTGCCGGCGGAGCTGGCCCTCGATCTCGTAGTCCTTGTCGAGCAGGCTGTTGATGCGGGCGATGTCGTCGTCGGACAATTCCCGCGCCTTCAACTGGGGATTGATCCCGAGCGTGAAGCACAGCTCGATCGACTTGGTGCGGCCCAGGCCGTAGAGGTACTGCAGCGACACGTAGGTCGGCTTGTCGTTCGGGAGGTCGACACCTTGGATACGAGGCATGGCTGGTCAGTGGTCAGTGGTCAGAGGTCCGTGGTCAGTGGTCAGTGCGCGTTCTGAAGATGGCGGGGCGACCGCGCCGCGAATGCAACACGGGCGCCGCCGCAACGGATGGTCACCCTTGGCGTTGCTTGTGGCGCGGATTGCTGGCGCAGATCACGTAGATCCGTCCCTTGCGACGGACGACCTTGCAGCCTTCGCAAATGCGCTTGACGCTGGCGCGAACCTTCATGACCGTGCAACTCCTCGGGCGGCGACCATCGGGTGACGATGATCGCGGCAATCATAACGGGCCGGCTGTTCGCCCACAAGCGAACCGCCGGAGTTTTGGAACGAAAATCGCTACGGGGACGTGTCGGACCCCGATTCATCGTGTCGGGTCGGTACCGTCGCCGTCGGACCGCCTGACGGCGGTCACTACGAACCCGGGCCGCCTGAAGGCGGTTGCCTCGAACGCGGTCACCCCTCGGTCTCCAACAGTCCCGGATAGTTCCGCATCACGAGGTGGCTGTCGATCTTCTGCACGAGATCGAGGCAGACCGAGACGACGATCAGCAGGCCGGTCCCGCCGTAGAAGCTCGCGACCAGGAAGTTGATGCCCATCGTCATCGAAATCAACGAGGGGATGATCGCCACCAGCGACAGGAACGCGGCCCCGACGAACGTGATCCGCACCATCACCGATTCGAGATAACTCGCCGTGCGCGCGCCCGGACGATAACCGGGGATGAAGCTGCCGTAATCCTTCAGGTTTTCCGCCATGTCCTTCGGGTTGAAGGTGATGGCGGTCCAGAAGTAGCAGAAGAAGTAGATCATCAGCACGTACAGGGCGTTGTACATGAACCCCCGGCCGCTGCCGAAGTTGACGGCGAGCGTCGTCCAGAGCGCCGTTTCCGGGAAACGTCCCATGAGGAACTGGAACAGGAACATCGGGAACAAGAGCAGGCTGGAGGCGAAGATGATGGGCATCACACCCGCCTGGTTCACACGCAGCGGAAGGTATTGCCGTTGCCCCCCCATCACGCGCCGGCCGCGAACGTGCTTGGCGCTTTGAATGGGAATCCGCCGTTGCCCCTGCGTGATGAAGATCACCCACACGATGACGAACACGAACAGCACGGCGAGCAACAGCAGCTTGTCGATGCCGGTGTCGGTTCCGAGCCCGACGCCGTCGGTGACGGCGGGCCGAAGCACCGTCAATCCGGCCTCGGGCATGCGGGCCAGAATGCCCGCCATGATCAGCAGGCTGATCCCGTTGCCGATGCCGTAGGCGTCGATCTGCTCGCCGACCCACATCAAAAAGATGGTGCCGGCGGTCATCGTCAGCGTGCAGGCGAGGTGATAGGGGAAGAAGTCGTAGCTCGGGTAGATCAGGCTCCCCTGCCCGCCGAGCCCCCCCGACAGCGAGAGGATCCAGAAATAGCTTTGCCCCAGGCAGATGAGCACCGTGGCGTAGCGGGTGTATTCATTGATCTTGCGGCGGCCGGCTTCCCCTTCCTTCTGCAACCTCTCGAGGGGGGGATAGACGCTGCCCAGCAACTGGAAGATGATCGAGGCCGAAATGTAGGGCATGATCCCCAGGCCGAAGATCGTGCTCATGCCGATGTTCGAAGCGGAGAACAGCGAGACGATCTGCAGGATCTGCCCCAAGCCCCCTTGGCCCTGCTGGGTGAGGGCCGCCATCTCGGACTGATTGATGAACGGCAGCGGGATGTAGAACCCCATCCGATACACCGCCAACAGGCCGAGCGTGAGCAAGACCTTGCGGCGGAGATCGGGAATCTTGAAGATGGTGAACAGCTTGCCGAACATGGCCGCCGAATCCTTTCCCGGCCGCGCCGGGGAGCGACGAAACTCCGAAGTCCGTTCCGGTCGTCACCGCGGAACGACCCGTGAAGGTCAACCGTTGACGAGCGTCTCCGCGGAGCCTCCGCGGGCAGTGATCTTCTCCTCGGCCGCGCGCGAGAAACGGTGCGCCCGGACGACGAGTTTCTTCGACAGTTCCCCGTCCCCGAGGATCTTCAGGAAGTCGTACCGACCGCCCGCCAGACCCTTGGCCCGCAGAGCTTCGACGTCGACGGTGTCGCCGTTCTCGAAGTTCTCATCGAGGGCGGCGACGTTCACGATCGCGACCTTTGCCGCGAACTGGTTGTTGTTGAACCCGCGCTTGGCGATCCGGCGGGCGAGCGGCGTCTGCCCCCCTTCGAAGCCGATGCGCGACTTGGCGCCGGAGCGGCTGAAGAAGCCCTTGTGCCCGCGGCCGGCCGTCTTGCCGTGGCCGGAGCCGGGACCGCGGCCCAAACGCTTGCGTTTGCGGTTCTTGCGGATGCCGCGAATGTCGTCGAGAATCATCTTAGACTTCCACTCCTCTCAGCCGCGCGATGTCGTCGCGGGTGCGGACTTTCTGCAACGCGTCGAACGTGGCGCGGACGAGGTTCATCGGGTTGTTCGAGCCGTAACTCTTGGTGAGGATGTCGGTGATGCCCGCCGACTCGACCACCGAGCGGACCGCCTGGCCGGCGATGACCCCGGTGCCGGGACGCGCCGGCAACAGCAGCACCCGCGAGGCGCCGAAGCGGCCGACCACCGCGTGCGGGACCGTCCGCTCCACGACCTGCACGCGGACCTGCTTGCGGCCGGCCTCCTTGGTGGCCTTCTCCACCGCCAAAGGAACCTCGACCGCCTTGCCGTAACCCCAGCCCACGCGGCCGTGCCCGTCGCCGGTGACGACGAGGGCCGTGAAACTGAAGCGGCGTCCCCCCTTCACCACGCAGGCGCAGCGGCGGATCTGGACGACCTTTTCGCCGGAATCGGAACGTGAATCGGTGGACAACGGACTGACCTCGAATCTTCGAATGATCTCAACCGTAGGTGGACTGTGCCCACCAGCACGACGGAGCGGTTTCCATATCGGTTCGGTGGACACAGCCCACCCTACTCGCCTCCAACCTCAAAACTGCAATCCCCCCTCGCGGGCGGCTGCGGCGAGCGACGCCACGCGCCCGTGGTACTTGTACATCCCGCGATCGAACACCACGTACTTGATGCCCCGTTCGGCGGCCCGCTCCGCGATCAAGCGGCCCACGCGGGCGGCGGCGTCCCGGTTGCCGCCGTTTCCTCCCGCACCCGCCACGTCCTTGTCGAGCGTGCTGGCCGAGGCCAACGTGCGGCCCGAACTGTCGTCGATGATCTGCGCGTACATATGCGCGTTGCTGCGAAAGACCGACAGACGCGGGCGCACGGACCGGATATGGTTGCGAACCCGGAAGGCCCGCCGTTCGCGCTGCTTCGCCAGACGCTTCTTGACTTTCATGGCTGTTTCGCCGTTGCTGCTTCGCGATGAGTCGAACCGGATTCGGAGGGATGCCCGTCTTCGTTACGCCGCGAAACCGCAAGCGTGTGGCCGGGTCTTCTCCACTTGTTTCAACCTCGATGTGCCGACGCCATCAACCGCCCGCGAGCGCCTTGCCGGCCTTGCGACGGACGAATTCTCCGTCGTACCGGATACCCTTGCCCTTGTACGGTTCCGGCGGGCGGACGCGGCGGATTTCGGCCGCGAACTGTCCCACCGCCTGCTTGTTGGGGCTTTTGACGATCACGTGCGTCGCGTCCGGGACTTCGCAGGTCACCCCCTCGGGAATCTTCATCACGACGGTGTTCGCGTAGCCCACGTTCAACTTGACCGAATCCCCGGCGAGCGCGGCGTTGTAGCCCACGCCGATGATCTCCAGCTTCTTCTGGAAAGGGTTGACCACCCCTTCCACCATGTTGGCGATGAGACTGCGGCTCAGGCCGTGAAGGGCGCGATTGAACCGCTGATCGTCGTTCCGCTCGACGGTGATTTCCCGGGCGGCCTCGTCGTACGCGACCTTCACGTTGGGATGCCACGCCCAGCGGAGTTCGCCGGCCGGCCCCTTGACGCGGACGCCGCCATCGGCGAGCGTCACCTCGACCTGGCCGGGAACGGGAATGGGTTTTCTGCCGATTCGAGACACTGTTCGACTTCCTTCGGGGGACGGATCGGCGATCCGTCCTACGCGATTACCAGATCGTACACAACACTTCGCCGCCGACGCCCGCCTTCCGCGCTTCCCGGTTGCTGAGCACTCCCTTGTTGGTCGAGAGGATGCTCACCCCCAGCCCCTGCAGAATCGGCCGCATGTCGCGGACGCTCAGGTACACTCGCCGGCCCGGCTTGCTGACGCGGTCGATCGTCTGGATCACCCGCTCGCCGTTGGGACCGTACTTCAGGTTCACCCGCAGCATGTTCCGCGGCTGCGACTCGACGATCTCGAAGTCCCAGATGTAGCCTTCGCGCTGCAGCGCCTCGGCGATGCCCTGTTTCACTTTCGACATCGGGATGTCGACGTGAGGCCGCTCGATCAGGAGGGCGTTCCTGATGCGGGTCAGCATGTCGGCAATCGGGTCGGTCATCATGATTACCAGCTCGCCTTCTTCATTCCGGGAATCTCCCCCTTGTGGCACAACTCGCGGAAGCAGATCCGGCACAGGGTGAACTTGCGATAGACGGCGCGGGGCCGGCCGCACAGGGCGCAGCGCCGCTCCTGACGCGCGCTGAACTTGGGCTTCCGGTTCGCCTTTTCGATTTTCGCCTTACTTGCCATGGGTCTCCCCCTCGGCACGGAAGGGCATGCCGAATTCCTGAAGCAGCGCGCGCCCCGCGTCGTCGCTGGCGGCGTTGGTGACGATGGTGATGTTCATTCCGTGGATGTTCTTGACTTTGTCGGCGTCGATTTCCGGAAACACGAGTTGCTCGTTGAGACCCAGGCTGTAATTCCCCCGGCCATCGAAGGCGTTCGGGTTCAATCCCCGGAAGTCGCGGACGCGGGGGAGTGCCAGCGAGATCAGCCGGTCGAGGAATTCGTACATCCGCTGCTTGCGAAGCGTGACCCGGCAGCCGATCTCCATCCCCTCCCGCAGACGAAAAGCCGCCACCGCCTTGCGAGAGCGGGTGATCTGCGGCTTCTGGCCGGTGATCTTGGTCAGATCGGCGACCGCCTCCTCCAGCAGCTTGCGGTCCTGACTGGCGCGGCCGACCCCCATGTTGACCACGATCTTCTCGAGCTTCGGAACGGCGTGTACATTGTCCCGCCCCAGCCGCTCCTTGAGCGCGGGAATCACTCGTTTCTTGTATTCGTCGTGCAGCCTGGCCATGGGATCGGTCAAGTCGGAAGATGAGGCGGTGGGCAAGTAGTCGGCAGTCGGCAGTCGGCAGTCGGCAGTCGGCGAACGCAGTCGGCGAACGCGGTCGGCGCGTTTCAGGCTGTTGTGCGTGGTTTGCGCGGCGCGCCCACGGTTCCCGCCGCGGCGCCGCACTTGCGGCAGAACCGTTCCTTCGCGCCGTCGGCAGTGAGGCGATAACCGATCCGCGCTCCCTTGTGGCAGGAATTACAGTAGAGAGCGACGTTGGAACTGTCAATCGGCAGGTCTTTTCCCAACCGGCCGCCGGACGGGCTTTTGGGGTGCCCGCGGCGGACGTGGCGAAAGACGCTGTTGACCCCCTCGATGACGAGCCGCTTGCCGCCGTCGAGCACCTGGATCACCTTGTGGGGAACGACCCGGCCGGCGCGCGGACGGTCGTCGCCGGCGAGGATCACCACCATGTCTCCCTTGCGAATCCGCATCGTCACACCACCTCGCTGGCCAGGCTGATGATCTTCATGAACCGCCGGTCGCGGAGTTCGCGGGCGACGGCGCCGAAGATGCGCGTTCCCCGCGGGTTGCCGTCGCCGTCGATCAGCACGATCGCGTTCTTGTCGAAGCGGACATAGCTGCCGTCCGGCCGGCGCGTGGGCTGCTTGACCCGCACAATCACGCCGCGGACGACCGATCCCGCCTTGACGGGGCTGCCGGGGATCGCCTTCTGAATGCTGACGACGATGATGTCGCCCAGTCCGGCGTAGCGCTTCCGCGTCCCCCCGAGCACCTTGATGCAGCGGGCGGTTTTGGCGCCGGTGTTGTCGGCGACGTCGATTTTGGTCTGCATCTGAATCATGATTGCTGCTCCGCCGCCGTCTCCGATTCCCCGGTCGATGTCGCCCCGGCCGTGCCGGCCTTCGCCGCTTCCGCTTCCGCGCCTCCCACGGGTTTGACCACGCGGACCAGATCCCACCGCTTCAGCTTGGAGCGCGGGCGGCCCTCGACGATTTCGACCACGTCCCCGGTGCGGGTGGCGTCGTCTTCATCGTGCATGTAGCAAATCGTGCGGCCGCGGACGATCTTTCCGTACTTCGGATGCCGCTGCAGGCGCTGGATCTCGACCCGCCGCGACTTGCTCATCTTGTCGCTGGTGACGGTCCCGGTCAGGCGTTTTCTCATCTTGTGTCGTTCCGTATCGTCCGCTTCGTGTGATGACTCGTTCGCGTGATTACCTGGTGGTCAGCTCGCGTTCGCGCTGAACCGTCAACATGCGGGCGATGTCGCGGCGCAGCTTGCGGAGATTGCTGGGGGCGTCGAGCTTTTCGGTCGCGGCCTGGAACCGCAGCTTGAACAGCTCGCCCCGCGTCTCCCTGAGCTGAAACTGCAACTGCTCGTCGCTCATCTCGCGAATTTCGGAGGCTTTGGTCATGGCTGAGTTGAGGGTTGAGGGTTGAGGGTTGAGAGAAGATATCAAACCGCATTCAGTTTGCAGGCAATCGTCCAACTCATGTCATGGCGGGAGGCACAGCCATCGCCTGCTTCTTGAACCAATCATCAACCGTCCGAGTCGCATCGCCTCTCGACCATCGACCTTCGACCCTCAACCCTAAATCGTCGGCGGGCGGCCGATGAGGCGGACGCGGACCGGCAGCTTGTACGCCACCCGGGCGAAGCACTCTCGGGCCGCCTCCCGGGAGACGCCCGCCAGTTCATACAACACCGTCCCCGGCTTGACGACCGCGACCCAGTGGTCCGGTTCGCCCTTCCCTTTTCCCATTCGCGTTTCCAGCGGGCGGGCCGTCACCGACTTCTGCGGGAAGATGCGAATGTACAACTTCCCCTCGCCGCGCACGTACTGCGTGGCCGCGATGCGGCAAGCCTCGATCGTCGTGGCGGCGATATGGCCAGCCTCGAGCGACTGGAGACCCCAGTCGCCGAAGGCCACGGTGTTCCCGCGACCGGCCTTACCTTTTATGCGCCCTCTTTGACTTTTGCGATGCTTGACTCGCTTGGGCATCAACGCCATCGCCCTGCTCCTCGTCTGCGTAGTTTCCGAGATCGATCCACACCTTCACGCCGATCACCCCCTGGGCGGTCTTCGACACGGCGAGGCCGTAGTCGATGTGCCGCTGGAGGGTCGAAAGGGGAATCGAACCGCGATTCGCCTTTTCGGTCCGCGACATTTCGGCCCCGCCGAGACGCCCGGACAATTCGACCTTGATTCCCAGCACGCCGGCTTCCATCACTTGGTCGAGCGACCGCTTGATGGTCCGGCGAAAACTTCCGCGCTTGGCGAGTTGCTGAGCGATGTCTTCCGCGACCAGCACCGCGCTCCGCTGCGGGTTGTTGACTTCGACGATCTTCAATTCCATCCGCCGCCCGGTGAGCTCCTCCAACTCGCCCTTGAGCCGATCGACCTCCTGCCCCTTGCGGCCGATGATGATTCCCGGCCGGGCCGTGTAAAGATGCACGACGACGTTGTCGCGGGTCCGCTCGATCTCGATCTTGGGGATTCCCGCGAACTCGTACTTCGTCTTGATGAACTTGCGAATCTTGTGGTCTTCGACGAGCAACCCGCCGAATTCCTTCTTGGTCGCGTACCAGCGGCTGCGGTGCGGCTCGACGATGCCGACGCGAAATCCGGTGGGATTGACTTTCTGACCCATGAGCCTGGTCCTTCATCGCCGGACGCTGCCGCCCGGCGGATCGATCGTTGCGTGTCGTTGGTATTGCCGCTGTTCGTTTCCGCCGCGCGCGATCCGCGGCCGTGCCTCGTTTCAAAGAATCTCCGGCGCCTCGATCCCGATGTGAACGTGGGCCATCCGGCGGCGGATGACGAACGCCATGCCGCGGGCCCGGGGGCGAATTCGCTTGAACATCGGCCCGCCGTCGGCCCGGGCCTCGACGATCGTCAGCCGATCGACGTTGCGGGCGCCGCGGTCCTCGGCGTTCGCCGCCGCGCTCCGCAACACCTTTTCCAGCACGCGGGCGCCGCGGTTGGGAAGGTAGCGGAGGGTGTTCAACCCTTCCTCGACCGTCTTGCCGCGAATCAGATCGGCGAATGGACGGACCTTCCGCGACGAGATGCGGGCGTGCTTGTGGGTGGCTCGTACGAGTGCCATTATCGTTTGCCCTTGGCTCCGTGTCCGCGGAAGGTGCGGGTGGGAGAGAACTCGCCCAGTTTGTGCCCGACCATCTCCTCGGTGACGTACACGTTCATGAACGTCCGGCCGTTGTGGACCAGGAACGTGTGCCCGATGAAATCGGGCGAGATGGTCGAGCGGCGAGCCCAAGTCTTGATCGGCTCGCGCACGCCGGACTCGTTCAGCCGCTCCACTTTCAGGAGCAGCTTCTCGTCCACGAACGGACCTTTTTTGAGTGAACGTCCCATGAGTGCCAGTTGTCGGTTGTCGGTTGTCGGTTGTCAGCCACTCGCTTGCGGTTTCGCGCCCTTCGACTCTTTCACACCTTCAGCGTGCCGTAGCGGCGCGATTTGCGGCGGCGGATGATCGCCTTGGACGACGCCTTGCGGCGCTTGCGGGTGCGGCCTCCCTTGGCGAGCTTGCCCTTCGGGCTGCACGGGTGACGGCCACCCGAACTGCGGCCTTCGCCGCCGCCCATCGGATGCGCGACCGGGTTCATCGCCACGCCGCGGACGTGCGGGCGACGCCCCATCCACCGCTTCCGCCCGGCTTTTCCCAGCACGATGCTGCTGTGCTCGGAATTGCCGATCTCCCCGACGGTCGCCCGGCAACTGCTCGGCAGCCGGCGGACTTCCCCTGAAGGCAACGTGATTTGCGCCCATTTTCCTTCGCGGGCGTTGACGACGGCCGACGTTCCGGCACTGCGACACAACTGGCCGCCATGGCCGGGCTGCATCTCGATGTTGTGCACCTGCGTGCCCAGCGGAACCTTGCTGAGCGGAATGCAATTGCCGACCTTCGCCTCGGCGTCGTCTCCGCTTCGAACCATGTCGCCGGCGGTGAGACCTTCCGGCGCCAGAATGTAGCGCTTTTCGCCATCGACGTAGTGCAACAGGGCGATGCGGGCGCTGCGGTTGGGATCGTACTCGATCGCCGCGACCTTGGCCGGCACGCCGTCCTTGTTGCGCTTGAAGTCGATGACGCGGTACATCCGCTTGTGTCCGCCGCCGCGATGGCGGGCGGTGATCTTCCCCTCGTTGTTGCGTCCCGAGGAGCGGACGATCTTCACCAGCAGCGACTTTTCGGGCTTCTTCTTGCGGTCGGTGATTTCGGAGAAATCACTGACGGAAGCCCCGCGGCGGCCGGCGGAGGTCGGTTTGTACTGGCGAATTCCCATCGTGGTCTCTCCTAGAAGAAGGCGATCCGGTCGTCGTCGTGCAGGTGGACGACGGCCTTCTTCCAGCCTTTGGTGTGTGTCTGCGCCATGCGGTGCCGGCGGGGTTTTCCCTTGCGGTTCTGCGTGTGAACCTTCAGCACCCGCACGTTCCACAACTCCTCGACGGCCCGGCGAATGTCGTGCTTGTTCGCCAGCGTGTTGACTTCGAAGGTATACGTGTTGTACCGCTCCGACAGGTGCGTCCCCTTTTCGGTGACGAGCGGACGGAGGATGATCTGGTGCGGCTCGAGATGCAGCCCTCCCGCGATCGGCGCGGGGGCCGTCATCGTGGCGGCGGTCGTCGTGTCGTCGGCCATCGTCATGCTTCTCCGTTTCCTTCGCCCCGGGCCGACCGACGCAACCGATCGAGCGCGTCCCGCGTGACGACGAGCTGCCGCCGGCGGAGCAACTCGTAGGCGTTCAACTCGCCGGCGGGGGCGACGCTGAGGTTGGCGATGTTCCGCGCCGAGCGCCAGAGGTTGGGATCGTGGTTTTCGATCGCCAGCAGGCAACTCGCCCGCTCCAAGCCGAGCGCCTTGAGGATCCCCGCGACGACCTTCGTCTTCGGCTCGTCGACGGAGAGTTGATCGAGCACCACCACCTGGTCGTCCTGAAACTTGCTCAACAGAGCCATCCGCGTCGCCAGTTGGACCGCCTTCTTCGGCAACCGGTAGCCGTAATCGACGGGCCGCTTGCCGAGCGAGTGTCCGCCGCCGACCCGCACGGGAGTGCGGCGGTTTCCGGCGCGGGCCCGTCCGGTTCCCTTTTGCCGATACAACTTCTTCGTGCTGCCGACCACTTCGCCGCGGTTCTTCGTCTTCACGGTCCCGACGCGGCGATTGGTGTGATACATGACGATCACGTCATGCAGCAGTTGTTTGTTGACGCGCGGGGCGAGTTCGGCGGGGTCGAATTCGTATCGCCCCACTTCGGCGCCGGTCGAGTCTTTGATGGGTAGGGAAATCATGGCCGCTGTCCGAAACTGTAGCGGAATTCGCAAGAATTCCGATGGTTGCCATCTCATGATCGCTGACGGAATTCTAGCGAATTCCGCTACGAAGTTCACCGCTTGTTCGTATGCCTCAAAACGACGTACTGCCCGTTCG
Organism: Planctomycetaceae bacterium; assembly: GCA_040877445.1. Classification (GTDB taxonomy): domain Bacteria; phylum Planctomycetota; class Planctomycetia; order Planctomycetales; family Planctomycetaceae; genus JBBDNT01. The sequence goes on from JBBDNT010000120.1 coordinate 25,720, forward strand.
GCCCGGGGATCGCCCCGCGAACGAGCAGCAGATTGTTTTCCGGATCGACCTTCACGACGCGGAGGTTCCGCACCGTGACCCGCTCGTTGCCGTACTGCCCCGCCATCCGCATGCCGGGCATCACGCGCGACGGATCGGCACTTTGACCGATCGAGCCGCCGTGACGGTGAACCCGCTTGGCGCCGTGACTGGCGGGCTGCCCGCTGAAGTTGTGCCGCTTCATCACGCCGGCGAACCCGCGCCCCTTCGATTTGCCGATGACGTCGATCCGGGCGCCGTTCTCGAAGACGCCGACATCGAGCGTCCGCCCGACTTCCAAGCCATGCTCTTCGCCATCGGTGCGGAACTCGCGGATGAACCGCTTCGGCTCGCAGTCGGCCTTCGGAAGCAACTCGACTCCGGCCGACTCGCGTTCCTTGCGACGCTTGCCGGAAAGGACGGTGACGTGGCCGCGCTCGGCCCGCGAGGCGAGACGGCGGGGCTTGTCGGCGAACCCGATCTGCACCGCCTCGTAGCCGTCGCGCTCGCGCGTCCGAACCTGGAGCACGGTGCATGGACCGGCCTCGATGACGGTCACGGGAAGCAGGTTCCCCGCGTCGTCATACACTTGCGTCATGCCGACTTTGCGGCCCAGTAGCCCGACGGGCATCGTACCACCTTCCACATACCGACCAACTGCCGAACACCGACCTCCACCGAACGCCGTTCGCACCGCGACCGTGCGTGTGGGGCCTCCGCGCCGGAGACCCCGATCCACTGATAAGCCGAGCGCGTCGCCCGCCGACGATCGAATCGCCGTGACGAGCATCGCCGTGTCCCCGAGCGTGACCGCCCGGGCGTTATCGCCGAATCCGTTCCGGCCATTCGCCGGGCGCGAAGGTCACCCTCCGCCCGCCGACGCCTTGATCTTGATGTCCACCCCCGCCGGCAACGACAGCTTGTTGAGGGCGTCGATCGTCTTGCCGGTGGGTTGGATGATGTCGATCAACCGCTTGTGGGTGCGAATCTCGAACTGCTCCCGCGACTTCTTATCGATATGCGGGCTGCGGAGCACCGTATAGCGTTCGATTCGCGTCGGAAGGGGGATCGGCCCGTGCACGACCGCGCCGGTCCGCTTCGCCGTATCGACGATCTCGGAGGCCGACTGATCGAGCACGGAGTGATCGTAGGCCTCCATGCGGATCCGGATTTTTTCCTGACTCGCCACGGCTGCTCAACCATCCCTTCCCAAACGGTTTACGACGTTCCCGCTGCCCGCGACCGGGGCGGGAAACAAAGGATCGTAATGCGGGGGCCTTGCTTTGTCAACGAATCCGCATCGCATTTCGCGCGCGATTTCGGAAAGTCGGTCGCGAATGGCCCTCCCCGGCCGCGTACCGGCGATCCTCGACCGCCGCAGCCGCTGTCTTCCCAGGCTTTCCGATCGGGTCGCTCGATCCGATTCGGGATCGTTCCTCGAAAGACGAAACGGAGAGCGCATGAGCGTGCGCGCGCTATCCGAGAAGATCGCCTTCGAAGGCGATCTCCCCCAGCGTCGCCGCCTGGCCCGCGATCGCCTTCATCTGCGCCGCCATCAACCGCTGGAGCTGCGGCGCCAGCGTCGCGACCTCCACGTGCTTCGCGACGTAGGTCTCCAGCACCACCGCCGGGCGCGGCTTGTCGAGCGACTCGATCCAGCGGGTGAGCTTGAGCAGATTGAGGGCGTAGTCCGATACGATCAGCATCCCGCTCTCGTCGATCGCGATGCTGTTCGCACCCGGATCCGTCATGAACGGCTTGATGTATTTTTCCACGGTCGAAGGGGCGGCGTGCTTCAGGACGAACGCCTGCGTCACCGGCGTCCCCCGGCCGTGCTCCTCCATCGCCTCCTGCGGATCGCCGAAGGGGGCGACGTTCTGGAGGCGGTTGACCGCCACGATCCGCTTCCAGCCGGGGGCGTCGGCCTCGACCATGATCAGCCCCTTCATCTTCAGGCAGCTTTCCAGCACCGCCAACAGAGAAGAGGCCGGAATCGCCTCCGGGGCGCGGACGACGAGCCGCTTATTGGCGATCACGTCGTCGTAGAGAATCTTGATCTTCAGCCGCTGGCTGACGTAGTCCACCAGGATCTTGACTTCGATCTCCTGCGGGAAGTTGAGCTGGACCATCTCGTCGGCCGCCGCGGCCGGTTGCTGCTGAGCCCGGACGGTCGGCACGGCAGCCGTAAAGATGGCTGTCGAAGCGACGAGCAGAATTGCGATCCTTCGCGACATGCTGCACCCTCCACTTCTCGCGAGTCGACGCTCGGCAGGCGCAATGCGTCGCGCGACGAAACACCGGAATCGGTCCTCGTCACGCCCAGACGCATCGCCCACGGAACGATCGGCGAGCGGTTCGGCTGCTACTTCGATTGGATGAGAGAGAGGATCGCCAGCATAGCGACATGCGCTGCACGGGGGAATAGCGATTTCGGGAAATTTTATCGCGCCCCTCGAATTCCTGTTCCACACCGAGCCGCGGTACCTACCGCCGGGATGTCGCGTTGCCGGTCCGGTGGTGAAACGCATACCGTGCGCACACGGCGGCGCCAAACGAAAAAACCACGGATGCTCCCAGCGGAAGCGCCCGCGGTCTTCAGCGAAAATGGCCGCGGGCGCGAGCCCGCGACCAAGCTGCACATGACCCTCGACATTCACTCTATCGCTTGCTCGATTGGCAGGACTCGGGCAAAGGCAACGACCACGGACGTCCCGCGCGTAAAGGGCAGTGCGTCCGCGGCCGAGGAGAACGGCCATGTGCGACATCCATTCTCCCCCGCCGCAGGGCGGAGTCAAGCGAAATCCGGCCCCAAACCGATATTTCGGCGGCGAATGCCCGTACGCGAGTTCGTTCGTTTGAAATGAGCTGCGTCCCCTTTTTCGTCCTTCCCTTTTCCGTCCTTTTCCGCCTGCCCCTATTTTCCACCCAAGCCCGCGATGATCAGTCAGCAAGCCGTGAACGTTTACCGGACCGAAGCGCCAACCAATACGATAACAGTGCGATGGGAAAGATGACGATCCATGCCAGCAGTGCTGAGATCAATTCGTTCGGCGTCAAGATCGCAGCCGCGCCGTATGACGCAAAAGCCAGAATCACGAGGTTTGTTCTATGACGCATTCGGCAAACTCCAGGACTGGTACAAACTAGACCATCGAATGCCACCGCAGCAAGGTTGTTGTGCAGTCATGTCACGGGAGAAATGTCCTCGCGAATTCAGTGATTATCATTGTCCTCGGCAGGGATCCAGTCACTATTGTTCGTCGTGTGGGTCATCGTAACCTTTTTGGTACCGTTGGCGCAGATGGACGGAAAAGGGGACGGAAAAGGGGACGCAGCTGTTTTTCGAGGCGCTTTCACGGTCATTGCGACCCCTCCTTCCGTTTTCGCGGGCGTCCACGGGGGTTGAGGGTCCAGTCGAGGCCGAGAAGTTGGGCCGTGCGGACTTGCCATTG
>JBBDNT010000121.1:0-5448 GCA_040877445.1 Planctomycetaceae bacterium
AGAAGTAGTTCCCCTGCGCGTTGCACTCGCGGATCAGCTTCGACATCGCCTCGACGGAGATCGTCTGCTGCTTGGCGGCGACGTCGACCCAGCAACCCTGGCAGCGGAGGTTGCAACTGTTGATGACCGAGACGTACAGGAACGGCGGAAAGACGACGCCCCGCTTGAGCCGCCGCTTGTGCTTCTGGACGGACCGCGCTCCTTTGAAGCCGAAGTTCCAAGCGAGCTTCCACACCAGCCGCTTGTCGGTCTCGAACAGCACGCGTTTGGCGAGTCGGAGATACATGGCAGGTTCGATGCGGTCGTTCGTCGTAGCGGAATTCGCAAGAATTCCGGGCTTCACGCGCGAGCATCGGAAGTCTTGCGACTTCCGCTACTGCTTCGAAGACGATCGGTTACTGCTGACTAGGCGCGGGCTGTTCTTCAAGCGCCTTCTTGATGGCGGCTTCGATCTCCTCATGGCCCTCGCCCGATTCGAAGTTGGCGATTCGCTCGCCTCCCTTGCGGAACAGCCGATAGGTGGGAAACTGGCCGACGTCGAACGCCTCGATCGCCGCGTCGAAATCCTCGTACTTCGCATCGGCGACGAAATTCGCGAAGGTGGCGTTCTGCTTCTTGAGGAACTCGAGCGCAGCGGCCGGACCGGTCTCGGATTCGTATTCGACGGCGAGCGACACCACCTTCAGCCCCTGGTCGACGTATTCATCGTGTAGCTCGACCGTGTGCGGAAACTTCTGCATGCAACTCGGGCACCACGATCCCCAGTAGTCCACCAGCACGACCTTGGCGTCGGTCTCGGCGAGCAGTTTCTCGAGCCCGGCCTTGTCGATCGGCTTCAGCTCGACGACGCCGCTCGGAACGGCGTCTTCTTCCGCGCCTGCCACGCGATCAAGGGCGGCGCCGTTGCCGTTCGCCGATTCGGTCCGCCCTTGTTCGGAGCGTTCGCAGCCCCACAGGGCGGCCGTTCCGAGGAGCGCGGCCATGACCAGCGCCCCGCGCATCTTTCGCTTGCGATCCATCGACCTTCTCCCGTGCGTGGCGGAATTCGCGAGAACTCCGATGATTTCGGCGGAATCCCCGTGAACTCCGCCACGGTCGGCGATTCTAGCATCTCGCCGGGAAACATGCAAAAAAGACGCCCGCCGGAAGACCTGGCTCGGTCGTCCGGCGGGCATCGTGCATCTCGCGCGAACCTCGGGTTCGCCGCGTCGAATCGACCGACTACTTCTTGTACTGGATGCCGCAGCCGACCTGCCGGGTCTCGGTCACTTCCGGCGTCTTGCCGGCGAGCACGGCGTCGACGGCGTCGCGAATGTAGTTCTGCTTGACGTTCTCGGTCTTCTGGCTGTCGTCGAACGCGCCCATGTAGACGATGTTCTGCTCGGCGTCGAGGACGAACAGGTGCGGGGTGACGGTGGCGCCGAAGGCCTTCGCGCTCTCCTGGCTTTCGTCGTAGAGGTAGTCGAAGGTGAAGCCCTTCTTTTCGGCCCGCTCCTTCATCTTGTCGAGCCTGTCTTCCGGGCGGACGTTGCAGTTGATCGCGACGAACTCGACTCCCCTGGCCTTGTACTCGGTCGCGAACGCGACGAAGCGGTCTTCATACGCGACCGCCACCGGGCAGTGATTGCAGGTGAAGCACACGACGACCGCCTTGGCGTCCTTGTAGTCGCCGGTGCTCTTCTGCGTGTCGTCGATGTTCACGCCGCTGTACGCCGGGGCCTTCTGGCCGACTTCGACTTTCTTGTTGAACTTCGCCGCCAGCGTCGGGGCCACGGCCACGGCCGTCAACACGACTGCCGCCGCCATCGCGATGAGCAGGGTCTTCCTCATGGGCTTCGTCTCCTTGGTTTTCGGAACGTGTGGACGAACTCCGATCGACTTTCACGAATACGTTGTAGGGAACTCGGCGGCGGGAATCAAGTGTCTGGCCGGAGGCGACGACGCTACAATCACGAGGATGAAGCCCTCCGGGATCGCCGAGAACCTCGATCGCATCCGCGACCGCATCGCCGCGGCGTGCGCGCGCTCCGGTCGGCCGGTCTCGTCCGTGCGATTGGTCGCCGTCACCAAGTACGCCACGCTCGAACAGGTGCGAGCCCTTTTCGATCTCGGCGTCCGCGATCTGGGGGAAAGCCGGCCGCAACAGCTTCTCGAACGGGCCGCGCAGCTTCCCCCCGACGTTCGCTGGCATCTCATCGGACACTTGCAGCGGAACAAGGCGCGGCGACTGCTGCCGGTGACGGATTGCATTCATTCCGTCGATTCGTTTCGCCTGCTCGAGGCTCTGGAACGGCTCGCGGAAGAAACGGCGACCGCCCCCCGCGTGCTGTTGCAGGTGAACGTCGCGGGCGAGGCGGCGAAGCACGGTTTCGATCCGGAAGAACTGGCCCGCGGGTGGCTGGAAGCCGTGCGGGACTGCCGGCACGTTCGCCTCGAGGGGTTGATGACGATGGCCCCCTATGCCGAGGATCCGGAAGCCGCCCGGCCGGTGTTTCGAGCGTTGCGGGAGCTTCGCGACCGCCTCGTCAGCGACCGGGAGTTCGGCAGCGACCCGGTCGCTCGATACCGCGAGTCGACGCTTCCCGAATTGTCGATGGGAATGACCGGCGACTTCGAGCCGGCGATCGAGGAGGGCGCCACGCTGATCCGCATCGGCGGCGCGCTGTTCGATGCCGGTTGATATCGAACCGGGGAAGGGCTGCTCCATCCGGCTGACGGCATTGGCAACCGGCTTCCGCGACGGTCTGATTTCCCGCGCGACCCTGTCCTGTAAAGGGTGCCGCGGTTGCCTACTACGTCGCCCAGTTCGAATTTGGAGGTTGGCGGCATGTAAGACGGATTGGCAATCCTTCCAACGGCAAGCGAACTGGCAGAACGATCGACCTCCGGCGACGTTCGAGGCCTCACCGCCGGATTGCCAATCCGTCCTACTACGTCTTCCAGATTGAATTTGGAAGTTGGCGGCATGTCGGACGGATTGGCAATCCTTCCAACGGCAAGCGAGCCGGCAGATCGATCGACTTCCGGCGACGTTGAGGCCTCACCGCCGGATTGCCAATCCATCCTACGGAAAACCCACAAGATCAAGCTTGAAGGCGTACTACCCGCAATGTCGATGACGCACGCTCCGGCGGGTTGTCGTGCACTCGCGATGCCGGGCGAATTCACCGCGAACGCGAGCGGCGGTAGGGTTGCGGGTCGTCCGCCGCGGCCCCCTCGAGTTCATCGGCGATCTCGTCCGCGAACTCGTCGGCGATCCCTTCGTCGGCGGTCGCGTCCTCCGCCGCGGTCGCATCGGCCGGCGCGCGGTGCGAGACCGCCCGCGGTTGCTCCGCGATCTCTCCCGTGAGGTACGACACGAACTTCGGACTCGCCCGGTTGATGATCACCACCCGGCTGTTCGATTGCGGGTCGTCGTGCGAGCGGATGATGCAGATCACTTCCGCGTCCCCCGCCGTCCGCAGCGCCTCCGCCAGCGCCGCCTCGTGATCGTTCGCGGGCGACGGCGACGGCTCGCGCGACGCGACCGGCGACCGCTCCGGGTCCGAGAGCGACGCCGAACGATACGGGTCGCGAGCGACCGCCGCGACCGCTTCCCGCGATTCGACCGCGGCGACGTTCCGCGCCGGCGTTGCGGCCGCCGCGATCGACGACGGTGAATCGACCGCCGCCGGAGCGACGAACTCGTCCCGCTCCGCGCTCGCCGCGACGGCGATGCGGGCGTCGGCGTCGTCCACCGGGCGATACAGATAGGTCAATTCGCAACGATCGAGCAGGTCGTGAACCGGCGCCAGTCCCGCGTACAGTCCCCGCTGGTCGCGATTGTCGGCGGCGATGCACACGCCCACCACGCGGCCGGCCGAATCGAACAGCCCGCCGCCGGAACGTCCCTGAATCGGCACGCCGGTGCATTCGACGTTCTCCGGACCGACGTAACGATTGATCCGCGTCACCCGCACCCGCGATTCGGAAGGCGGGTCGCCCTTCCCGCAGCCGATGCTCGTCGCCTGCTCGGACATCGCGATCTTGTGCGCCGGGTCGGCGATGGCGCAGACCGGCAGCCAGCCGTCGGTGGGGACCGTGAGCAGCCCCACGTCCCCTTCCAGATCGTACCGCAGCACCTGGCCGAGGTAGGTTTCGACGCGGCCGTTCTCGAACACGTCGACCTCGATCGTCGCGTCCTGGTCGATGTCGCGGAAGATGTGTCCGCACGAGAGGATCACGGTTCGTCCGGGGCGGCTGTCGACGATCGTGCCGGAGCCGAAGTTGACCCCCTTCTTGTCCTTCACGCGCAGGCGGACGCTCGCCGCCAGCGGATCGCCGATGACGCGGGCCGCCGCATCCACGCGATCGACGCCGTCACCGCGATCCAGGTTCGCGCGAATCACCGGCTCCTCGAAATCGGCGCTGGCGAACGTGGCGGGAACCGACCGCGCCGGGGTCGAGACGGGAACGGTTCGGGGGGAAGACGGAGCCGGCGATGAAACAGGGAGGGAGGCGGCGGGCCGCGACGGTTGCTCCGCCGCGGCAATGTGCGCCGGGTTCGTCCCGCCCGCGGTCGCGGCCGGGATCATGGCGAGCATCTGCCGCAGTTTCGTTTCCGACGTGCGGCCGACGACGCGGGCGACCTCCTCGCCGTCCACCAGCAGCACGAAGGCGGGGATGCCGGAGATTCCGAACTTCCGCGCCAATTCCGGGCGCGAATCGATGTCGACCTTGCGGACGGGATAGCCCTCGCGCCACAGCCGCTTGACGATCGGGCTCATTTCCTGGCAGGGACCGCACCAGGTGGCGGTGAAGTCGATGAGCACGCCGCGGGGGGAAAGGGGTTCGGCGGCGGCGGAGGCGGCGGCGAAGAGCGATGCGCAGAGCGCGGCGGCGAGCAGCAGGCGGGACGAAGTCCTCATGGGTCAGGCCTCATGCCTTGGGGTCGATGAGCAATCCTTGCTCTCGGCGAATTGTAAATTCTGCAACGGCGGGCAAGGAACGAATTGCAAACCGGCTCCGATCGTCCGGACGGACCGCGAGCGCGGCGTCCCGCCCGGATTGCGGGAAGTGTGATGATCGGAGAGGTTTTCGGGTTCGCCCGCCCGTCGGTCTCCAGCGAGAAGTGAAGTTCGCCGCCCCTGATGAGAGCGGGAAGATGCACATCCCGTGCCGGTGACCGAACGGGCGGAAACGCCAATCGCGTTTTCCAACGACCATCACCCCTCCGGATCGCCGCGCGCCGTAGGACGGATTGGTAATCCGTCCCAGGATTCGGCCGGTTTCGATGGCGATTCGGGTGGATGCTCGCTCGTGCCGCGTTCGGCGGTGTCAGTCGGAGAGTTTTCTGCGCCCGTGGGGCGGACATCCTTGTCTGCCTCACGCTGCGATCGCGTCTTCGCGATCTCGGCAGGCTGGAAAGCCTGCCCCACGGCGGCGGGCGGATCGTCGATTCGTCCGGGG
>JBBDNT010000122.1:0-29052 GCA_040877445.1 Planctomycetaceae bacterium
CTCGAGCGTCGTGAGGATCACGTTCTCTTCGTACCGTCCGTCGATCCAGGTCATCGTGGTTTCCGTCTCGTGGTTCTATTCTGGTCCGGGAATGCGGTCTGGTCCGGGAAAGCGAACCTCGCCGCGAGCCGGTCAACTGTAGCAGCATCCGTTTTCGATTCAATCGACCATTGATTCGACTCCGTGCGCCGGCACCGCATGGAACTCGCAACAGGAGTGCCCTTCCAGGCAGCACTGAGCGAGCCGCATGTCGGCCCCCAGCACCCGCTCGAACACCGCCTGCTCCATCTCGCAGATCGACGGGTCCGAACTCGCCAGTTCGAGGTAGGGGCAGTTGTTCTCCCGCAGGATCGGCAGTTCTCCCGAGTCGTCCACTTCGACGTCGAACCCCCGCTCCTCGAGGGCCGTCGCCAACTCGCCGATGCGATCCGCGAGCGACTCGCCTTGCACCGCCGGCTCGTATTGCCGGATGAACGCCCCGCGGATGCGCTCGAAAATCCGCTCGCGAATGTCCGGCTCGACGTTCCGCAACTCGCGCCACAAAATCAGGGCGAGGTCGGCGTAATTGTCCCCCAGTTCCTTGCGCCCGGCGTCGGTCACGCGATAGGCGTGGTGCGGCCGCCCGCGTCCCGACCGGACCGCCTCGCGCATCACCATCCCCAACCCCAGCAAGCGGTTGAGGCGTTGCCGCACCGCGGTCGCGGTCACCCCCATCCGGTCGCACAGCGTCTGAACGGTGGCCCCGTCCCTGCGGTGCAAGGCTTCGAGAAACTCGCGATCACCGGCTTCGATGGTGGTTTTCATGCCTGTTTCCACGAGGTTTGGGCCTCGTCCAAAGGCATCCTATCCGCTTGGGGCAATTTCGACAACCAATAATGTCGAAAAACGCTACTCGAATCAAGAATCGGCAGGGAAATCACGCGCTTCGGAGTTTCTCCGGCCCGGAGGGGCCGGTATAGTGGCGGCCACGCGACCGGCGCTCGATGTACCGGATCGGGTCCAGCGAACTCCGGCGCGGCATGGCCCCCGCCGGCCTGATACGAACCCAAGTCTGGGAACGGAAGGAGAGCGACGTGCAGAAAGAACGCTGGGGTTCCCGCATCGGCGTGATTCTCGCGGTCGCCGGCTCGGCGGTCGGACTGGGGAACTTCCTGCGGTTTCCGGGCCAGGCGGCGGCCAACGGCGGCGGCGCGTTCCTGATTCCGTACTTCATCTCGCTGCTCGTCCTCGGGATCCCGCTGTGCTGGGCCGAGTGGACGATGGGCCGCTACGCCGGGGTGCGCGGGTTCAACTCCGCGCCCGGTATCTACACCGTCATCTGGCGGAACCGGATGGCGAAATACCTGGGGGGCGTCGCGCTGCTCGTCCCGCTGATCATCTACATGTACTACGTGCTGCTGGAGGCGTGGTGCCTCGCCTATGCGCTGCATTACCTAACCGGTGACTTGATGCTCGGAAGCAAGCAGGAGGATTACGTCGACTTCTTCAACAATCTCGTAGGCAGCGCGGAACACGGCGCCCTCTTCAATAACGGCATTTCGCCGCTCGTGCCGATCCTCGTGGCGACCTTCGTGTTCAATTTCGTTCTCATCTACCGCGGCGTCGCCAAGGGCATCGAGACGTTCTGCAAGGTCGCGATGCCGGTGATGATCGTGTTGGCGCTGATCGTCCTCGTCCGCGTGCTCACGCTGGGCACTCCCGACCCGGCGAAGCCGGACCAGTCGGTGATCAACGGCCTGGGCTTCATGTGGAACCCGAATTTCGCGAAGCTGGCGGATCCTCAGACGTGGTTGGCCGCCTCGGGGCAGATCTTCTTCAGCCTCTCCGTCGGATTCGGGATCATCATCAACTACGCGAGTTACCTGAGCCGGAAGGACGACGTGGTCCTCAGCGGGCTGTCGTCGAGCACGATGAACGAGTTCTTCGAGGTGTGCCTGGGGGGGCTGATCACGATTCCCGCGGCGATCATCTTCCTCGGCGTGGCGGCCGGATCGATGGGCACCTTCGACCTGGGCTTCAAGGCCTTGCCCAACGTGTTCGCCCTGATGCCGGCCGGGCGGCTGTTCGGCGGCCTGTGGTTCTTCATGCTGTTCATCGCCGCCATCACCAGCAGCGTCTCGATGCTGCAGCCGGTGATCGCGTTCCTGGAGGAGGGCTTCGGTCTGAAGCGGCACGCGTCCGCGGCCATCCTGGGGCTGATCTCGCTCTTCGGGACCGGCTTCGTCATGTACTTCTCGCAAGGACTGATCGCGCTCGACACCTTCGACTTCTGGGTCGGCACGGTGTTGATCTTCGTGTTGGCGACGATCCAGGCCATCCTCTACGGCTGGGTGATGGGCATCGACAAGGGCGAACGCGAGGCTCACACGGGAGCCCATATCCGCATTCCGCGCTTCGTGCAGTACATGCTCAAGTACGTCGTGCCGGTCTACCTGCTCGCCGTCCTCGTCGGCTTCGCCTGGAACAACATGCCTTCGAAGGACGAAGAAAAGCTGTCGGCAAACGTTCAAGCGGGCGCCGCAGCCGGAAGGACGAGGCTCGTCGATGTGCGCAAGCCGGACATCGATCCCGAGACCGGCGAGAAAGTCTCGGCGCCGGTCATCGAACGGCTCGACGCGGACATCCCCGCCGAACTCGACGCGGGCACGCTGTCGCCGAAATTCATCGGCCTGCTCGAGTCGCAGGACATCAAGCCGGCCGACGAGGCAACGGTGGCTCGCGACGAGGAAGCCGGCGAATGGCGGATTCGCGACAGGAACGGCGTCCTTACCCATCGGATTCTGCAAGAGGGAGACACGCTTTCGATCGTCAAGCATTCCGCGGGATACCTCGAGCTGATCGTCACCCGCCGCGCGGTCGCCGGATCACTGGTGTTCATCGGCGCGGTGTTGGTATTCCTGATGTTGCTGATTCACATTGCCGGACGACGCTGGAAGGCCGAGGGCCGGTTCGACGATCTCGACAATCCGCCAGCGGAGGAGACCAGCCGATGATGCTCCACGAGTCGATCAACCTCGCGGCCGCCGCTTGGGCCGTCATCGCGCAAGCCCCGATCCTGAAGCCTCCCACGCCGATCGGCTGGACGATCATGATCGTTTCGGTCGGCAGCGTGCTGTCGCTGACGGCGTTCTGCCTGGTCCGCGTGCTCTCGTTGCCGCCGGTGGAGGAAGAGTACCTCAAGGGGCCGCTCGAGATCGACACCCGCGACACCGAGGACGCGGACTGAACGCCCATCGTCGGTTGTCCGACGACCATCGACCATCAACCTTCGACCGATTCGGATGACGGACCTTCGCCCCGACGCTCCCGTTCCCCTTTCGCTGAAGAGCGACGGCGACGCGCTTCTCGTCGAGTGGAGCGACGGCGTCACGCATCGCTTGCCGTGGACGCTGCTTCGCGAGGCGTGCCCCTGCGCCACCTGCAACGAGAATCGCCGCAATCCCGCGCCGCCGGCCGAACTGCCCGTGCTGTCGCTCGAAGAAGCGCAGCCCATTCGCGCGACCGGGATGAAGCCGGTCGGGAATTACGCCTACGCGATCCACTTCACCGACGGGCACACCACCGGCATCTACACGCTGGAATATCTCCGCGAGATCGGCGAGCACGTCGCCCGGTCCACCACCTGATCCGTCCGCCTTCGGCCGAATTCAACCGCCCATGTGGCCGGAACACGAGGAAACGCAACAGCTTCTCGAGAACGTCCGCGACGGAGATGCGCACGCGGTCGACGACCTGATCGAACGGCATCGCCCCGGATTGCGGCGGATGGTGCAGGCCCGGCTGGATCGGGCGCTGGCCCGCCGCGTCGACGCCAGCGACGTCGTGCAGGACGTCCTCATCGAGGCGCATCGCCGATTGAGCGATTATCTGCGCGATCCGAAAATGCCTTTCCATCTCTGGCTGAGGCACATGGCGCAAGACCGCATCATCGACATGCACCGCCGGCACCGCGCGGCACAGCGGCGGAGCGTCGATCGGGAGCAGCCGCTGCATTCGCCGCAATTCGCGGATCGCTCGTCGCTCGATCTGGCAGCCGCCTTGCGCGATCACGAGTTGACTCCCGCGGCCGCGACGATCCGCCGCGAACTCGAGCAACGCTTCCTCGCGGCGCTGGACGAACTCGGCGAAGACGACCGCGAGATTCTGCTGCTGCGACACGTCGAACAGGTGGGGAACAGCGAAGCGGCGGCAGCCCTGGGCCTCACGCCCCCCGCCGCGGGGATGCGCTATTTGCGAGCGCTGCGCCGCCTGCGGGCGATCCTTGGCGAACCGGTTTCGCGGTAGGATGGAATTGAATTCCGTCCGACAAAACAAATCCGTCCTGTGGCGTGGGGCAGGCTTTCCAGCCTGCCGATTCGCCGGTGCGTGCGACGAAAGGGCAGACAAGGATGTCTGCCCCACGGGCGACCGGACGGATTACAAATCCGTCCTACCCGCCGCTCAATCCCCCTCGATCATCCTCACGTAGCTCTCGTAGCGCATCCGCGTGATCATGTCGCGAGCGACCGCCTGCTGCACGCCGCAGCCCGTTTCGTGCGTGTGCGTGCAATCGGGGAACCGGCACAGCGTGACGAACGGGCGGAACTCGACGAAGTGCCCCTCGACCTCTTCCGGACTCACGTCCCACAAGTCGAGCTGCCGGATGCCCGGCGTATCCACCACCCAGCCGCCGGCGCCCAGTTCGATCAGCGTGGCGGCCCGCGTCGTGTGGCGGCCCTTTTGCGTCCACTCGCTGACGGAACTGACCGCCAGTTCGAGCGACGGCTCGATGGCGTTCAGCAGCGACGACTTCCCGACGCCGCTTTGACCCGCGAGCACGGTCTGCCGGTTCTTCAACAGCGCCCGCAATCGCCCGATCCCCGCCCCCTGCGTGGCGCTGGCGAAGACGACTTCGCAGCCGAGGCGGCCGTAGATCCCGGCGATCGACACGAGGCCCGCCGGCTCGGTGAGATCGACCTTGTTGACGCACACGACGGCCCGCACGTTCCCCTTGCCCGCGCTCACGAGAAAGCGGTCGATGAGGTTGGCCTTGAGCGCCGGCTCGCCCGCCGAGCCGACGATCAGCACCTGATCGACGTTCGCCACGATGACGTGCTCGCGCCCCTTGCTGGTGCGGGAGATCGTGCCGGACCGCGGCTCGACGCGCTCGATCACCCCCTGCCCTTCACCCCCCGGCTGAAACAGGACGATGTCGCCGGTGACGACGGCGTTCCGCTCGTCGCGGCTCATCGTGCGGAGCACGCGGCGGACGGTGCAGTCGTAGCGCGCGCCGTCGTCGCCGCGGACCAGCGAGTGCAATCCGCGCGACGAGAGCACGCGGCCGGAAAGGCACTTCGAGAGATCGACGTCGCGGACGACGCCGGCCTCGTCCTCGGTGCCGATGACCGTCCGCCGCCGCGAGAGGGCGCCTTTGCCGGAGAGCGATTCGCGAGCGTCGAAGTCATCGGGGGCGGCGGGCTGTTCGAGAGAATCGACGGCCCGCCGGGTGAGGTCGCCGCGGCGCGCACGCTTCTCGCGGTTCTTGCGGAACTCGACGCGGAGCTTGCGCTTCTTCTTGGCCACGCATCACTCGTCCAGCGAGTATTTCGGGCCGCGGGGGGCGTCGTCGGCCCTTTCGGCGGCGCGGGCGAGATCCGTCTGGCGGGTCTTGCCGAGCAGTCCCGCCTTCTCCAGCAACCCTTGCTCGAAGGGGTTTTCCTCCTCGACCGGCGGGGCCTGACCGACCGCGGTGTACTGCAGCTTGAAGCGGTGCTTGGCGACCGAAATCACGTCGCCCGGCATCAGCCACTTGCTCGTGCAACGCTCGCCGTTGACCCGGACGCCGTTGCGGCTGCCGAGGTCGCGCAGCCGCCAGTAGCCGTTCACCATCTCCAACTCGCAATGCTGCGAGGAGACGTTGGGAAACTGGAGGCAGATGTCGCAGCTCGAGCGGCGGCCGAGAAGCAACCGGGGCTTGGAAAGGGGGATCGCATCGCCGCCGCCGCAGGGTTCGAGTTCGCCGAACATCGTGTTCACGAGCCTGATGAATCGGGGAGAAATGAATCGAGAATGAAAACGCGGCCCGCGGGTTCCACTCTACTCCCGCGGGAATCCGTCGTCAATTAGGGTGTTTACCGATTCGCTCGAAAACCGACGGATCCTCGACTATGCTATGATCGTAACATGCCGATCACGGCGGCGAAGTTCGATCCCCGACGGAGTGCCTGCGATGACCGAAGTCGCTGAAAAACTGAAATCGGAAGCGGCGAAACTGTCGCCGCGCGACCGGGCGGAGTTGGCCCGGTTCCTGATCGATTCGCTGGAAGAGCAGGTCGATGACGATGCGGAGGCCGCGTGGGACATCGAACTCGCCCGCCGCGAAAACGAGATTCGCAGCGGAAGGGCCGTCGGCGAGCCCGCCGCCGAGGTGTTCGCGCGGCTTCGGCAAAAGCACCAATGAAGTCCGCCGATTGCGGGAGACGAACATGCCACTGCCCATTTTCAAGTACCATCCCGATCCAGTCGCAACAGGCCATGTCGTCGAATCCGATACCGAATGCGCCTGCTGCGGAGAAGTTCGCGGATTCATCTACGATGGTCCCGTGTATGCGATCGAGGAATATGACCGGTGCATCTGCCCGTGGTGCATCGCGGATGGCTCCGCTCACGACAAGCTTGATGCCAGCTTCACCGATGAAGTCGGAATCGGCGGTGGTGGGAGGTGGGAAGAAGTGTCCGAAGAGATCATTCAGGAAGTGGCATACCGCACGCCAGGTTTTTGCGGATGGCAGCAAGAACAATGGTGGACTCATTGCGGAGATGCGGCGCAGTTCATTGGGAGGGCCGGCCGTACCGAGTTGAATGACCTCGGACCACAGGCGATCGCCGCCGTCCAGACGTCGGCTGGACTGTCCGATGGCCCGGAATGGGATGAATTCTTCGCGGCTCTCGACAAGGACGGTTCGCCGACGGCTTACATGTTTCGTTGTACGAAATGCGGGCGGTTGGGGGCCTACCAGGACTGGGGCTGAAGCCGGCAATTCATTTGCCTTCCTATCGACCTCGGATGCGATGCCGCAATGCCAATCCGACTTGCTGGCAGGCCACAGCTTCGATCGGGATGAGGTAGTGCTTCGTCGATCAGGAGCGGTGGTGGATCGTAAGGGTCAAACGAATCGGCATGTCCGTACGCCCCCAGAGGGGTGGGGAGTGTCGCCACGGGTGGAGCGGCGACCGCGGAGCAGGTCGTCGCGGAACCTCATGGTCGAGGTCGCGAAGTGTGGAGAATCGCCCCGGAGGGGCGAAGGAGTTCTCGCCACGGAGCGAGAAGCGCTCCATGCCGGCGAACCATGGATCGCAAATCGACTCCGCCGCCCCTGCCGGGGCGGATCCGCGCAAATGCGACTCGGACCACGGGTTCCGCTCCGCCCGCGTTGCGGTCGTCGCTCCACCCGTGGCTACATTCCCGCGCCCCTCCAGGGCGATCCGATGCAACCGACTGGATTGCGATCGACGTTGGAGTCGCCGTAGTCACAAATCCAATCCCAGTTCCTCGATCTTGCGATACAAGCTCGACAGGCCCAGCTTCAGCCGCTTGGCCGCCTCGCGCTTGTCGGGACATTGCCGCATCACCCGCGCGATGTGCAGTCGTTCGTAGTGCCGCAACGCCGAGCGCAGGTCGTCCGCGTCGGGAAGGGCGCTTTCGATGCCGAGCAACTCCGGCGGCAAGTCGTGCGGTTCGATGCGCTCGCCGTCGCACAGCATCACCGCCCGCTCGACGGCGTTGTCGAGTTGGCGGACGTTCCCCTTCCATTCCGACGACATCAGCAGCCGCACGGTCTCGCTCGTCGCGCCGATGACGCGCTTCCCCATCGATTGGGAATGCTTGGCGATGAAGAACTCGACCAGTTCGGGAATGTCGTCGAGCCGTTCCCGCAGCGGGGGAATGCGAATCTTCACGCCGTCCAGCCGGTAGAACAGGTCTTCCTGAAACAGCCCTTGGGCGACTTCCCGCGCCAGGTCGCGGGTGGTCGAGGCGATGATGCGGGCCTGCACGCGGACCGTCTCCGACCCGCCGACCGGCATGATTTCCTGATACTCGATCGCCCGCAGCAGTTCCGACTGCGTTCCCAGCGGAAGCTGCGCGACCTCGTCGAGGAACACCGTCCCTTCGCCGGCATGGCGGAAGATTCCCGGCTGCGGCGCCGTCGCCGACGAATGCGCACCCGGCTGCGAACCGAACAGTTGGCTTTCGAGCAGTTCGACCGGCCGGGTGCCGCAATTGGCCGCGAGAAACTTCTCTCCGCTGCGGGGACCGGCCGCGTGCAACGCGCGGGCGAACAGTTCCTTTCCGGTTCCGGTATCGCCGACGAGCAGCACGTTGGAGTTCGTCGCGGCGATCTTGCGGATCGTGCCCAGCAAGTCGGACAGGGCCTTGCTCGAACCGACGATCTTGTCGAAATCGGCCCGGCGATCGAGTTCCCTGCGCAGCACGCGGTTCTCGATGTCGAGTTCGCGGTACTGGAACAGCCGGTCGAGCTTGTGCGACAGATCCTCGAAGATCACCGGCTTGACGAGATAATCGAACGCCCCGGCCTTGAACGCTTCGACGGCGTTCTCGACAGTCGCATACGCGGTGATGACGAGGCCGAACGTCTCCGAATTGAACTGCTGGATCCGCCGCAACAGGGCGATCCCGTCGCCGTCGGGAAGCTGCACGTCGCAGATCGCGACCGCGTAGTCCTGCTGACGGGCAAGGGCGAGCGCTTCCCCGACGCGCGCAGCGGCGTCGACGCGGTATCCCTCGCCGGAGAGGAATTCCTGCAGCGTGGTGCGAATGATGGCCTCGTCCTCGACGACGAGAATCGAGCGATTGCGGTTCACGATCGTGGGGCGTGGCGGACGGGAATACGGCAGGAGGCGGGCGGTTCGATACTCGGCGGGAGGCCGTCCCGCCGTTTCTGAATCGGAGTATTTCTATCCGTCAAGTTCGATCTTACGGGTCGATCGTACGAGCGGGCAGGACGGAATTTCATTCCGTCGTACCCGCCCTTCGGCGACGCGTGCGACCGCGGGGCAAGTGTCGGACCTGCTTCCGGCTCATCCGAAGCCGCGTTTGGGCGGACGGAATGAAATTCCGTCCTACGGCGTGGCCCGTACTCGCACCCCCAATTTCGAAATCGACGGCGTATGACCGATCTTAGCACCTCGGTTGGAGAAGTCGAAGTTCCCGGGAACGATCGGCCGCTTTTTCGCGTCTCATTCAGCGACATGCACGCTCTTGTTCGAGAGGCGGGTCGTCGCTCGACCGTCCGCGCCGTGTTCGCGGCGGCGCTGGCGTGCGCGCTCGCCCTGTTCGCGCGCGCGGAGGAAAATGCACTTCCCGAGGGGGCGATCGCGCGGATCGGCCTGCCCCCGGGAAGCGACGCTTCCGACGATGGGCCGCGACTTCCCGGCGTGCGGACGCTGGCATTCTCCATCGATGGCCGGCAAGTCGCGGTGTGCGGCGAGCCGGAGGATCCCTCGGAGCCGCGCCGCGTGATCGTATTCGACGCCCGCGACGGCAAGTCGCTACTCGAACTCGAAACGCACGCGGCGCTGGTCGTGTCGCTGGAGTTTTCGCCGGACGGCAAGCGGCTCCTCGCGGCCGCCGCCGATCATCCGCAGGGGGTTCGCGTGTGGGAGGTTCCTTCCGGCCGGCTGTTGCGGTCGCTGCCGGGCGGGCACGGCGACGCGCGGTTCGTCGAAGGGGGCGCCCGCGTCGCGATCGCCGAGCCGCTGGGGGCGATCGACGCGGTTCGCGTTTACGACGTCGCCACGGGAAACGAAGTCGGGCGATTTCCCACCGAGGTGAGCTATCGGCGGAGCATTGGTCGCGACGGAACGGCGCTGCTCGGCGTCCGCAGTCTGCAAGCCCGCACGGTCGAAGTGTTCGACCTCCCGAACAACCGCAAAGCGGCCAAGCTTCCAGGCAGTCGCGAAACGCCCGCCGGGCCGACGATGTCGCCCGACGGACGGACCGTCGCCGCAATCGACGGCGACGACATAATCGTGTGGGAACTGACGACCGAAGCGATCGTCCATCGGTTGTGGGGACATTCGGGCCGCGTGCTGCGGCTGGCGTTTTCCCCCGATGGGCAACGGCTCGCCAGCGGCTCGGCCGATCGCACCGCCCGCGTGTGGGAACTCGCGACCGGGCGCGAACTGCACCGCTTCGAGGCGCACCGCTCGATCGTCTCGGCGGTCGAGTTCTCCGGCGACGGGCGGCGGTTGGCGACCGGCAGTCTCGACCGCGCCGCGTTCGTGTGGGATCTCGATCACACCCGGCGAACGTTTTTGGCCCGCGAACCGCTCGACGACGCCGCGCTCGCCGCGGTGTGGCACGAACTCGCATCCGCCGACTCCGCCGCCGCGTACCGCGCGCTGGGAGTCGCCGCGCTGCACCCCGAACGGGCGATGGGGGAACTGGACCAACGGGTCGATGCGCTGCTCGTGCCGATTCGCGGCGAAAACATCGACCGGTTGATCGCGGAGTTGGGGCACGAAAGCTACATCGTCCGGCAGCGGGCGACGCTCGCGCTGCGCAAGCTGCGGGAGGCGGCGCGGCCCGCGCTGCTCCAGGCGCTCCGCACGTCGGATTCGGTCGAGATTCGCGAGCGGGCGCACCGCATTCTTTCGGAGTCGGGCGCCGCGGCCCGCTTTTCCGCGGCCGACATTCGCCGCATGAGGCGCATCATCCACGCGGCGGGAATCGTCGGCGACGCAGCCGCGCGGCGCGTACTTGCCCGCCTCGCGAGCGACTTCCCGATCGACGACGTGCGCCGGGACGCGGAGCGAACGTCGAAGTCGCTCGATGGACGCGAGCGGCCGTGACGGCGACTCGAACGAACGACGCGGCGGGCGCTCGGCGTCAGCCTTCGACCCAGAGCAGAATGTCTTCGTCCAGTTCACAGCCGGTCGTCTCGAGGCGATCGGCGGCGATCCGTTGCGTCCCGCGAACGACGATCCGCGACTCTTCGTCGTAGAAGTGTACCAGCACACCGATTTCCCCGACCACGCGGGCCCAGCCGGCGAGAGTTCGCGCGATGTCCGGCCGCAGGCCGACGAACGTCTCCGGCTCGGGCTTCGACATCGCCTGCTCGATCGCGCGGCGAATCTTCGCCTCGGACCAACCGCGCTTTTCGTACTTCGCACGCAAGTGATCGCGGCGCGACCGCGCATCGACCGCTTCGCGCCGGGGATTGTACATGCCGCACGAGCAGCAGCCGCTGGTCAGGTCGAACGATTCGAAGTCGGGCGGGAATACGGCCTCGACCAATTGGTAACCCGGCTTGCCGAGCATGAATCCGCGTCGTGCATTCCGCACGACCTGTTCCGCCGCATCGCGTGGAACGGCGATCGTGAGGAGATAGCACATGATTCGTCGCCCGTGCGGTTGACCTCTGTTAGAATCGAATCGGAATTCTCGCCGATTGGACGACGAAAGTCCACGAATCTCCGAAAGCACGAGCCGCATTTCAATGTCCGATTTCGCCCGGGAGACGCTCGCCGCGCACTCCGCCATTTCGCCCGCAGCGCTCGGCATTGGTCCCCCCGGCCGGGCAGCGTTGGAGCCGATGGATCCCCGCGTGACCGACATTCAACCGGGGAGCGGCGTCGTGATGCGGCTCGAACAGGCGTGGGGCCTCCTGCGCCGGGCGTACCTGAAGGCCTTCCGCCGCGGATACGTCGCGCGGATGGCGGCGTTGCGGCAGGGGGACCGCAATCCCTGTCCGCACGAAGTGCTCGACCCGCGGGATCTCAAATTCCACCGCAACCAGCCGGGCTGGCACTGGAAGTGCGATGACGATCCGTTCGCCTGGCGCGACCGAATCCCGTTTGCCCGCGTCGGGCTGGCCGAACTGCTGGTGTTCTCGGTGTTGCTTTACGGCGGGGCGATCGCGGCCGGCTGGCTGACTTCGAGCGGCCCGCGCACGTGGGAAACACAACTCATCGGCTGGGCCTTCACCGCGATTCTGGCGACGCTGGGCGGCCTCGTCACGTGGTTCTTCCGCGATCCCGAACGCGAGATTCCGACGGAAGCGGGCGTCGTCGTCTCGCCGGCCGACGGGTTGGTCGTCGCGATCGACGAACTCGACGACGACGAATTCATCGGTGGGCCGGCGGTGCGGATCGGCATCTTCCTGTCGATCTTCAACGTACACATCAACCGCGCCCCGATCGCCGGCCGCGTCATCGGCATTCGTTACGAACCGGGAAAATTCCTCAACGCGTTGCGGCCGGAATCGGCGCGGGAGAACGAACGGCTGATCCTGCGGTACGAGGGGACGGGGGTGCCTTATCGCCGGATGGTCCTCGCGCAGATCACCGGCGCGATCGCCCGGCGGATCGTCTGCTGGGTGAAGCCGGGGGACGAGCTCGCGGCGGGCGAACGCTTCGGCATGATCAAACTCGGCTCGCGGACCGAACTCACGCTGCCACGCGAACCGGGGCTGGAGATCGCCGTGAAGATCGGCGACGCGGTGCACGCGGGGGGGAGCGCGCTGGCGCACTATAGTGACAGAAAAATTGATGACAGAAAAATCAATGACGAAACAGGATCATGACGGACAGGGGCAGCATTGCGAAGCAGTTTTCGGATAACCCTTGCCGTAGATTGGATCGTGTGTTTTCCCGTGGTCATCTGGAATGGGACGAGACGATGCCTGTTCATGTGCAAGCTCAGGTTCGCCGCTTGGACCAAGAGGAGTTCGGCCGAATCGCTTACGAGATCATGCGGCACGTGTTCGCGGTGCACAATGCAATGGGGCGGTGCTTCCGTGAAGACGTTTATCGGGACGCGGTGGCGGGGCGAATGCCCAGCGCCCGAACCGAAGTGCCGGTTCAGGTGCGGTTCGAGGACTTCGCGAAGGACTATTACATCGACCTGCTCGTCGAAGAGGGCGCTGTCTTCGAACTGAAGTCCGTTGAGACCATCGGCCCTGCACAGAGGGCGCAACTTCTCAACTATCTGCTTCTCACAGGACTGTCGCACGGCAAGTTGGTGAATTTCTCCGGGGATCGCGTAGAGCACCAATTCGTCAACTCACACCTTCGGCTGACGGACCGGACTGCCTTCGAAGTGGTCGATCGTCACTGGTGCGACCCCGGTGCGGGCGACAGGCCCCTCAAACCGTGGTTGGTTGGATTGCTGCGTGACATCGGCGCCGGGCTGCACGTCCATTTGTATGCGAGCGCCGTGTCGCACTTATTCGGGGGCGACGAGGCGGTGCTGCGCGAGATCGACATCTCGATCGACGGCCGCCCGCTTCGGCGCCAGAAAATCCGGCTGGCGGCGCCGGAATGGGGCTTCGAAGTGACCGCGATCGAAGAACCTGACTTGCCCCGGTTCGAAGAACACCTTCACCGGTCCCTCGGCCACACGTCGCTACGAGGGACACACTGGATCAACATCACCCGCAAGCAGGTCACTTTCATGACCGTTCCAAGACAATAAAGCCCCATCAGGCGCCGGCCCGCGAATACGTGAGTCCACTTCCACTTTCCTCCTCCTTGCCTCCGTCATTTTTCTGTCATCAATTTTTCTGTCAGTTCTTCCCGGAATGACCGACGATGCCCCGCCCGCGCGTGTTCGCAGTGTTGCCGACGTTGCTCACCCTGGGCAATTCCGCCTGTGGGTTCGGGGCGATCACGTTTGCCGCGCGCGTCGCGCCCGAGCCGGGACCGGGGGATGAGTTCGAACTGCTGATCGCCGGGCTGTTGATCTTCCTGGCGATGGTGTTCGACGCGCTCGACGGCAGCGCCGCCCGCTGGTCGGGGCACACCAGCGACTTCGGCGCGCAGCTCGACAGCCTCTGCGACGCCATCAGCTTCGGCGTGGCCCCCGCGTTCCTGATGCTGCGGATGATGAGGTTCGATTACGGCCTGGCCCGCTTCGGCGACGAGGCGCTCGCGTTCCCGTTCGAGTATCCCTCGCGGCTGTTGTGGGTGGTGGGGATGCTGTTCGTCGCCTGCGCGCTGTTGCGGCTCGCCCGGTTCAACGTCGAGACCGAGGAGGACGACTCGCACGAGTTCTTCAGTGGGCTTCCCTCGCCGGCGGCCGCAGGAACCGTCGCCTCGTTCGCGATCGCCCACCGAGGCGTGTGGGAGTTCATCGGCGAGACCGCCAAAGAGACGCCGCCGGACTGGCTGTACGCCACGATGAAGGTCGTCGTGCCGATGCTGGAGTTCGCGCTGCCGCTGGTCACGCTGGCGGTCGCCTGTTT
Organism: Planctomycetaceae bacterium; assembly: GCA_040877445.1. GTDB lineage: Bacteria > Planctomycetota > Planctomycetia > Planctomycetales > Planctomycetaceae > JBBDNT01. The sequence continues at coordinate 14,244 of JBBDNT010000122.1, forward strand.
GATGGTCTCGCGGATTCGTTTCCCGCACCTGGTGAATCATTTGCTGCGGGGGCAGCGGAACCGCCGGCATCTGATTCAACTCGTGTTCGCGCTCGCGGCCGCGTTCGTCGCCTGGCGGATCGCGCTGCTCATCATCTGCTGCTGGTACGCTTTCGCCAGCCCGGTGCGGGCGGTCTGGTCGGAACTCGCGCCGCGGCTTTACAAATCGCGCCGGGTCTGACACACTCTTCCAATGGAACGCTTCGTTTTCGGAACGCTTCCCCGGCGCTGAGGACCATGTTCACTGGCCTCGTCGAAGCACGGGGAACCGTGTGCGAAATGCATCCGGCGGGAGACGCGGCGCAACTGGCCGTCGAAGTCCCTCCCGCTCTGACGGAATCCGCGCGCCTCGGCGACAGCCTCGCGATCAACGGCTGCTGCCTGACGGTCGTCGCGATCGAGGGAAACCGCCTCGCCTTCGACGCGGGAAGCGAAACGCTGACCCGCACGAATCTCGGTGCGCTCGCGGCTGGCGATGCGGTCAATTTGGAGCGCCCGCTCGCCGCCGACGGCCGACTCGGGGGGCACTTCGTGCAGGGGCACATCGACGGGACGGGAACGGTCGAACGCCTCGACCGCGCGGGCGAATGGATCACGATGTGGTTCCGCGTCCCGCCGCCGCTCGCCCGGCAGATGGTCTCGAAAGGCTCGGTCGCGGTCGACGGCATCAGCCTCACGCTGGTCGACGTCGAAGCCGACCGCTTCAGCGTCGCCCTGATCCCGCACACGCTGGAAGTCACCACGCTCGGTACGCGGCAAATCGGCGATCGCGTCAACATCGAGACGGATATTCTGGGGAAGTATGTGGAGAAGATGCTCGCGGGAGCGGCAACGACACGGTGAATCGGATCGAGAGATTGGTTTCAGACGCAAAGACGCAAAGGGCGCAAAGAAACGCAAAGAACGATCGAAGGAGAAATGACAGTAGTTCCGAGTTCCGTGTTGCGGTTCGGCGAGGCCACACCGCGCGTCATGCCCGCGAAGGCGGGCATCCAGCGGATGCGGGAGTTGGCATCATGCACCGTTGCCGCTCCGGCGTGGGACTGGATTCCCGCCTCCGCGGGAATGACGATCCTTCCGAGCGAAATCCTGGAACTTGGAACTACTGAATGACGATCGCCAAATTCGGATATCAGCGGAGATCAGTATTCTATTCGCGAGGATCGATCAGTGCCGCATTCGCTCGAAGAGAACAAGACCACTGATTCACGCTGATTTCCACTGATACGAGGAAAGGGCACTGCGGGACGTTCGTCCCGATCCGCCTCTTCGCCCGTTCTTCCTTTGCGTTTCTTTGCGATCTTCGCGGCTTTGCGTCGAAAATGCCCGACTGCGATAGACGATCATGAAAGCACTCGAACGCCAGACCCGAACGCGGCTGATGCAGCTCTTCGAGCGGCACGGGATTCATCCGCGCCACGATCTCGGCCAGAACTTCCTCATCGACCTGAACCTGCTCGACTTCATCATCGAGCAGGCCGAATTGTCGTTCGACGACGTCATCCTCGAGATCGGCGCGGGGACGGGCGGGTTGACCGGTTCGCTGGCGCGGGACTCGGCGGAAGTCGTCTCGGTCGAGATCGACCGCACGCTGCACCGCATACTCCCGGAAGTCGTGGGGCACTTGTCGAACGTCACGCTGCTGCAGCGCGACGCGCTGAAGAACAAGAACCGCTTCGCGCCGGAAGTCATCGACGTCGTCCGCGAGAAGCTCGCCGCCGACCCCGAGCGGCGCCTCAAGCTGATCGCCAATCTGCCGTACAACATCGCCTCGCCGGTGATCTCGAACCTCGTCGCGAGCGATCTGCCGTGGGAGCGGATGGTGGTCACGATTCAGTGGGAGCCGGCGCAACGGATGGTCGCCGGCCCCGGCGATCCGCAGTACGGGTCGCTGTCGATCTGGCTGCAATCGCAATGCCGGCTGCGAGTCCTCAAGAAGCTGCCGCCATCGGTGTTCTGGCCGCGGCCGCAGGTGCATTCGGCGATTCTGCTCGTTCAACCGGACTTAGAGGCCCGCGGCCGGATCGCGGACCGGGCGTTCTTCCAGGACTATTTGCGGCGATCGTTCGGCCTGCGACGGAAGCTGCTCCGCGGCGTGCTGACGGGGATGTACCGCAAGCAGTTGTCGAAGGCGGACGTCGACGGGATCCTCGACGAACTCGGCCTCGCCCCGAACAGCCGGGCGGAAGAACTGCCGGTCGACACGCACGTGGCGCTGGCGAACCGGCTGCACGCGCGCATCGACGAACGCGACTCGAACAGCGCATGAATTTCGACGCAAAGACGCAAAGGCCGCAAAGGTTCGCAAAGAAGAGAACGAAGATCAGCAGTTCCAAGTTCCAGGATTTCGCTCGGAAGGATCGCATTAGCGGAAATCAGTGAAGATTAGTGTTCCGCCTTATGGAATCGGTGTTCGCCCACCAGAGCTTGTAAGTCGGAACACTGATCCATGCTAATTCAGAGAATCCCGCGCAGCGCGGCCGAAGCCGCAACCAGGACGGAATTTCCACCACGGATGGGCACGGATCAGCACGGATCGTCATCGCATCCGTGCCCATCCGTGTCATCCGTGGTCGCGAATTCGCGCAGAAAGTGCGGACGTGAAACGATGGCGCCGCGACGAGAAACGACTTCGAGGACTCGTTCTTCGTTTCATCGTGACGTGGTGGTTCGATTGCCTCCCCCCGCTGACGCGGGAGGCTCGCTCTACTTGTTTCTTTGCGCACCTTTGCGGCCCTTCGCGTCTTTGCGTCGAGATCAATGCCCCCTATCGACAATCACTGGGAGACCGACATGGAAGACCGCATCATCGACCGCGGGGTCACCTTCGACGACGTGCTGCTCGAACCCGCCTACAGCGAACTCGTGCCGTCCGAGGTCGACGTCGGCTCGAGGCTCACTCGCAACATCCCCCTCAACGTCCCCATTCTGTCCAGTCCCATGGACACCGTCACCGAAAGCGACATGGCCATCGCCATGGCACAGGAGGGGGGCATGGGCATCATCCATAAGAACATGCCGATCGAACGCCAGTCGCTCGAGGTCGATCGCGTCAAGCGGAGCGAGCACGGCGTGATCGTCGATCCGGTGACCTTGCGGCCCGAGGCGACCGTCGGCGAGGCGGCGAACATCATGGACGAGCGGAACATCGGAGGCGTCCCCATCACGACGGAAGACGGCACCCTCAAAGGCATTCTGACCCGCCGCGACCTGCGGTTCCTCGAATCGCGGGAGACGCGGATCGCCCAGGTGATGACCCGCGAGAACCTCGTCACCGCCCCCGGAGACACCACTCTGGAGAAGGCGCAACGGATTCTCCTCGAAAACAAAGTGGAGAAACTGCTGCTGGTGGACGAGAAATACCGATTGAAGGGATTGATCACGATCAAGGACATCGACAAGAACCTCCGCTTCCCTCTCGCCTCGAAAGACGCGCGGGGCCGGTTGCGAGTGGGGGCGGCGGTCGGCGTCCACGACATCGAACGCGTCGCCGCCCTCATCGACAAGGGGGTCGACGTCCTCGTGGTCGACAGCGCCCATGGGCATTCGAAAAACGTCATCGACTCCGTCCGTGAGATCAAGAAGACCTGGAACATCGACGTCATCGCCGGCAACATCGCCACCGAAGCGGGCGCGAAGGCGCTCGTCGAAGCGGGGGTCGATGCCGTCAAGGTCGGGATCGGTCCCGGATCGATCTGCACCACGCGGATCATCTCGGGCGTGGGGGTGCCGCAACTGACCGCGATCGCCAATGCCGCCCGGGCGGTTCGCGACGCGGACGTGCCGATCATCGCCGATGGAGGAATTCGTTACAGCGGAGACATCACCAAGGCGCTCGCGGCGGGCGGTCACACCGTCATGCTGGGAGGCTTGCTGGCGGGGCTGGACGAAAGCCCGGGCGAACTCATCCTCTTCCAGGGGCGAACGTTCAAACGCTACCGCGGAATGGGGTCGCTGGGCGCGATGGTGAAAGGGAGCAGCGAGCGCTATCGGCAGGGAGTCGTCGAAGAGGACGGAAGGGCCGGGACGGGCAAGCTCGTTCCGGAAGGGGTCGAGGGGCGCGTCCCCTACAAGGGGCCGCTGCACGGATTGCTGTACCAACTCGTCGGAGGCTTGCGGGCCGGAATGGGATATCTGGGCGTCCGCACGATCGCCCAACTGCGCACGGAAGCGCGGTTCATCCGGATTTCGCCGGCGTCGGTCAGGGAGAACCATCCGCATGACATCGCCATCACGCAGGAATCGCCCAATTACACCGCGGAACACGCCCCGAAGGATCGGGACTGATCCGGCGCGTCTCCCGCGTCGGAAACATGCGAGCCTCCCGCGTCAGCGGGGGGAGCGCCGCCTGGCCCGGCTCGGCGCGTTGGCGGCGTGCGTCTGCCTGTTCGCATTCGGCAGCCCGATCCTGGCGGAAGACGCGAGCGCCACGCCGCTCGATCGCCTCAAGGCCCGCAGCGCCGAGGAGCGCTGGCAGGAACTGCGCACCCGCCTGCACGACGCGCCGGCTTCGAAACCCGATTCCAAACGGCGCGCCGCCGATGCGACGTCCGCCGCGGCGCCGCGGCCGCGCGACGCCTCGCTCCGCCAGGCGACGGCCGCCGACAGCGCTCCGATCCCGCGGACCGCTATGCTGCCGCCGGACCACGAACCCGCGACCGTGCTGCGGACCGCTCCGCCGGAGCGAGTCTTCATCGAGACCGCGCAACCGGAGTCGCCCCGCATCGACGACGTGCCACGTCCGTTGGCCGAATTTCCCGATGAGGCTCCGGCCGAACTGCCGCAATTGCCTGGCCGAATGGGGGGGGAACGGGCCACGTCGAACCAGTTGAAGCGCGTGACCGACATTCTGCCGTTTCTCGATTACGAGCCGGACCCCCAGGTCGCCGCCACCGATCCCTGCCACAATCTCTGCCCGCGGCCCGACGGCGAGATGTGCAAACCGCTGCCGGACGGTCGGCAGCCGCAATGCCCGGTCGAGGTTCCGATCGAAGGCCCGCCGCACGTCGAATCGCTGATGCCCGGTCTGTGCTTCAATTGGGAGGCCACGAACCTGTTCCACAATCCGCTGTACTTCGAGGACGCGCAGCTCGAACGGTACGGGCACACCTATCATCACTGCGTGCAGCCGTTCGTCTCCGCCGGGAAGTTCGGCGGCCAGTTGCTCGGCCTGCCGTACCAGATGGCGATCGACCCGATGTGGGAACGGCGTTACGTGCTGGGCTGGTACCGCCCCGGAGACTGCGCCCCGCACCTGCACCACCAGGTGCCGTTCAACGCGAAGGCCGCCGCCGTGCAGGGCGGGGCGATGACGGGGTTGTTCTTCTTGATTCCTTAGTCGGACTTCGTCAAGTTCGAACTTGTGGGTCGCAGTCGCCGTAGGACGGAATTGCATTCCGTCCGCCATTCGAACCGTTCGCATTCGTTGACGACTGCAATCGCGGTCGGAGTCGATCTCCAATGGAAAGTCTCACCGGTGGACGGGCACGACGGAATACAATTCCGTCCTACCCGCCCGTGCGATCGACCCACGAGATCAAGGTTGAAGAGGTAGTAGGGCGCGAGTGTCGAATGTCGAAGTCCGAATGATGAATGAATGTCGAATGCCGAAAATCAGAATGACGAAACCGGCGCAGGCGGAGGTCGAAGAGGATGGCGGATCCGGGACGACCTGATGGAAAGCCGCGGTTCGATCTCGAGGAGCGGACCGCGGCGTTCGGCGAGGCGGTCATCACGTTCGCGCGCGGGATTCGACTCGATCCCATCACGACGCCGTTGGGCAGCGGCGGCAGAATGAACTTCCGGTGGGGTGGCTGGGGTCGATCTGCCGAGGGACGGCCTCCACGCTCGTCGACCCGCATCGGCAGATCGCCCCCAGTGGATGGTGAGCGTGTCGGCGCATCGCTGGGGGCTGCGCTTTGCTTCGACCCCAGCCACCCCTCGACGATTCGCACCACGGGAGTTCGAATTCCCGCCGTTGCCTTCGTCACGCAGTTGGTCAATTCCGCCACGAGAGTCGGCGCGAACTAGAAGGAGTTTCGCTATCGAATCAGCATGTGCAAGCGCGAGTCACGCGAGTCGATGCACTGGATGAGGATGATCGCCGCCGCCGTCCCGGAAGAGAAGGCCGCGGCCCGCCCGCTGTGGCAGGAGGCGAAGGAACTCAACCTCATCTTCGGAGCGATCCACCGCGGACGAAAAGACCAAGGCGACGCCTGAATTCACTTCCCAGGAGCCGTCCGCGGTTTCGTCATTCGGATTTCGACATTCGTCATTCATTCATCATTCGGACTTCGACATTCGACATTCCCCCGCGCGACTCTTGCATCCCCGCCTCCCGCCTGCTTACCTATAGGAAGTCGCCGGAACTCGCTTCGCACGCACACCCCAGGCCGTTTCCCATGCCAGTCGCCGAGACCGTCAACCGGGCGCTCGCCAACGACATCGTCAGCCGCGTCGAATGCCTGATCGTCGAGGGGGAGGCGGAGCGCAAGCCGCTGGAGGTCGATCCCTACCGCACGCAGTTGTTCGAACTGTTCGTGGTCGCCGACGCGGCGGGCTTCGTCGCCGACGACGCCGAACCGGATCTTTCGGCCGATGGGCTGTGCCGGCTGCTCGCGGAGCGGTGGGGACTGGGGGACGCCGCCCGTCAATCGTTCGAGCAGCAGTCGAAACTTCCGCCGGCGCAGGTCGCCCGCATGCGGATGCTGTGGTCGGTGATGCGGATGTGGATGGAGTGGGCCTACGCTTGGCGGCGCTGGCCGGAGTTCCACGACGACGACTGCTTCGACGGGTGAAGCGGGCGATCGACGAAGCCCGATTCGGCGTTCCCATTGCCGGAAACGTCCCAGCGCGGTGACAACCACAATGACGTGAAGCCGGACAGGATCGGTTCCGCGCCCAGCGATGGACGACGAGGCTCTCGTCTTCGCACTGCAAACGTTCGACTTCCGTACTTTCTGCGCGAATTTTCGACCACGGATTCCACTGATGGGCACTGATGAGGAGCGGATCTTTCGGGCGGTTCTCTCCGCGACCTCGGCGGCCTCTGCGGTTTCGAAGAGGCCGGGTCGAAGTCGTCGAAGATTTCGAATCGCCGAGCGCGCCGACGGCGCAGAGGAACGGGAGCGCGAAGCCATCGACGTCCTGGCTCTGCCGCGACTTTCGACCATCGGGTTTCGCTCGTCGGCGAGGGTCGAACAGTGGATATCCGTGTCGATCCGTGCGATCCGTGGTGAAAACCGCTACGGTTGCGGCTGTGCCGCGCTGTGTGCTTCTGTTCGAAAACGAGTCGAACAGAAGCACGCGATGAGCGCGAAGTTTCAACCATGGGCGATCGGGCTGGTCGAAGGCATCATCTATCTCACGAAATCCGACGAGGAGTTCTACCAAACCTACATCGTCGGCAAGAAAGAATGGTTCTGACGACATGCTGCCCGCCAATTACCGCATCCGCCTCGTCGAACCGTCCGATTACGAGGCCGTCATCGACATCTGCAAGCGGGTCTATCCCACCGAGACGCCGTACACGGCGGAGGAACTGGAAGATCATCGGCAGGTCTATCCGCAAGGGCAGTTCGTCGCGATCGACGAGGGCCGGAACGCGGTCGCCGGCGTGCACTTCACGTTGCGGTTGCGGATGGTGGATTTCCACATCGACGATTCGTGGGACGTGCTCACCGCCGGCGGAACGTTCCTCGATCACGACCCCGCCGGCCACACGCTGTACGGAGCGGACATCATGGTCCATCCGGACCATCAGCACCACGGCCTCGGGCACGCGTTGACCGACGAAGCCCGCTTTCTCGTGCAGCGCGAACGACTGTGGCGACTGGTCGGCGCCAGCCGTCTGCCCGGCTTCTCGAAGCACGCCGCGATGATGAGCATCGACCAGTACGTCGGCGCCGTGCTCGACGGCGCGCTGTTCGATCCCGTGCTGACCATTCACCTCAAGGACGGCTGGACGACGGTGCGGCCGATTCACGGCTATCTGCAACACGACGAAGACAGCGCGGGCTGGGCGGAGGTCATTCAATGGGTGAACCCGGAATGCCCGCCGCCCCCCGAGTTCGATCTGCGAAAACTCTCCGCGACCCGGCTCGATGACTATTCGATCACCAGCGCGGCGATCGTGTCGAGCGGCTCTCCCGTCGCGGCGCGTGAATCGTCGTAGGACGGGCTTCAGCCCGTTCACGACGTGGTCTGATCGCAACTGCGAACGTGAGTTTTTCTCGTGCGGCGGGCCGTGCTCCCATCGCCGGGGGACCATCCCAAGCGGGATCCCCACCGCGCGGATCATGAAGTCATTGCGATTTCGCTAGCGTTGCGAAACGCTCCGACGATGCCTACTACGCCTTCACCATCGAACTTTCGGGTAGCCTGTAGGACGGATTGGCAATCCGTGGGTGGAGCCGCAACCTCGCTGGATGCCGATTGGCGCCTGCCGGTCGCACGCCATTGGAAGGATTGCCAATCCGTCTTACGACGCCTCCCATGTCCGAAGCCGCGAGCCGTCCGGCGGGGCGGGTACGACGGAATTCAATTCCGTCCTACCCGCCCCATCATCGACCGACAAAATTGAACTGGAAGGCGCGCTACCATTCGGGCAGCCGCGTTGCCACCGTCACCAACACGACCACCACCAGCACCGCCGCGCCCAGCACGTTCGCGACGACGCCGTTGGCGTGGCCCCCCATCAGGCCGCGGCGGTTGACGGCCGCCAGCAGGAACACGGCGATCAGCGGCAACAGGAACCCATTCGCCACCTGTGCCGCGACGATCGTCTCCGCCGGACTGCCACCCAGCGTCGCGGCGAGCGTCGTTCCGGTCGCGAGCACCGCGAACCATACCCCGCGGAACCGCCAACTCTTCAGATCGATCGGCCAGCCAAGCGCCCCCGCGACCGCGTAAGCCGCCGCGAGCGGTGCGGTGACGGCGCTCGTCAACCCGGCGGCGAACAATCCGGCGGAGAACAGCAGGGTCGCGTGGCGGCCGAGCGCCGGTTCGAGTTGCCGGGCCATGTCGGCGGCGTCGCCGATGCTTCCCCCGGGAAAGAACGCGGCCGCCGCCGTGATGACGATCGCCGCGGTGATCGCTCCGCCGATCGCCACGGCGAGGACGGTGTCGATTCGCGCTTCGGCGAGCGCGCGATCGCGGGGCACGGTCTCCGGCCAGTGCTCGCGCACCGAAGCGGCGTGCAGGAAGAGATTGTACGGCACGATCGTCGTCCCGATCAGCGCGAGGACCGTCATCAGCGAGCCGTCGGGAATCCGCGGGACGAACGCCCCGGCGAACACGTCCCCCAGGTCGGGGCGGACAATGACGGCCGTATAGACGAACAGGCCGCTCATCAGCACGACGAGCGCGATCAAGACCCGCTCGATCAACTTGTAGACGCCGGTTGCGAGCAGACCGAACGCCGCCAGTCCGACGGCGATCGCCCAGTTGGACAACGAATACGGCGTGAGCGCCGCCAGTCCGATCGCCGCGCCGGTGACGTTGCCCGTCTGGTACGCGGCGTTGCCGAACCCGATCGCCGCGACGATCAACCCGCAGGCGAGAAACCGCGCCGCCGGGTGCGGGAACGTCGAGCGGACCGCTTCGCCGAGTCCTTGCCGACTGACGATTCCGAGCCGGGCGGCCATTTCCTGAAGGATGATGGTCGCCAGCACGGAGAACAGGACGGCCCACAACAGCGCGAAGCCGAACCCCGCCCCGGCCTTGCTCGCGGTGGTGACGGTCCCCGGCCCGATGAACGCCGCCGTCACGAGCAATCCGGGACCGATGCGGCGGAGCGCGCTCATGGCCGTCGACCTCCTCCGTAGGACGGAATTGTATTCCGTCCGCCAGAAGCCTTTCGAAGTCGGGTTCGGGACCAGTCGGGTGAGAAGTCCTACCCCGAAGGCACGATCGCTACTCGTTGGCGGGCACGACGGATTACAAATCCGTCCTACCCGCCCATCGTGCCACGCCCACGCGCGCGAATCTCGAATTCGAAATGCAACTACCCGGCGACCGGCGCCCCGGCGAGTTCCTCCGCGACTTTCGAGACGCACTCGTGCAACAGTTCCAGCGAGTCGGCCGCTTCCTCTTCGGTCATCGTCATCGGCGGAGCGACGCGAATCACGTTGCCCGCCAGCGGGCCGAGCAGGTGGATGCCGTCGTCGCCGTCGCGGCCGAGGTAGCACGCCTCGACGATGCGGTTCGCGACTTCGCCCGACGAGAGATCGCCGAGCGCGGCGCATTCGACGCCGAACACCATCCCTTCGCCGCGGAGCTTCGCCACGCAGGCGGTCTCCTTCAACTTCTCCAGTCCCTGGAAGAACTGCCGCGACAGCCGGGCCGTGTTCTCCAGCACGTCGCTTTGCTCGAACTCGTCGAGCGTCGCGAGGACGGCCGCGCAGGCGAGCGGGTTCGCGCTCCACGTGTCGGACGCTTCGCCGTACTTCAGGCTCGCCAGCACGTCGGCCCGGCCGACCGCGGCGCTCACCGGGACGCCGTTGCCGAGTCCCTTCCCCAGGCAGACGATGTCCGGCTCGATGCCGTATTTCTCGAAGGCGTACATCTTCCCCGTGCGGCCGAAGTTCGCCTGCACTTCATCGAAGATGAGAATCACGTCGTGCGCGTGGCAAAATTCTTCGAGCAGCTTCATGTAGCTCGCGGGCGGATGATAGCTTCCTCCGCCGCCGAGATACGGCTCGGTGATCAGGCAGTTGATGCGGCTGCCATGCTCTTTCCACAGACGCTCGAGTTCGTCGCGGTAGGGGGCGAGGTCGATGTCGTGGCCGTATTTCGTGGTGTCGTCGATCTCTTCCATCGGGAAGCCGATGAACTTCACGCGGGGGTCGCGATCGCGGTCCTTTTCGGAACCGGTGACCGCGCCGGCTAGTCCCTTCTTGCCGTGGAAGCCGTACCGCGTGGCGAGAACGAGGTCGCGCTTCTCGTCGCGGTGCAGGCAGGCCCAGAGGGCTTTTTGAACCGCTTCGGAGCCGGAGGCGGCCCACATCACGGTGTCGAGCCGCTTCCCGCCGGGTGAAGCGCGCAGGCTCTGCACGAGCCGTTCCGACGCGGCCGCTTCGATCTCGGTGATCGCGTTGTACGCGGTGAGGGCGACCGCCTCGAAGTACTCGCCCTCCCCGTCGCCGGTGAACTGCTCGGGCCGCCACCCCATGTAGCCGGTGAACCGCTGCATCCAGCGGCGGGGATTGTGCCCGAGGTTCGCGACGAGCACGCCGGAGGTGTAGTCGTACAGCCGCCGCCCTTCGGGAGTCCAATGGAAGCAGCCGGCCGAGCGGGCCAGCACCGCCTGGCTGGGGGTGAAGGTCCGCAGGGCGACCGGCTCGCACTCGGCGATCACCTGGCGAACGGCGTTGGACTGCTCTTCGGCGGGAAAATGGATGGAGGCGGGCATGGGCGGGCGGACTCGCTTCGGGACACGGAATCAAGCAACGAATGGAGTCGCATCATAACGCATACGGCCGTTGACGGGCGAGTCGCAGCCGCACGATTTTCGCGACAGGTGTGGCAACGTCTCCTGGCCGATGCCCCGACGGGGTGGCTGGGGTCGTAGCGCAGCGAAGCCCCCAGCGAATCGCCGCCATCGCACGCCACTGGGGGCGATCTGCCGAGCCGGGTCGAATCCGAATGACGCCGTCCTTCGGCAGATCGACCCCAGCCACCCCATCACGACGATGCCGCCAGGAAGAATTGTCGCACCCGGCGCAGCACATGGCCCGTGCGTCTCGTCGAAGACGCCGGCCGTGAACCAACCAACCGGCGGGCGATTCTCAACTCAGCTTCAACACCCGTTCCGCGTTGCCGCGGTAAATCTTCGCCCGCACGTCGGCCGGCAGGTCGAGGCTGTCGAACAGGTCGAATTGCGGAACGCCCTGGCCGGGGGCGAGGTAGTCGGTGCCGAACATCAGGCGGTCCTGCCGGCGGATCATGAACGCCTTGCCGAATTCCTTGTCCCGCGAGATCGAACTCGCGCCGGAATTCGCCGACAGATCGCCGTGGATGTTCGGATACTTCTCCATCAGCCGGTCGATCGCGCCGCCTTCGGCGACCGGTCCCCGCGGATAGCCGTCCGCCTGCTTCGCATCGCCCGAGATCGACGCCCACCAACCCGGCCCATGCCCGATGAACGTGAGATTCGGGTGCGTCTTCAGGGCGTTTTCCAAGCGCGGCAAGCCCGGCTGGTCCATCCCCCGCAGGCCGTCGATGTGGAACAGCAAGGGCAGGCCGACCTCCTCGCAGGCGGCGTAGACTCGCATCATCAGCGGATCGTCGAACGGCAGCCCGACCTTGTGCTCGCCGAAGCCCTTCGCCCCGCGCTCCTTCCACTCGCGGAGGATCTCGATGAACCCCTGGAGTCCGCCGCGAACCGACTGCCGGGGGTCGATCGAGCAGAACGGTATCAGCCGATCGGGGAACTTCCTGGCGGCGTCGAGGGCCGTTTCAGTCGTCTGCAACATGGCGGACGCCTCGGGCGAAGTCAGCGGCAGCACGACCGCCTTCTCGACGTCGTGCGCGTCCATCCATTCCACGAGCAACTCGGGCGTCAGTTCCTTCTGGCCGTTCCAGGTGACTCCGACGTGCGTGTGCACGTCGATGTATTTCGACGCCTTCATCGGGCCGCCGGTCTGGCCGGCGAACAGGCGGGGCAGGTTGAATCCGCCGAAGAGGGAACCCGCGGCGGCGACGGCGACGGTCTTGGCGAAGTCTCGGCGGGTGGGCATGGGCTTGGCGGGGGCGAGAGAGTCGAAGGTCGAAATCGCGGCGGATCGTCCCGCCTCGTCGTCGTGGCGGCGTTCGGATTCGGCGCGCCATTCTAACAACCGGGTTCACGCCAGTCGCCTTCGCGAGCCTGGGACGCCTTCGAATTCGATCTTGTGGGACGGGATGGTAGGACGGAATTGTATTCCGTCGTACCCGCCCGCCGGCACTCGGCGCGATCCTCTGGCGAGATTCCGGCGAGGTCGTCGATCGCGGCCTGTCCGATACCATAATCCGGCGGACGGAATACGATTCCCTCCACCGGAGCAATCTCTCTATCGAGTCTCGATTTCATCCGAGATTCCCAGTCGCTCGCCTCGCGTCGCCGGAATGAAATTCCGTCCTACTACGCCTTCAAGCTTGATCTTGTGGGTTTTCCGTAGGATGGATTGGCAATCCGGCGGTGAGGCCTCAACGTCGCCGGAAGTCGATCGATCTGCCGGCTCGCTTGCCGTTGGAAGGATTGCCAATCCGTCCGACATGCCGCCAACTTCCAAATTCAATCTGGAAGACGTACTACCCGCCCCGATCGATCGACCCATAAATTCGCAGCTGACGGTGTAGTAGGACGTATTCCGTCCCGTTGCGACGATGGCTATCGCAGTTCGAAGCACCGCAGCACGCTCTCGTCGCGCACGTACAACCGTCCTTCGGACAGCGCGGGGAGCGCGCGAGCGGTTCCGCTCAGCAGTTTCGCGCGGGCGATCTCCATGTACTTCGCCGGGTCGGGACGCACCACGACCAGTTCGCCGTCGGTCTTCATCACCCACAGCCGGCCGTCGGCGTGAATCGGCGTCGCGTAACCGAAATCGGCCCGCGACCATTTCACCTTCCGCGTCGCCGGGTCGATGCACCGCAACTCGGCGACGCCGATGTCCTGCCGGCCGTCGATGCCGTACAGCATGCCCTCGAACGCGATCGGCGTCGTGTACTGGCTCGACAGGATTTCGTCGGAGGCCCACAGCGTTTTCGCCGAGTTCGCGTCGAACTCCGCGAAGACCGCCCCGACGCCGTAACTCGCCGTGAGGAACAGCCTGTCGCCGACGACCACCGGGTTCGCCCCGTTGACGGTCGGTCCGCGCGAGCCGAAGTCGAACTGGAACCGCACCTTCCCCGTGGCGGGATCGAGCGACGACGCCTTCAGACGCGTGACGCAGAAAAGATGCGCCACGCCGTCGCGGTCGACGACGACCGGCGACGAGTAACTCGCCTGATCGTCCACCGATTGCCACAGCGTCTTGCCTGTCTCGAGATCGAAGGCGGCCATCCCGGCCGCCATCCGCGCGCCGCCGACGTTCACGATCAACCGCTCGGCCGCGACGATCGGCGAGCTTCCCGCGCCGAAGTAGCCTTCCTGCGCGCCGAAGTCCTGGTGCGTGTCGCGTTCCCAGCGTTTCGCCCCGGTCTTGAGGTCGAGCGCCCGCAAGCCCCCCTGCGCGCCGAAGACGTACACGCCGCCGTCGTGAATCACCGGCACGCACCGCGGCCCGTCGTCGTCGACGAACGAGGGGCGATAGGTCGTGGGATAATCCGCTTTCCATTTTTGCCGGCCGGTCGCGGCGTCGAGCGCCTCGACGACTTCGCGATCTTCCTCGCGATGGAACAGGATCGCCGTTCCCTCGGCAACGGCCACGCCGGCGAGGCCGCCGCCGACCTTCTTCTCCCACAGCTTCTTCGGCCCGGTGTCCGGCCAATCGTGCGACAGCGATTCCTCGCCGGCGACGCCGTTTCGCCGCGGCCCGAGAATCTGCGGCCACTCGCCGGCGCGCGCTTCCATCACCCACGTCATCATGCCGACAAAGATGGCGAGAAGCCTGGAAATCCGTGGATCGCTCGGAGTCATGAGCCGGGTTCCATCATGTGCGGACTTGCAGCGACCGCTGCGGTACGGAAGACTCCACAGATTACACCGATCGTCGCCGATTGTTCCACTCAAGGCAACGGCGGCAAAATGAACTACCGGTGGGGTGGCTGGGGTCGATCTGCCGGGGGACGG
>JBBDNT010000123.1:0-28949 GCA_040877445.1 Planctomycetaceae bacterium
GTCGACGAGCGTGGACGCCCTCCCCCGGCAGATCGACCCCAGCCACCCCACCGGTAGTTCATTTCGCCGCCGCTGCCTAGTCGCCGAAGGGTCACTGGAACCTCGCGAAATCGAGATGGTCGGGTCTGAAAGTAATCCGCGAAACCGCAAGCGTCGAGTCGCCCGTTGCTCTATCCTCTATACTCTATCCTCTATCCCCCGTTCCCGCGTCGGGCCGAGCGCAGTCCCGTGCCCGAGCGGTCGCACACGCGCAATTGGAACTCGTAGCTTTGCGCCCAGTCCTCGGTTTGTTCGTTCTGGCAGATCTTGAGGAGAATGCGATTCGCCCCCGCTTTCAGACGCACGGGCACGCGGTACTGATCGACCGTCATTCCGCGATGGTATTCCACCCGGGAAAAGACGACCTCGCCGTTGACCCACAGCTTCCAGGCATTGGGCGTGCCGATGCGAATCTCGGCGGCACGGGCTTCGTCGGAGTGGAAGTCGGCGGCGGCGTACATGGCGGCCCCCTTGTGCGGGGCGATCCGCTTCGCGATGTCGACGAGGCCGAAGTCGTCTTCGGTGGCGACGGTCCGCCAGGCGACGCGGCCGGTCTTGCCGTCGTAGTCGGCGGCGAAATCGACGGCCTTCTCCGGCGGGTAGACCGCGTCGAAGCCGACGCCGTCGGCGTGCTCGAAGGGACCGACGATCTTCCATTCCGTGAGGAAGCCGAGGTGCTCGGGTACCGACACCGGCTCGCCCCGCTCTTCGAGCGCCTTGACGATCCGTTTCACCTGATCGACGTGGACCGCCCCGCGAAACGCCTCGCGCCAGGCGGCAAGCGCCTCGGCCGCGGCCTGTTCCTTCTCGAATCGCTCGGCCCGCGCGATCTGATGCGCGACCGCCTCGCGTCGCAAGCCCGGCGCGGGATCGTCGAGCATCGCGGGAATCAATCGCGCGCGGGAGGTCGCATCGACTCGTTCCAGCCAGTCGAACGCGAGTTGCCGCGCGGCGGGAGCTTGAGCCGTGTCGACGACGAAGGCCTCGATCTCGCGCGCCGGAAGTTCGCCTCCCCCCGTCAACGTGCGGTCGGCGATCGACTCGAACGCCCCGCTCAGCCAGTTGGCCGCCAGCGGGTTCGCGTCGCGGAACCCGCGCAGAATCGGCAACAGGTTCTCCGCGCCGCGGCGCTGCAGTTCGGCGACGGCGGCGATCGCTTCGGCATGACCGGCCCCTTCCGGGCCGACGCGCTTGACGGCGGCGAGCAACTCGCCCGTGGACTCGCCGCGCGCTCCGGCGGTGATCGTCGCCAGCGCGATGATCGCCGACAGGAGCGTCGCCCACGACCGAACTCGAAATGAATACGCCATGACGCCTTCCGGAAAGTCGATCGAGCAAGGTGAACGACGCACGAGCCGGGATTGTAGTGGCGATGGGGCGCGGGGGGAATGGAACGCGGGATCGCCGCGCAACCGCAAGCGAGTCGCGGCGTCGCGCGAGCGCTGCCGGCTTCTACTCGCCATCGCGGGCGAAACGGCGCATGGCCCGAGTCGCTTTCGCGGCGTCGAATTTTTCGGGATCGAATCGGAGCGCTTCGACGAGATCCCGCCATTCGTGGTCCGGGTCGTTCAGTGCATCGAGCAGATCGTAGTAGCGCCACGGCCCGCCGATGTCCTCCGGTGGGCAAGCGCGGGCGCCGTCCACACACAGGGGATATTTCCTCCGCGGGATGCGCTGGGGATAGCCTTCGAAGAGCAACTCGTGCCCCCATTCGTCGCCGAAGTCGTACACGTAGCGAAAGCGGAACTTGCGGCGGACCTTGCCGTTCTTCGTGGGGGGCGGAAGGAACTCGGAAACGAGGACGTTGATTTCGTCGTCCTCCATTTCTTCGTCGACGGGGCGTCCGTCTTCGAGCACGGGGCCGTAAGTCTGGTTCTCGATTTCGAAGACGTGCAGGTGGCAATCGTCCCAGCCGAAGGCGCCCTGGATGTGGAAGTGCAGGTCTTCGAGCGTGCCGTCGGGAATCACGATGCGACGCCACACGGGCGGATCGATCTCGAGCAGTTCGATGCGGAACTGCAACAGCAGATCGTCGCGCGGGGCGAGTTCTCCCGGCGGCGCCTGCTGTTGGCGGCGAAGGAGTTGGCGAAGCGACGTGCCGACCGCGGGAGCGGGTGCCTGCGCGAGCGAGCGATCCCGGGCCGTCGACTTCCGGGGACGGGGCATGATCACCTCCATGTGGGACGCGAGCCGAATCGCGACCATTGTGAAGGCGAAGCACCGGGAATTCAAGGTGGTTCGTCGAACCGCGTTCCCGGTTCCCCGGCGAATCGCCCCCCGCGGGATGCGCGTCGAAAACACGCTGGCTTAGGCAGCGGCGGCGAAATGAACTACCTGTGGGGTGGCTGGGGTCGATTTGCCGGGGGATGGCGTCCACGCTCGTCGCCCCGCATCGGCAGATCGCCCCCAGTGGATGGAGAGCGTGTCGGTGCATCGCGTGGGGCTGCGCTTCGCTTCGACCCCAGCCACCCCTCTACTATTCGCGCCGCGGTAGTTCGAATTCCCGCCGCTTCCTTATTTGCCGCTTTCGTACTTCTCCAATTCGAGCGTGACCATCTTGCCGCCGATGTTCAGCACCTGTTTGACGACGCCCACGTTCTCCGCGAACCAGTAGGTGGTCTTCACGGTCGTGCGGCCGTCGTCGACTTCGATCAGCACGACGACCGTCTGGAACGTCCCGGCGGGCACGGCGACCTCCTCGGCGGGCAGGGCGCGGCAGACGCCGGTCGCCGCGTCGCCACCGGCCTTGAAATCGGCCTTCCAAGTCTCCCCCTCCTTGACGGGATACTTCAACAAGCGCAGCGGAGGCTCGACCTCCAACCCGTTGAAGCGTTGCCGGAAGATCCCCTCGGGAGTGGCGCGCAGGTGCTCGGTGGTCGCCGGAGCGGGCGCGCCGGGGACGGCGACCTCGATTCGCGAGAGTTCCAAGTCGTCGATCCGCTCGATTTTCGCGACCCGGGACGTGACCTCCACGACGCGCCCGTCCGCGTCGACGCGGTAATGCCACGTGGCGCCGGCGTGCAGCGGATAATGATTCGCGGGAGTCTCGACCGCTTCCGCCGCGGGGACCGTTTCGGACGCAGGGGCGTCGTCAGGCCCGGCGAGCAGGAGCGCCACGATCACGATCTGCGGAACGATCATCGCGAATCACCTCGGGCTTGAAGGAGGTCGTAAGAACCGCTTCGAATCACTCGAAGGTCAAATGCACGGTGAAGAGTTGCTGGCGGTCTCCGCGAATCCGCAGATCCTCGAGCAGGGTTTCGACGCCGGGGCGGAGGAAGTCGTTGAACACCTGCCGGCCCCGCACCCGGACCTGCACGCGCTTGTCGAAATCGATCAGGTCGGGATTGAGCCACACGTCGTGCCGCTTCCCGCCCGACGTGATCAGCACCTGGTTCCCCGGGGTGATCCGGGCGGAAATCTTGAGCAGCTTCGCGGAGGCCCCCTTCACGCCGGCGAGAACCTGCGCGTTGGCCTGCATCATCGCGTCGGGAAAGCCGTCCGAGCGGTACCAGTGGAAGCGATTGTCGAACGGGCGCATCGTGTGGACTTCGAATTCCTTCACGCCGCGCCGGCGTCGATGGCGGTCCATCCAGTCGAACAACAGATGGATCTCTTCGTAGAACGATTCATAGCCCCGCCCCTCGTATTCGGCGTAGATGACGTCGTGGCCGTGGCGCAACATGCGGTCCAGCTCGCGCGCGTTGCGCGAGACCGTGTCGCGATCGAGCTGGCCGTTCACGACGTACCACGCCAGTTCCTTCGAGTTCTGCCAGTACCACTTGCAGTAGCCGTCGCAAATGCCGGCGATGGGAATCACTCCGGCGAACACGTCGGGGTGCGACATGCCGATGTCGAAGGCGGCATCGCCGCCGATGCCGTGGCCGGACAGGAACACGCGGTCGGAATCGACGTGGAATCGCTTGCGGGCGTCGCGCAGGGAGCGCAGCACCGCGTAGTGCGAGTGGGCGCCGTAGTCGTGCCCCGAGGCGTCGGGCTTCGTCCATTCCGGGGCGATGACGATGTAACCCCGCCGCTGCGACTGCCCGGGAGAGCCGGGATCGTCCACGTGCTTGCGGAGGAAGCCCCACCATTCCGCCTCGACCCGCGTGGAGTACTCCCGCGGCCGCAAGGCGACGATCAGCGGATAGGCGTGCTGGGGATCGTATTCCCGCGGCAGGATGACCGTGTACTCGACCGCGGGAAGCCCTCCTTCGCCCCCCTCGCCCGGCACGACCACCTGCTGGGGCACTCCCGCCTGGATTCCCGGCGACTCGATCCAGGGAGGCAGCAGCGGAATCATCTGCGAAATCCGCGTCACGTCGGCCCCGTCGAGGTCGCCGAGTTGCCGCAGCAGATCGCTCCGCCGGCTGGGATCTTCGCTGCGAAGATACTCGAGGACGAGGAAGCGGGCGTTCCACAGCCGAATGGTGGCGTCGAGATCGGTGATGGCGTGCGCGCCGCCGAGAATCCAGCCCGAGTAGGCCAGCGCGAGCTTCTCGCGCGCGGAAAGCGTCGCGTCGTCGGAAAGCCGCAAGAAGGGTTCGAGCCGGCCGAGCGACTCGTGTCCCAGCCGCTCCCGCACGACCGACCGCATCGGCGCGAGCTGGGCGGTCAGCTCCGGATCGTCGAGCTGCGCCTGCAACTCGCCCAGCAGAACGAGCGCCCGGATCGCCCGCTCCGCCGCGTCGTGATACTCGGCGATCATCTCCTCGACCTGCCGGATCACCGCGGCGCTCATCTTGTCGGTGGGGAAATCACGCGCCGCCTGGTAGGCGAGGCGATGCTGGCCCGCGGCGCGGCGCTCGGCGAGTTCATCCAGCAGCTTCCGCGCCCACAACTCGCGGAGCTTGACGCGAAGTTCCTCCGCCCGGTCCGCCATCTGCGGGAATTCCTGGCGGATCGACTCCAACTCGCGATCCGCCTCGATGTAGCGGCCCGACTGCAAATGGAACGTGGCGATCGCCAGCCGGTCTCCCGGCTCGGCGGCGTCGGTGAGCTGCCGCAGGATCGCGTCGACGACCGGCCCGTCGATCGAACTGGTTCGCAGCCCGTGGTCCCAGATGTAGTTCAAGCCGCTCACCTTCACGGTTCGCGGTCCGAGTTCGGTGATTGCCTGCACCACGTCGGCCGTGCCGCGGGCGGTTTGCAGCGTCACCGTCCGCCGGCCGTATTCGTCGAAGATCGTCCAGCCGGAGATCCGTCCCACGGCGCTGATCGTCTCGGTCCGCCCCTGAGGCTTGTGCTTCGGCTCGAACGTCTGGTAGCGGGAGATCGCCTCCTCCCGGTGGACTTCGGCCACTTGCTGCCGCGGCACGATGTACCGCACGACCCCGTCCTCGACGAGCAGCATGGGATAGATCGTGGTCGGTCCCTGATACTGCCGGATCGCCTGGCTGTTGAGCCCCTGCAACGGGGCGACGACACCCTCGAGAATGGTGCCGTCCTTCAAGCGGACCTGGTCGGCCGAAACGGGCGCGGCAAATGAAACGGTCGACAAGATCGAGACGAGCGAGAACGCACATCGCGAAACCGCAAGCGTGCGGGATGCGGTTCGAGCGATCGATGGTTCGACGCGGCGAGTTTTCGGCATTTCCGCTTTCCTTTCAACTGCCCGTTCCCATCCCGCGGATGTATTCCATCACGTGCGGATAGGCCAGCCAGCCTCCGTAGATGACCGCCGCGACGAAGCCGAGCCACAGGATCAGCCCGGCCAGCCCCTTCGCGCCGGAGCCGAGATTCCGCAGCCAGCGGAGTTTCTTCCGCCAGCGGTCCTGCTTGTCGAGCTTGGCGTAAATGTCCTTCATGCCCTGCGACTTGCGGTCGGCGGCGTACTGTTGCGCCATTCCCTGCATGGCATCGGCAAATTGCGGGAACTGCGAGAGGGGAAGAAAGTCTCCTTCGCGAGAAGTGCGGGCCCGGGCGGTCACGTCGAGCGTTTTCGCCCGAATGGCCCGCAGGATCTGTTCCGCCGTCATTTTCGTGCGGACCGTCTCGCCCCGCGCATTCCGATGTTGCACTTGCCACAACGCCTTCCGCGGTTCGTCGCCCGCAGCAGTTCCCGCGGATGCCCGGCCCGGTGCGGTCGCGCCCCGGCCGGCAACCGCCGTCGTCCCCGGTGAAACGCGGGTCGCGGCGCCGCTCCGCCCGGCGGACGAAGAAGTCGTCGAAACTTCCACCCGATCTTCGGCCGCGATGAAGCTCAGCCCCGAATTCGCGAGATTCAGCCCGGCCAGGTCGCGAATCAGTGCGCCGTAGTCGGCATAGCGATGGGCAGGATCCTTCGCCATCATCTTGTCGATCATCAGGTCCAGCCGCTCGGGAACTTCCGGGTTCAGCTTGCGGGTGTTCGTGAACTTCCCCTTTTCCTTGGCGACGATCAATTCGAGCGTGTTGGCGCCGGTGTAGGGCAACTGGCCGGTGAGGAAGTAGTACAGCGTGCAGCCGAGGGCGTAGATGTCGCTCCGCTGGTCGACGTGCTTGGCGTTGCGGGCCTGCTCGGGGGCCATGTACAGCGGAGTGCCCAAGCCGGTGCCGCTTTGCGTCATCGAAACGTCTTCATCGACCGCCTTGGCGAGGCCGAAGTCGGCCACCTTCACCACGCCGCGGCGGGTGACGAGGATGTTGTCCGGCTTGATGTCGCGGTGGATCATGTTCTCTTCGTGGGCGTGCTTGAGCGCCTCGGCACAGCGGAGCGTCACGTGCAGCGCGTCTCCCACGGAGAGCTTCTTCAGGTCGTCCATCCAGTCCTGCATGCTCCGGCCGTCGATGTACTCGATCGCGACGAAATGCACTCCCTGGATCGAATCGGCCGCGAAAATCTGCACCACGTGCGGATGCAGCAGCCGCGCCATCGACCGCGCCTCGCGCAGAAACCGCTGCACGAAATCGGGCTTCTGGGCGAGTTCCTTCGAGAGCGTCTTGAGCGCCACGTTGCGGTCGAGGCTCATCTGCTTGGCGAGAAAGACCTCGCCCATCCCCCCTTTGCCGAGCCGGCGAATCAGCTTGAAATCGCCGAGTTGCGTGACCTTGCGGCCCCCCGAGGCGGATTCGGCGGCGGGCTGCGATCCGCCGCTCGCCGCGCTTCCCGCCGCGCTCCCGGAGGCGCCCGCCTGATCGTCCTGATTGACGACCGTCTGATCGAGCGGGGACTCGGCCGGACCGGTGAGGTTCGTCTCGGCCAGCGAGGGGTCGGGTCGAGACGGGTTTGCCGATTGCGGCTTTCCGACGGAAGAACCACCGCTGCGTGTCTCAGCCATGACGACCCTCCGCGTCTGAACGACGGGCAGAAGCGAACGTGAGAACCCGCGCGATCGGGCCGCGTCGAACCCGCCGTCGCGATGACGGGATCGCGGGAAGACGGGACGGGCGCGACAGCGCCCCTGCCATTATGCTTCCTGGCCGAAGCGATGGCAAACCGATTCCACCTTCCCCCGGCCTTCGATTGGCGGCCGGGTCGGCGATTCGCTGGGGGCTTCGCTGCGCCACGAGCCCAGCCACCGTCGCTCAGTGCCCCGAAGGGGCGGAACATGCCAGCCCAGGGCAGAGCGCAGCGCCGCCCTGGGATCTCAATGCCACCAGGATGTCGCAAGCCCTGAAAGGGCGAAACACTCGTGCCGCTCGACGGCCGAGCGACTCGCATCGGAGCGAGACCAGGAACTGCACGCCGCCCCCACTCGCCGGGGGGGCGTGTTCGTTTCGTCGCATTGCTCCAGCCCCGGCCACCCCGCCGCTATCGTTCGGCGGACGGATTGGCAATCCGTCCTACGGGGGTCGCGACGTCTCACGGCCGCGCCGTGAAGCGGTAGCCCGTGCCGCGGACCGAGAGCAAATAGCGCGGCTGCGCCGGGTCCGGCTCCATGATCCGCCGCAAGCGCATCACGAAGTTGTCGATGGTGCGGACCGTCACGTCGGATTCCGGCCCCCACACGTGCTCGAGAATGTCCAATCGCGCCAGCACCTTGCCCTCGTTCTCGATGAAGAACCGCAACAGTTGCATTTCCATCGTGGTCAGCGTATGCGTCTCTTCGCCGACTTTCACCTGGAAGCGATCGAAATCGACGGTCACGTCGCCGAACTCGTACAGGCCGCGGCGCTCCACCGTGCGGGGCAGCGCGCGGCGGCGGTCGATGAGGTTTCGCACCCGGCTGAGAAGCTCCGGCAGCGCGAAGGGCTTGGTGAGGTATTGGTCGGTGCCGCAGTCGAACGCCCGCGTGCGGTCTTCGCTGAGCGTGCGGGCGGAGAGGACGAGAATCGGAACCTGCCGATCGAGTTCGCGAATGCGGGTGCAGATTTCGTAGCCGCTCATCGAAGGGAGCATCAAGTCGAGGACGACGACGTCGAACGGCCGTTCCTGATCGCGGAAGCGTTCGAGCGCGGCGGGGCCGTCGCCGAACAGCTCGACTTCATACCCCTCCTGCTCGAAGTTGAACTTCAAACCGGTGGCGAGGGCGTCTTCGTCCTCGACGATCATGATCCTCATGGTGCGTTCGGCTCCGGCAACTCGACGGTGAACACGGTTCCCGGCCCGTCCTCGCGATCGGCCACGCCCACTTTTCCCTTGAGCGTGTGGACGAGCGTTCGCACGATGTACAGTCCCAGCCCCGTGCCGGTGCGGCGGCGTTCCAACTCGTCGCCGCCGCGGTAGAAGATGCGGAAGATCCGGCGGCGCAACTCGGCGGGAACCCCCTCCCCGTTGTCGCACACGCGGACGATCACCCGGCCGTTGCGGCGCTCCAGGCGGACTTCCACCCGCGGCGGCGAACCGGCGTACTTCACCGCGTTGTCCAGGAGGTTTCGGAAGATCATCTCCAGCACCACGCGCCGCTCCCGCAGCGTCACCGGTTCGAGATGGTATTCGAACGCGCGGTCGAAGTCGGCCCGGTGATGGGCGGCGGCGGTCTTCGCGCAGCTCACCAGCAGGGCCGAGAGATCGACGTTTTCCGGCTCGTCGTGTTGGCCGACCGCGTCCAGTCGGGCGACCTCCAGCATGTGGTTGATCAGTTGGTCGAGTCGGCTCAGTTCGGTCTGCATCACGCCATAGAACCGCGCCCGCTGGGCGTCGTCGAGGGATCGCATCTGAAGCGTTTCGAGATACAGCTTGAGCGACGCGAGCGGGCTTTTCAGTTCGTGCGTGACGCTGTCGATGAAGTTCGCCTGCCGCTGATTGACGCGGACCTCCTTGATCGTCATCGCCAGGTAGATGATCAACCCGACGAGGATCAGGGCGAAGGCGATCGTGCCGATCGTGAGCGCCCCCCACGACCGCACCTGCGCGAGCAGCACGATCCAGCAGACCATCAGCACCACGTTGAACGTGATCAGCAGCGTGCTGAGGGTGATCGGCCAGTGCAGCGACCGCTTCTTGCGGAACGACGCCGGAAGCCACCCGCCGCGCGCGGGGGACGGGCCGCCGGCCGCTCCTCCCCGGCCGGCGGAGGGCGGCGTCGCGGACTCGCGCGTGTCGATCAGGTTCGTGCCCATATCGCCAGCGTATCACAAAACCAGCCCGGAGGAAGAGATCCGGAACGGTTCCGCCCGGCCGCGCGTACGTCATTCAGGTCGAATTGCCCGCGAACCGACCCCGAAAGGGTTCGACACGAACGGGACTGAAGGCTCCCAGTCGAAATTGCAGGCATTCCGCGGTTGTCCAACTCTTTCGAGGTCGAGGCGCGCAGGCGATCGCGAGACCCAGGGCGCGCTCGCTGCGTGAGCGACCCTGGGCTAAGTTGTTCAACGCGCGAGGGGGACGCGTTCGACTTTCGCGTAGCCGAGTTTCACGCTCAGCAGCCGCTGGTTTCCCATGTCGGCGATGAAGACGCGGTTGTCGGTGTGCGTGGCGACGTACAGGGCGTGCATCAACGCGACTTCGTCGCCGCCGAGTGGAACGCGGCTGCTCGCTCCCGCGCTGTCGGCATTGCCGTAACGACCGAAGCGGAGGATGACGTTGCCCGCGGTGTCGAGCGCGACGACGCGGTAACGGTCGGCCTCGGGGGCGAAGGTGCGGCCGAAGAAATCGACCGCGGGACGGGAGTTGGCGACGCAGGAGCAATCGCGCGATGCGCTGTTCAGACTCTTGCCGTCCATGCCGACGCCGCCGAACGTCCACTCGGCGCCTTCGATCCAGGCCTGTCCGAGATTCCCCTTGAAGAGATCCGGCCCGCGATCGGGGCGGTTGTCGCCTTCGAGGGGAATGACGCTCTTCGTGGCGAGGATCCTCACCGCTTTGGGCGCGGCCTTGATCAGCGTGCAGGCGGCGTCGTTGGGATAGGGCTTCCCGTCGATATAGGCGCACGCCCCGGCGAACACGTAAATGTGGCCGTTCGCGTCGACGTCGAGTCCGTTGCTGTAAAGAATGCCGGGGACGGCGTCGTCATGCAGGATTTTTCCATGCCGATCGAAAACGTGGATTTCGTATCCGCGGGCACGGCCGGGGAACAGCCGCGGGACGTAGGGCTTGCCTCCGCTGGCGGCGTGAACGCCCTGACCTTCCTTTCTGGGCCGAGCTTCATTGGGCGTGGGGTTGCAGGCGCTGACGACGACGTGCCCGGCGGGGGAGACGCCGATTCCGCCGAGGTGGAACATCGTCCCCTTCTCCCCCTGCACGGGGATGCCGGAAAGAACGCGCGCCCGCCGGCCGACGCTGGTGTTGTAGCCGACGGGGCTGCGCTCCTCGCCGTAGTCGAACGGCACTTCGCGCCAGGGCGTGGTCGCGGGATCGTACCGGACGATGAGGTTTTGAGTGCGGAGATAGGCGTGTCCGTGGATGTCGAAGCACAGATCCTCCGTGTCGAACGGAAGATCGACGAGTTCGACCGCGCCGGTCTCCGGGTCGATTTCCAGCAGGTCGTCGAACGATTTCGACGCCTCCGGCGAAGGCTGCAAATGTTCGCCGATGTAGACCCGGCCGTTCGCGTGGTTGACGTACAACCGCTGGCGTTCGTGCTTCGGCGGCCGGGGGCGAAGGATCTCCTTCTTCGCGTCGGCGGCGAAGTCGCGCTTCAGCACGAGCTGGCCGTCCTGCGGGACGTACATCCGCACGTTCGAGCGGTCCCACGACCCGTCGCGGCGATCGGGGCCGGAGGCGATCCAGACGGTGGGCGGGTCGGTCCAGGTGTCGATTTCGCACTGCGTGTAATCCCAGCCCATCTCGACGGCGCCGCGCACGTCGAGTTGGTAGCGATGCAGGAGGCGAAGATCGTCGAGCGGGGCGTAATGGGCGAGCGCCGGCGGCTTCCGCCAACCGAAGACGTTCGAGTACGTGCACTGCATCGACCACGAGCCGACGAAGATTTCGTCCGTTTCGGGATGCAGGCGGACGAACGCCGGGCGCTCGACATCGATCTGCCGCAGAAACTCTCCCGCGGGAGTGAAGACCTGCACGCGATCGTTCATGTAGTCGGCGACGTAGACGCGGCCCCGGCGATCGCAGGCCACCGACGTGGCGCAATGGAACTCGCCGGGCCTGGTTCCCGAACGGTCCTTGTCCATGTTTCCGAGGAAGACTTCGGGTCGCGCGTCGGGACCGGCATCGACCGGCAGCCGCGCGACGCCGTTCAGCGAACCCTGCTGCCAGGGATTTCGCCAGAGATAGCCGGCGAGATAGATCCACTCGCCGCGCGGATCGACGGCCGCGCTGATCGGCGGGAAACGGTACGTTCCGCCGCGGAAGGTGTGCACGGTTCCGAGTTGCACGGGGAACGTGCAGGCCGGGCCGGCGAGCGGCTTGCCGCCGGCGCCGCCGTCGGTCGCGAGGCGGTTGATGCGCTGGTCGAACAGCCGGATCCGCCCGTCGCGAACCTCGATCGCCGCGGCGTTCGCCCCGCCTCCCGCCGTCGGCCAGCGGTCGCCCCAGTCGAGATCGCTTTGCGTGAGGAAGGTCGTTTGAGGCAACCCCCACTTGACCGGGAAGTTCTCATCGTCCGGAGGAAACGGCCGCCACCGCACGCCGTCGACTTCGCCGAGTTCGTTCGCGGGAAACGGATAGACCGTGCGGACGTATTCGCCCGCGTGGTCGAACAGCCGCAATTGCGGATTAATGCCGCCGTCGAAGACGTAGACCCCCTCGGCCGCGGCGCGCATCCGCAATGAATCGCCGCCGACACGCTTCTTCGGCGACCAGAACAGCGGCTTCTCGAAGCGCGGCTGCAAGCCCAGCGACACGCGGACGACGAGGCGGTCCATGTCGTCGAGATACTTGCCGGTGTCATCCTTGCCGTCCCAGACGATTTCCTGCGCGCGCGAGTTCTCTCGGAACGGCGCCGGGGCGTTCTTGCCGAGAACGCCGCAGGCGAGATGCCTCACGATTTTCCCGGAGGCGTCTTCGATCGCGACGGTGACGTCGCAGAACGACGCCGCGGTGAAGGCGATGCGAACGCGATCCCCGTCGCGTTTCACGCTGGGCCCCTCGGAGAACTCGAAAGTCGCCTCGCGCTGGATGCGATAACGATCGATCTCCGCCGCCGCGGCTTCGACCGGACGAACCAGGGCGCCGCACAGCAGCAGGATCGACACGGCTGCGGAACTGCGTAGAGCATAGCCGGCGGGCATGATTTCAACTCCCGTGGGTGGGCTTGTCGCCGTATTGTGCCGGAAGCGCGGCGACTTCCGCTACCGAATCGCATGTTGGCTCCGAACGGCCTTTCGCCGACGTGCGGCGTGGTCGCGGGTTGACCGCGACGGGATCCGCTCCGAAGATTGTGAGGACGGTTCGTCCGTCGCGATCGTCTTCCACGTGTCTCCGCTCCCGCCACGCCGTCCTCCCTTCATGCCCCGCCTTCCCGCGTCCAGCCGTCAGCGATTCCTCGATTACCGCGCCAAGCTTCGCGAGCGATGGGGGAAGGTGGAAGGAACGCATCCGGCCGACGGCGGCGACCGGGCGTCGGATGTCGAAGCGTCTGATTCCGAACGCGTGAACGGCGCGAAGCCCGCCGCGTCGCGCGCGCCGGGACAGCGCGGGCCGCGGATTCGCTCCGCCCGCGAGTTGATCGTCGCCTTCTTCGACCAGGCCCGCGGGCAGCGCGGGCGGATCGTCCTGTCCCTCGCCACGCTCACCGTCGCGACGGGGCTGGCGCTCATACCGCCCGCGGCGACCAAGTTCGTCGTCGATTACGTTCTGGGGAATCAACCGCTGCCGGAGATGCTCACCCGGCACGTGCCCGTCCCGACCGATCGATTCCAGTTGCTGCTGGCGATCATCGGCGTGGTGATCGCGGTGTCGTTCGTCCGGCTCGCGGTGCACGTGTGGGGGCGGTGGAACGCGACCCGGGCGACCAAGCGGATTCAACTCGCCGTCCGCAAGCGGCTATTCGAGCACGCCGTTCGTTTGCCGTTGCACCAGGTGCACGAGATGAAGTCCGGCGGCGTGGCGAGCATTCTGCGGCAAGACGCGGGGAGCGTCGGCGAATTGGTGTTCGGCATGCTCTACAACCCGTGGCAGGCGGTCGTGCAGCTCACGGGGAGCATGATCATTCTGGCGTGGGTCGATTGGCGATTGCTGCTCGGGGCCCTCGTGCTGTTGCCGGTGGTGTACTTCACGCATCGCACGTGGATCAGCCGGATTCGTCCGCAGCACCGGACGATCCGCGATCTCCGCGAATCCGTCGACGCGCAGGCGACCGAGTCGTTCGGCGGCATGCGCGTGGTCCGCGCCTTCAGCCGGCAGCGGAACGAGACCGCCCGCTTCATGCGCGAGAACCACCTGATGAGCCGTCAGGAACTGTTCGCCTGGTGGTGGGGGCGGGGGATCGAGATCGTGTGGGAGGCGATCATCCCGCTGGCGAGCGCAGGGGTGCTGCTGTACGGCGGGTGGCAGGTGCTCGAAGGGAACCTCACGCTGGGCGATCTGATGATGTTCCTCGTCTACCTGCTGATGCTGTTGCAGCCGCTCGCCGTGCTGGCGGAGAGCGCGGCCCAGTTCCAGAACAGCCTCTCGGCGCTCGATCGCGTGCTGGACGTGCTCGACCATCCGCGCGAGATGCCCGCCCCGCCCTCCGTGCGCACGCTTCGCAAGGAGGAGGTCGCCGGCCACGTCGTCTTCGAGAACGTCACCTTCCAGTATTCCGGCGGTCGCGACGCGGCCCTCCGCGACGTGTCGCTCGATGCGTCGCCGGGAAGCGTCGTCGCGCTTGTCGGCCCGAGCGGCGCGGGGAAGACGACGCTCTGCAATCTCGTCGCCCGCTTCTATGATCCGACCGCGGGGCGCGTGCTGCTCGATCGAATCGACCTCCGCGAGATCGAAGTCGAGAACTACCGCGGAATGCTGGGGCTGGTCGAGCAGGACGTGTTCCTCTTCGACGGCACCGTTTCGGAGAACATCGGCTATGCCGACCGCGCGGCCGACGACGCCGCGATCCGCCGGGCCGCCGAGATCGCCAACGCCGACGAGTTCATCCGCCGCCTGCCGCGCGGGTACGACACGCTCATCGGCGAGCGGGGAGTGAAGCTCAGCGGCGGACAACGGCAGCGAATCGCGATCGCCCGGGCGGTGCTCGCCGATCCGCGGATCCTCATTCTCGACGAGGCGACGAGCAACCTCGACACCGAAAGCGAACTGCTCATCCAGGAAAGCCTGGCCCGGCTGATGCGCGACCGCACCTGCTTCGTGATCGCCCACCGGCTGAGCACGATCGCCCACGCCGACCAGATTCTGGTGCTCGAAGGCGGCCGCATCGTCGAGCGCGGCACGCACGCGGAACTGATGGACTCGGCCGGCCGCTATCGCGAGATGGTGCGTCTGCAAGTCGGCCGTCACGACGGACTGATGGAATCGGTGGCGCTGTAGTGTGCTCATCCCGTAGTGCGAAATTCATTTCGCAGTACGGGGCATTCGTCGGGCGCGATGGCGTGACTGCGAACTGAAGTTCGCACTACGGACGCGTTAGAGGCTATACTTGCTCGCTGCCGCGTACGTCGTGCGAAATTCATTTCGCAGTACGAACGCAGTCGCCAAGCATCTCGCGAGAGCAATCGCGTGTTCAACCTGCCTCCGCCTCCGGGCTTTCAGGGACTGCGAGACGACCTTCCGCGGACGGTGTATCGCCGCACGCTTCCTCATTGGCGGCAGGACGGCGCGACGTATTTCGTCACGTTTCGCCTGCACGATTCGTTGCCGCAATCGAAGCTTCGCGAGTTGCGCGAATTCAAGAGGGAGTGGCATCGCCGGCGCTCGGCGTCGCATAGCGATGACGCGCTCGCCCGCGAGACGATGCGGCGAGTCGAACGCTGGCTCGACAAGGGAATGGGAAGCTGCATGCTTCGATCGGCCGACGTGTCGGCGCGCGTGGCGGAGGTGCTCGTCGAACACGACGGCGCCGATTGCGAACTCGGTTGTTTCGTCGTCATGCCGAATCACGTCCACGCGGTCCTGCGGCCGCTGACCCCCGCCGAGTTGCCATTGGAGGCGGTTCTCAAGCGAATCAAGGGAGCTTCCGCGTGCGAGGTGAACGCGCTCTTGAGCCGATCAGGAACGTTCTGGCAGCACGAGACGTTCGACCGCATCGTCCGCGACGCGGAGCATCTCTGGCGGGTGATCCAGTACATCGGCCGCAACCCGGAACTGGCTGGATTGCGCAGCGGAGAGTACCGGTTGTGGATTCGGCCATCGTGGCAAGAGTGCGGCTGGCAGTTCGAGTCGGCCCTCCCGTAGTGCGAAATTCATTTCGCACATGAGGTGATCGAGTAAATTTGCGGCGCTCACTCCGAACCGAAGTTCGCACCAATTACGCGTCCGCAGTGCGAAAGCAACACTTTACCCGATTGGCGGATCGACGCGGCGGCCTTCGTAGGGCGAACTTCAGTTCGCCGTGCGAAGACCGCGCCCCGTGCGCTCCGCATAGCTCCGCGGATTCTCGCCGACGTCGCCCGATGGTGCTTTCGACGTCGGGAGTTCGGTGCGCGCTGGCGGGCACGACGAACTGAAGTTCGTCCTACCTGCCCGATTGTCGACCGACACGCTCGAATCGGCCGCCACGCCATTCAGGTGAAGTGTTACGTGCGAAACTCATGTCGCAATATGGAATTCGCTTGTGGCTCGCCCGTACTGCGCACTGAAGTTCGCACTACAGACAGATGTTGATTCGAATGGCGAAGCGGCGTCGGAAACCCGCCCGCCCTACGGCAGCATCCGGTCGCGTTCTTCCGGCTTCGGCATGCGGCAGGATTCGTGCTTGCCGAAGAGGCGATAGCGCTGCCAGGCGATGGCGCGATAGCCGAGGTCGCGGAGCGGCTTCGGGACCAGCCACAACAGCGTGCCCAGCACGCGGCGGAAGCCGCCGAGGCGGCGGAGAATCCGCACGACGGCCGCCGAGCGCCGCCACGTGCCGCGCTCGTCGAGCAGGATCAGCGTCGAGAGCGATTCTGCGTCGCTGCGATCGAGCAGCCGTGCCGCGGTCTCCCCTTGCAGCGGGGCGAAGCGGAACACCGCGTCGCGATCGGCGGCGAGAATCGACGTGACCGCGCGATCGCACAATCCGCACACGCCGTCGAAGAAGACGATGGGGCCGTCTTCGACCGCGGCATGATCGGTCGGTGTGGAGATGCTTTCGAAAGGCGCGGTCATCGAACGACTCGTGGGTTGGAGCCTCTTGCCCGATGATAACCGCGGTTCCTCTGGGACTATAACCTCGTTCCGGAAGAATGCGCCGCGTGAAACCGGGCCGCAACCGCGAGAAGGCGGCGTTCTCTCGCGCGGCACGCCGCGATCGCGCTCGAAAGTCGCGCCTCGATCCGTGCCGGCCTATTTCCAGTACACCTTCACGACGTACAGCGCGACGATCGGCGGGATGAGGAACGTTGTCAGGAAGACCGTCGGCGGGAACCAGTTTCCCATTAGCGCCGCCAGCACGAACCGGTCGACGAGCACGCACACGATGACGCTCCAGCAGATGGCGAGATAGCCGATCTGCTTGCGGTGCTGCTGCTCGCCTTCGGACCGCTCGGAAAATCTCTTGACCCGTTTCTTCGCGGACTGCGGCTTGCCGGAGGCCGCGGCCGGGCCGGCGGTCTCGTCCCGCAGTCCCGGGGCGTAGTATTTCGCGATCGCCTGCTGGATGGACCGCGGCGGGGCGAGCGCGAACCGGACCGGCATTCCGAACCGCAGCCGCAGTTCGTCGTCGAGTTCCGGCGTCGGCAGGTCGGCGGCGGCGACCAGCAGCACGTCGCCATCGACGAACAGCGGCAGGATCGAGTTCCGCTTCACGAGCGGCTTCGGAACCTGGTCGAGCACCGCGTCGTCCGGCAGCATGTCGGCGAGATCGACGTAGGGCAGACCCAACTCCAGCGCGTACTCGCGGGTGGCGGTTTCGGCGTCGGCGAGCTTCATCTGCACGACCGCGTCGCGATGCGAAAGGCCGCGGGCGTCGGCGAACTCCTCCGCTTCGCGGGCCTGGTCGCGGCTGATCTTCTCCGACTCGACCAATCGTTCGAGCAACGGTCGATGGCCGGTGCGCGTCGCGCGGTCCTCGAACTCGCGGCCGAGCGACTTGTCGTAGGCGCGCTTCCGCTCCTCGTCGGTGAGGCACAGCATGGCCTTCGCCAACTCGTTGAGGAGATCCTGCGACTCGACGGAATAGGTTCCGGTGGCGTACTTGCGGACGTGGGCGTTGAGCTTCTTGTAGTGGGCGCGGACTTTCTCCGCGTCGGCCTCGAACTGGACGAGCCTCAGAAGCTGGTAATGGTCCGGCGGCCGAGGCCCCTCGGGGATGCCGAGCCATTCCTTGTAGACGTCGAGCGGTGCGGTAGAAGGCATGGGCAGGGGCAGTTGGCAGTAAGCAGTCGGCAGTCGGCAGTCGGCAGTCGGCAGTCGGCAGTCGGCAGTCGGCAGTAAGCAGTAAGCAGTAGGCAGTGGATTATGGGCCGAACTTGTCTGGGCGGCGGATCATGGCGCCGAGCATTCTTCCAACCTCTTCGTAAGATGCCGTGACTTCCTCGTGAACGGACTCTTGCAGATATCCGCAGTCGCGGGCGAAGTCAAGATGCACCTGAATCTCAATTGCTTTGCCGTCGGCGTCGGACAGCTTGGCGACGAACGATTTGGGGTACTGTCGCTTGCGATAGGCTTCGGCGATGTTCACGGCGACGCTACGCGAGGCTCGCCGTATCTGGCTGGTGAGCGAGTACCGTTCATCCGCGGGAAAAGTCTTGGAAAGCTCGAATATCCGCATCCCAAGATCGTATGCGAGCTGATACACCTTGAGGTCGCGAAACCCCCTCACGCGCCATACTCCCAAGCGGGCCACAAGTGAATGGGTGATTGCCTACTGCCTACTGCTTACTGCCGACTGCTTACTGCCTCCTGCCGCCTCAGTCCACCTGGTACTCCCTTGCGAGGGTCATGAACGCTTCGAGGCCGGCGTCGTCGAGACCGGAGGCGCGGACGATTTCGGTCGAGGCCTCTTTCTGCGCTTCGACCGCGCGGGCCGAGGCGGAAATCCGACCGTTGGCGTCGTAGCTGTAGGTGACTTCGACCGGCGAGCCTTTGGGCAGGTTCGGCGGCAGGCCGAGAATGCGAAAGTCGCCGATCTCCGAGCAGGCGTCCGGATCGGCCGATTCTCCTTCGAGAATGTAAACGTGGATCCGCTCCTGGTTGTCGGTGTTGGTGGCGAACTCCTGGCGGACGCTGGCGGGCACGGGGGTGTTCCGCGGGATCATGATGTGGTTTCGCTTCCGCGCGGGGCGCTCCGGGTCGGTGATCTTGATGCCCAGCGAGTGCGAGTTGACGTCGGCCGTGCGCACCGAGCGGAGCCGGCTGATGATCGCCTGGGCCATGCGGCTTTCGCCGCCGGTCGCCCGGGCTTCGAGGATCGCCGCATGAATCGCCGCGCCCTGGGCCACCGCTTCTTCCGGTAGGACTTCGCGGGAGGGGGTGCGGCGGCAGACCTGCTTGAGCATCTGCTCGACGACGGGCATGTAGGTCGAACCGCCGACGAGGACCACTTCGTCGAGTTCGCCGGGTTTGACGCCCGCCTGCTGCAGCACGAGTTCGGTGGTGTCCCGCGTGCGCTGCATCAGGTCGCCGGTGATGCGTTCGAAGTCGCCGCGGGTGAGCGCCACGGTGAGCGTCTTCCCTTTGGAATACACGGTGATGGGGACCTGGGCCTTGGTGCTGAGGTCGCGCTTGGCGTCTTCGCAGTCCTGGGTGAGCGACATCCGCGTCTCGGGATCCAGCCGCGGGTCGATCCCGAACTTCCGCTGGAACTGCTCGGAGACGTGATCGACGATGCGGGCGCTCCAGTCGAGACCGCCGAGCATCACGTCGCCGTCGGTGGCGAGCACGTGGAACGTCGTCGGCGCGTAGCGGACGACGGTCACGTCGAACGTCCCGCCGCCCAGGTCGTAGACGAGAATCGTCCGCTCGCTCTGCATGATGTCCTTGCGGCCCAACTCCTGGCGCTGCCAGGCGTAGGCCAGGCTGGCGGCGGTCGGCTCGTTGATGATGTCGATCACGTTCAGCCCGGCGATCCGCCCGGCATCCTGCGTCGCCTTGCGGCGGACGTCGTTGAAGTAGTAGGGAACGGTGATCACCGCGTTGGCGATCGGTCCGATCCGCTCTTCGGCATCTTGCTTGAGCTTCTTGAGAATCATCGCCGAGACGAACTCCGGCGTGAGTTTCTTGTCCTGGTAGACCACGTAGTAGTTCTTGTCCCCCATCCGCCGCTTGACCGCCTCGATGACGCGGCTGGGATCCTCCATGGCGGCCCGCTCGGAGGACGGTCCCACCGTCACGTGACCGTCCTCCCCCAGCAGCACGACCGACGGCGTGATCGGCCGGTCGTCCGCGTTCTTGACGACGAGCGGCTCCCCGTCCGCGTTCAATTGCGAAAGCGCCGAGTACGTCGTCCCCAGATCGATGCCGACGGTTTGTCCTTCGAGAAACTTCATGAGGATCCTCACCTGCGTTGCGAACGCGGAACCGTCAACCCGGCGGAAGTTCGCCGCGTCGAGGACGACGCGAGCCGCCGCCGTGGAAGTCGCTTCCAGTTCGAGAATGGGGGGAAATGTCGTCGACGGGCGACGCCGGCGGTCGAGGACGACGAACGACGCTTCGAACGCCAGACGGCTATTCTGCCGACGACCCGGAGCGGATTCAAGCGCGAATGCCCGAGTTCGCGCGTCGACTCGCATCGCACGCCGCCGATCATTCGGCCAGTGCGGCGGCGATCCGCCGGCGCAGCTCGGCCTCGTCCAGTCCGGCGATCAGGAACGTTTTCCGCGGCGAACCGGCGCCGCCATGCAGAGCGATCCGCGCGCGCTTCACGTCGAGCGCTTCGGCGAGCACGGCGGCGATCGCTTCGTTCGCCTTCCCTTTCTCGGGAGGCTGCGTCACCGCGACCTTCAACCGTCCGCCGTGAACTCCGACGATGCCGCTCCGCTTCGCCCGCGGCTGCGCCCGCACCGGAAGCAGGATTCCATTGGCCGAAGGAACGAGGGAGACGGGCATGTCGCGAGTCTCCGCGGCTCACTCGACGGTCGAGCGGAGCTTTTCGATGAGATCGATCATCTCGATCGCGGCGAGCGCCGCTTCACTCCCCTTGTTGCCGACTTTGCCCCCCGCCCGGTCGAGCGCCTGTTCCCGCGTGAGGCACGTGAGGACGCCGAAGATCACCGGGACGCCGCTTTCGCGAGCGGCCCGCGCGATTCCGGAGGCGACCTGCCGGTTGATGTACTCGTCGTGCGGCGTTTCCCCCTTGATGACCGCGCCCAGGCAAAGGACCGCGGCGAACCGGCCGCTTTTCGCGAGGCGATCGGCGATCATGGGAATCTCGAACGCGCCCGGCACGTGCGCGACGAAGACGCGATCATCGGCGACATCGTACTCGCGAAGCGTGTCGAGCGCCCCTTCGAGCAGCTTCGACGTGATCTCCTCGTTGAAGCGCGCGACGACGATCGCGAACCGGGCCGCGGCGGGAAGCGTGCCTTCGAAGCGGTGGGAGGGGCGTTGGGCCATGTGACAGACGTCAGAGGTCAGAGGTTGTGAATCTTTCGCCATTCGATCGTCGTCCGCAGCGCGTCATTCCCGCGAAGGCGGGAATCCAGTCGATGCACGGACAGTGATCCCATTGGTGGCCGCCTTGGCGATTGCTGGATTCCCGCCTGCGCGGGAATGACGATTCCGAGGCTCACTCAGCGGAAACAAAGTTTCACAAGCTCTCGGAGATCAGAGGTCAGACGCCCACGGGCGGCGGCCCGTGGGATATCGCATCCCACAACTCGTCAACGTCCGTCGTCCTCGCGACTGGTTCACTGCCGCCGTCCGGCGGCGCGGAGGAGTTCGTCGATCCACTGGCCGTCGCCGGCGGGTAGCGGAGGCATGGGGTCGATCGAGTAGTCGATCCGGTCGTATCGGCCGCGCTCGTAACACTGGTCGATCAGCGCTTGCACGTCGAGATACACGTCGCGGTCCGCGGGACGCAGCGGGATGCGGAAGGTCGGCAGTCTTTCCCGCAGCGAGACGGGATACACTTCCGCCTCGCGCGGCCGGTTCGCCCGGCGGACGCAGATTTGATAGATCGTCAGTCCCGAGCCGGGAATCGATTCGGCCGGCACCGCAAGCGTGAACATCCCCTGGCGGATGAGATCGACCTCGACGAGGTTCACTCCCGCCGCGAGGTATTCCTGTTGCTTCTGCACGTATTCCTCGTGCCGCGGGCCGGAGAGTTTGTTCGACGGACTGAGGAACTCGATGACCGTGACGACGCGGTTTCCCGAGGAAGCGTCGATGATTTCCACGTGGCGATCGAGGAAGTCGTCGTGGGTGGGGACGACCATCGGCGTGGCGATGGCGGTCGTGTCGATGGCGACCGCGGTCGCGACGCCGCCCGCGGTCTCTTCTTCGGGTGCTGCGGATTCCTCGACGACGCTCACGTCCGGCGCGACCGTCCGCCGCAGGGAAGACCGCCCGTCTTCGGCCGGCCCCCCCAGATCGATCGACACCCCTTCTTCGACGCGGGCCAGCAAATCTCGGGGAAGCTGCGCCTGGACCTGGTCGCGCGAATAGACCGTCAGCGACGTACGTACGTCGCGCCAGAAGAGTTCGAGATAGGGATCCATCCCGGGAAATGGGCTGCGCATCGCGTCACTTCAAATTCATGCTCAGAAGGAATTCCTCGTTCGTCTTCGTCCGCCGCATGCGGGTGGTGAGGAGTTCCATCGCCTCGACCGGATTCATGTCGTTGAGCACCCGGCGAAGGATCCACACCAGGCGAAGCTCCTCCTCACTCATCAGCAGTTCTTCCCGGCGCGTGCCGGACTTGTTCACGTCGATCGCCGGCCAGACGCGCTTCTCGACCATCCGCCGGTCGAGGTGCAGTTCCGTGTTGCCGGTCCCCTTGAACTCTTCGAAGATCACCTCGTCCATGCGGCTGCCGGTGTCGACGAGGGCGGTGGCGACGATCGTCAGGCTGCCCCCCTCCTCGACGTTGCGGGCCGCGCCGAAGAAGCGCTTGGGATGCTGGAGCGCCCCGGAGTCGACGCCGCCGGAGAGGATCTTCCCGGAGCTCGGGACTTCGGCGTTCCAGGCGCGGGCCAGGCGGGTGATGGAATCGAGGAAGATCACCACGTGCTGGCCGTACTCGACCATCCGCTTGGCCTTCTCGATGACCATTTCGGAAACCTGGATGTGCCGGCTGGCCGGTTCGTCGAAGGTGCTGGAGATGACTTCGCAGTTGCCCCCTTTCACCTGGCGCTCCATGTCGGTGACTTCTTCGGGCCGCTCGTCGATCAGCAGCACGATGACGTACGCCTCGGGATGGTTGTGCAGCACCGCCTGGGCGAGTTTCTGCAACAGGATCGTCTTGCCGGCTCGCGGTGGCGAGACGATCAACCCGCGTTGCCCCATGCCGATCGGGGCGACGATGTCGACCACGCGGGTGCTCAGGTCGTCGGGATCCGCGGCGAGCCTCAGCCGGCGTTCGGGGTGCAGCGGCGTGAGGTCGTCGAAGAAAACCTTGTCGGTGAGCAGGTTGGGATCTTCGCCGTTGATCGCCTCGACGCGCAACAGGGCGAAGTACCGCTCGTTCTCTTTCGGCGGGCGAATCTGCCCGGCGACGGTCGCGCCGTTGCGCAGACCGAAGCGGCGAATCTGGCTGGGGCTGACGTAGATGTCGTCCGGACAAGGGAGATAGTGATAGTCGGGGCTGCGCAGGAACCCGAACCCGTCGGGAAGGATTTCGAGCGTCCCTTCGCCGAACATCAGGCCGTTCATCTTCGTCCTCTCCTTGAGGATCTTGAAGATGAGGTCCTGCTTCTTGAGGCCGGTGTACTCGGTGACCTGCTCCTGGCGGGCCAGTTCGAGCAACTCCTTCATCGTGCATCGCTGCAATTCGGCGATGTGAATGTCGCCCCGCTTGATCTCCTCGTACCGCTCGTCCGCCGAGTACGGCACGCTTCCGTGTCCGTTGCCGTTGCTGTCGACGTGTTCGGCGGCCGTGCGGGATTCGGTGGTGCGGGTGCTCATTTCGACGGTTCCGTGGCTCTCGACAGGTGACGGGAATCGGGGGAAGGGAAATCGACGGGCCGTCGCGGGGACGGCGAAGGTGGTGGTGGGCGTGGCGGCCGAAGCCGGGAGATGCGCGTTCGATCGTGGGGCGTGGCGGGTCGTTCGACGATCAGGACAACGACACCAGGTATTTCTCGAGTTTCCCGGCCGCGCGTTCCGGCGGGCCGGAGTTGTCGATGACGTGATTCGCTTGGCTGCGTTTCGTCTCCACGGAAAGTTGACTGGCTTCGCGGCGATCGAGTTCCGCCGCCTCCCAGCCGCGGCTCTCGCGGACGCGCGCGAGCCGCTGTGAGCGTGGCGTGTCGATAAAGACGACGGCGGTGCAGAGATCGTTCCAGCCGGCTTCGAAAAGAACGGCGGCGTCCAGCAGAATGGCCGCCGTTTTCGGATTCGCGCGGGCGGATTCGATTTCGCCTTTCAGGATCTCCCGAATGCGGGGATGGACGATGCGTTCCAAATCGTCTTTCGCCCGGCGATGCTCTTCGCCGGGGCCGAAAACTTCGCGGGCCAGGTTGGCCCGTCGGACTTGCTGATGTTCATCGATGATTTCTTCGCCGAAGCGTTGTCGCAGTTGCCGAACGACCTCGGGATGTCGCAATACGAAATGGCCGGCGCGGTCGCCGTCGATCAGGGAGATGGAGTCGCTCGCGGCGGCCAGCCGGGCGATCGAGCTTTTTCCGGAACCGACGCCGCCGACGAGCCCGACGACGGGTACGCTCTCAAGGTCGGGCACGATGGGGCGTTGGGTGGAAAACGGCGTGGGAGAACTGGAAGTGACGGACAATCCTTTGCATCGGGTTCGATGGCGGTGCGATCCATTCGCACGCGGTCGCGGAGAGGAAGAGTGGGGAATGCATCCTCATCGTGACGAATCCATATCCGTCTGTCAACGAAAAAACATCTGGAATTCTCGCGAATTTTCGCGAAAACGGGAGCCGCGCACGAAGTAAGCGGGATCGCCATTCCCCGCTTACTTCGTGCGCGGCTCTTCGACCGGCTGAAGCCGGTCGCTACGAACGCAACCCCGGCAGATCTTCCGGGATCCGTTGCACGCGTCCGGCGCGATCGACGCAGGCGAGGACGCTGCGGGCGGTGGCGAGCAGTTCGTCGCCGCGGAGCAGTTCGTACTCGTGAATCAGCTTGGCGGGGGTGACGTCGGCGAGCGTCGTCCGCAGCCGCAGCAGATCATCGTACCGGGCCGGCTGCTTGTACTTGCAATTGAGTTCGACGACGACGAGGAACAGCCCCGCCTTCTCCATCGCCCGGTAATCTCCCCCCGCGGCGCGGAACAGTTCCGTTCGACCCACCTCGAAGTAATCGAAGTAGTTGGCGTGGTGCAGAAAACCCATCGCGTCGGTGTCGGCGTAGCGGACGCGGAGTTCGATTTCGTGAGTGCGGGGCAGATTCATTCGCCTTCAATTCGCTGGGTGGCGACGCCGCTCAGGCGTCGGGGTCGCGCCGCGACAAGAGGGTTCGCACTGCGCTCTCCTTCGAAGCCGACGCCCTCGAAACCTCGGCGGGATTCCTTTCGACAGCCGCCACTTGACCGATCGGGCGGCGATCCGTGTGCCCGCAAGCTTCGGCCAGTCATCATGGCAGCGAGGAAGACGATTCGCAAGAGGATGGAAAGTCGACCGCGCGCCCTCTCGTCGCTGCGCGACACGGACGCCTCCACGGCGTCCGTGCCACCCTGCGATTCTCCTGGCTCAGCCGGCCTTGACCCGCCACCTCGCATCGGCGCACAATGATGCGTTCCGTTGAACTCGTTCGTTCCGCAGGATGTCCGCAATGTTGACGATTCGCTTCGGTCCGCGCGGGCGGAGTTGCGACGGGGTGTCGCGGCGCGATTTCATTCGGGCCGGGGCGATGGGAATTGGTGCGTGGACGCTGCCGGGATTGTTGCGGACGCGAGCCGCCGTCGCCGCGAGCGGGAAAAACGTGCGGCCGCGATCGGTCGTGCTGCTGTTTCTCGCGGGCGGTCCCAGCCAGTTCGAGACGTTCGACCCGAAGCCGCTCGCCTCGTCCGAAGAGCGGACGATGACCGGCACGATCTCCACGACCGTGCCGGGACTGCACTTCGGTTCGTACTTCGAGAAGACCGCGCGCTTTGCTCACAAGCTGGCGGTGGTCCGCAGCTTTCAGGCGCCGTACGCCATCCATCGGGAAAGCGTGATCGAGGTGCTTTCCGGCGGCACCACGGTCTTGCCGATTTTGAAGAACGTCCCCCGGCAAGGCGCCAGCCTGGGCTCGATCATCGCGAGGCTGAAAGGAGCGAGCGATCCGCGGACCGGAATGCCGAATCATGCCCTGCTGATGAACCCGGAACTCCGCGAGCGGTTCATCACCGACTTCATCGTGCCGGTCCGGCTTGGGAGCGAGTCGGGGCCGCTCGGTTCGGCGTATGCCCCCTTCGAGCCGGGGGGAGACTCGATCGCCCTGCGGAACATGACCCTCAACATGAGCGCGGGGCAGTGGGAGGATCGGCGGGATTTGCTCAGGTCGCTCGACCGGTTCCGGCGGCGGGTCGATACTCAGGATTCGCTCGCCGGGCAGGACGAGTTCACGCAGCAGGCGTTCCACGTGCTGCAGGGGGGCGCGGCCTCAGCACTCGATCTCTCGCACGAGGATCCGGAGACGGTCCGCAAGTACGACACGAGCGGCTACATCGTCCATAGCCGTCAGAAGCCGGGCAACAGCAGCCCGTCGACTCTCGGCCGCCAGTTGCTGCTCGCGCGGCGGCTGGCCGAGGCGGGTTGCGGGTTCGTCACCGTGATGAGTTCGGGGTGGGACCATCACAGCAACGAGGTGAACTACGACATTCTCGGCGGCATGCGGAACCTCGCCCCGCCGCTCGACCACGCGCTCGCCGCGTTCCTCGCCGACGTCGAAAGCCGCGGACTGGAGAACGACATTCTGCTCGTGGTGACGGGCGAGATGGGGCGCACGCCGAAGATCAACAAAGACGGCGGCCGCGACCACTGGGCGAACCTCAGCCCGCTGCTCCTCGCGGGGGGCGGATTGAACGTCGGCGGCGCCATCGGCCGTTCGACGTCCAACGGCGGCGAACCGGCGACCACGCCGCATCGATGCGGTCACCTCGCCGCGACGATCCTGCACGCCCTGTTCGACATCGGCCAGCTCCGGCTCGACCCGACACTGCCGGATTCCATCCGACGACTGATCGAGAACGAACGGCCGATCGAAGGACTGGCGTGAGCGACCTCGAGCCCGTCGGGCACCCGCTGGAGGGTGGCCGCGACGCAGGGTGGCCCCGACGCCTTTCGGGCGTCGGGGTCGCGCAGCGACAAGAGGGTTCGCACTGCGCTCTCCATCGTCGTCAACGGTCCCGGAACCTCGGCGGCCTTCATTTCGAAGCCGCCACCCGATCGATCGGGCGGCGATCCGCGTGCCCGGAACGACCCGCTCATCCATCATGGCAACGAAGGAGGCGATCCTCAAGGGGATGGAAAGTCGACTGGGCGTCCTCTTGTCGCTGCGCGACACGGACGCGTTTCCGATTTCGGCACTCCCCCCGCTCACGCGGGAGGCTCGCTACGTTCGCGTCGCGGGAGGCTCGCTGTGGATCGTTGTGGATTAAGTTCGGGCGGCGATCAGCGGGGCGTCGTAGGTTCGGCCGCCCACGTCCGATTCCTCGTCGTGGGCTTTACCGAGGGCGATCTGGTACAGCTCGCGGCCGGCGGGGGTGGGATAGGCCCCGTTCACGCAGGCCTGGCAGAGCGTTCGCGCCGGCAGATCGACGCAGCGGGCGAGGGCTTCGATCGGCAGGTAACGCAGACTGTCGGCCCCGAGCGCGGCGGCCATCTCGTCCTCGATTTCCGGCGTGATCCGCGTCCCCTCCATGAACTTCGGCGCGAACAACTCCCCCACGGTGGACATGTCGATCCCATAGAAGCACGGCGCGATGATCGGCGGGCACGCCACGCGGACGTGAATCTCCCGCGCCCGGCCGTGTTCGCGAATCTGCGAGATCAGCGCTTTCATCGTCGTCGAGCGGACGATCGTGTCTTCGACGAGGAACACTCGCCGACCTTCGAGCACTTCCGGCAGCGGCGTGTATTTCATTCGCACCTTGTCGGCCCGGTTCGTCCCCTCGATGAATGTTCGCCCCACGTAGCGGTTGCGGATCAGCCCTTCCCGCGAGGGAACGCCCAGGCGATACGCCATCGCGTCGGCGGCGGCCTTCGCCGTGTCCGGGACGGGGACGACGATCGTGGTGTCATCGATCGGAACGCTCTCGATCTCCGCGAGTTCCTCGCCCAGGCGGTTGCGGGCGACATACACGCTGCGGCCGTCGAAACTGCTCGCCACGTTCGCGAAGTAGATCCACTCGAAGAAGCAGTGCGCACGCTGTTGCCGGGCGATGAACTGCTTCACTTCGATCCGCCCGTTCTGCACGATGACCGCGCAGCCCGGCTCGAGGCTCTTGATGCTCGATTCGTGGAACCCGAGGTGCGTGAGGGCCACGCTTTCGCTCGCCGCGGCGAACATCGGGCCTTCGATCGCGTAGCACAGGGGACGCATCCCCAGCGGATCGCGGGCGACGAACATGTCGCCCGAAGCATTCAGGAACACGATGTTGTAAGACCCGTCGAGCCGGGCGCACAGGTTCACCAGCAGGTCGAGCAGGTCCGGCGGATGCGGGGCCGACAGTTCCTGCGAGAGCAGGTGCATCAGGATTTCGGTGTCGGTCTCGCGGGTGAGATGAAAGTCGTCCCGATCGAGGATTTCCTCGCGCAACTGCGGATAGTTCGCCAATTGCCCGTTGAACGCGA
This sequence comes from Planctomycetaceae bacterium, assembly GCA_040877445.1. Taxonomy (GTDB): domain Bacteria; phylum Planctomycetota; class Planctomycetia; order Planctomycetales; family Planctomycetaceae; genus JBBDNT01. The sequence continues at coordinate 28,327 of JBBDNT010000123.1, forward strand.
AGCTGAACCACTTCGATTTCTGAATGTGATGCCGCTCGAACGGCTGCGCGTAACCGCGGTCCTCGCGGCCGCAGGTGGCGTAGCGGGTGTGGCCGATCGCGGCGGGACCGGCGTACTCCCGCATCATCGATTCGTGCTTCTTCTGGTGATTGAGTCGGAAGACCTCGGCGACCGTGCCGACTTCCTTGTGAGTGTCGATGAGCTGGCTGCGTCCGGGAGAGTACGTGGTCATTCCGGCCGCGAGCTGGCCGCGGTTCTGCAGGTCGAGCAGCATCCGCGGCATGAGCCGCGAGGTCTCGCACGCGCCGCCTAGGGGGGCGAGCGGGCTCGTGTCTTGGCCGGGAAGGTGATAGACCGCGGCGATGCCGCACTCGTGATGCAGTTCCGCCATTGCGGGAACGTCTCTCGTCGGGTTGGGAGCGGTGGGAGCGGGAACGAGCGCGAGAGAGAGATGGAAACCGTTGCCCCTTCACGGTTCCTTCATCTCCCATTCTATCGGGTCGCGGGCGGGGAACCAACGGTGGGGGGGAGGTCGAGAGTCGAGGGTCGAGGGGAATACGGGAGTGGAGGGTGGCGGGGGCGCTCCGCAACGCGGAAGCCCCCGTGGCGCGCGCCGGGGGCTT
>JBBDNT010000124.1:0-5414 GCA_040877445.1 Planctomycetaceae bacterium
TGAAATCGCTCATCGGCTGGGAAAGTCACCCACAGATTCTGGTGAGGAGGCGAAACTTCTTAGTGCCGAGTTATGCCCTTTGGTGCGCTCAATGAACTTGGACCAGTACACCCCCGACGCGATTTGCCGCTCGATGGGCAGCCCAGGGTTCATCGAGCCTACCTGGACACCGCCCACACTGCGGTTGGTCCTGAAACCATCGTTCCATCCGGAGGCCTGCGTTACGGTAGCGGGGGATGACGGCGAACTGTCGGTAGTAGCTCTTGCCGAAAGCCTTTGGAGGCAAGGCGTCCCATGCGAGCTACCGACTTTCCGTGAACGAACTTTCCTTGCGGCACCAGACGCCCAGCGAATGTATTCGGATTTCACAACAGCATTCGCCGCTGACCAAGCCCCAGATGGCCGCATGGTGTGCATCGATGGAATGCCGGTGAATTGTTGTTTGCTGGACGACGCTGGAGTAAGGCAGTTCGGTTGCAGCCCGTACCGGTCAGCGGTGTCGGCGTTCGTGTCATCCGTAATACATGCCGCGTGGCACTCGTGCAAGGTCGCAGGAGTGCGCAATGCACTCGCCGATTGCGGTAAATACGTAGGCCTCGAATTGCCGCGAGAGCCGGAGGCGGCGCCGCCCAAAATCTTCCGTATCGCGGTGCTCGGCACGCCTGATAATCGTGCGGCTTTCTTTGAAGAGTTGCAGGAGCGCGGGAGCCCGGGCATAACAAACGGATCAAGCTGACCGGGGCCGCGATCCTAATTTCGCGCGGCGTGAAGGTGTTGCAGGCGGCCCCGGCAGCTTATCCTTAGCGTTAGGCCTTTGGGGGGCACACATGGAAAAGCGGGCACCTGGCCTTGACCTACCCGCCGACCTCGTCGCCTTTCTCGCCGCCGGGACGCAGTTGGAGTACGATCCAACGCCTTGCGAAGCGGGCGCGGTCACACTCCTGTCGCTCTCGGAATTGAAGCTGGAGCGGTTCCCCGTTGAGACGGGTTCGCAGGGTGGCCCTGACGCCGTTCAGGCGTCGGGGTCGCGTAGCGACAAGAGGGTTCACACTTCGTTCTCCTTCGTCGTCGACCTTTGCGGGACTTCGGACCCATTCGCTCGGAAACCTTCATCCAACCGATGGGCAAGCCAACCGGGGGGGGCGGCCGAATCGCCGATCGAATCCCGCATCGGTGAATACCCGAAACGAGCAATGAACGACGCGAGGAACGCGGTACGGTGCCTGCCGCCGTTCCTCTGATGACCCCGCACCCGCGCTTAGGCCGGCACAGCCGGCCCTACACGGCTCTCCGTATCCACCCGCTTGCGGTTTCGCGGAACTCGACGCACGACTGGCTCAGCCGACCGACCGCGTCGAGGCGGGCGCGCGACGAAGCCAGGCGCGGACCGGCATCAGCAATTCCCGCCCCTCCCTCAGATAGCCCCGCGCGATCCGCAATCGGCAGCGCGCCCCCAGCGCCGATTCCGTATCGCCGCGCAGGCGCGCGAGCAGGTAGCGCGGCCACAAGATCGCCGCCGTCTGTGCGACGCGGGCCGCGTAGACGATCGGGTACAGCAACGCCCCGCGGACGCGGCGTTCGTTTTCGGCCATACCCTGAGCCATCCGCTCCGACATGCGGAGCAGGTAGTCGTCGGAAATCCGCTCGGGCGGGATGATGTGGTGGATGATCGCCGCGGGGGTGTACCAACCGTCGATGCCGGCGAGCATCAGCCGCAGGAAGAGATCGGTGTCTTCGCCGCGGCCGTTGTAGACGGGATCGAACCCGCCCACGTGCTGCAAGGCCGCCCGGCGGACCATCAGGTTTCCCGCGCCGGGGGTGACGGTCGCGGAGTATTTTCGTTCCTCGTCCAGGCCGACCGACTCACCGAGCAGCATCCGGCAGATGGGGGAGAGGTCGCGTTCGACGCCGGGGGGCAATCGCAGGACGACCTTGCCTCCCACGCACTGGGCGTCACGGCGCTCCGCCAGGTCGAGCAGGGCGAGCAGCCAGTGCGGATCGGCCGCCTGGTCGTCGTCGAAAAAGGCCAGCCATTCCCCCCGGGCATCGGCGATCGCCCGGTTCCTTGCGTGGACGACGCCCGGCATCTCCTCGCGGGAGTAACGCATTTCGATCGGCAGCCGCCGCGCGAGTTCCGCCGCGACCGCCGGCGTGTCGTCGGTGGAGCCGTTGTCGACGATGAGGATTTCGGACGTGAACCGCCCGCGCGTCTCCAGGTGCGACAAGCTCTCGACGGCGGCGCGCAATGCCCCCGCGCGATTCCGCGTGCAGACGGCGACGGTGATGTGCGGAGTCGTCATGGATCGTCGATCAACCGGTTTTCGTATTCTTGCCAGTCATATTCTTGCCAGTCCGATTCGCTCATTCGCTTCGCATTCGCGACTCGGTCGGAAGGCAAGGCAAGAAAATCGAGGGCAAGAAAATTTCGCAATCAGACCAAGTGGCACGGAGCGGCCTCTGCCAATGCCACGATTTCCCGAATCCTTCTTGGCACTGCAATGGTTCGACCGGCGCGCGTCTGCCGCGAATATCTCGACCGCCGCGCGGGCGTTCGTGCGTCTCCCCCCCGCTTACGCGAGAGGCTCGCGATTACTGCTTTGCGAACCTTTGCGACCTTTGCGGCTTTGCGTCGAACTTCAGGCGATTGCGCTTTCGACCGTGCGGCGTTGGGAACTCTCCGCCGCAAGCGGCTCGTCGAATTCGTCGTTCTGGAACCGCGCCCACCATTCCCCGTCGAGCCGCGTGAGCAGCGCGCCGCCCGACAAGCAGACCTCGCGGATTTCCGGGTCGCGGGTGCGGATTTGCGTGCAGGTGTCGCGGTCGACGAACACGCAGCCGAGCGACGACAGATCGCTGATCTGCCGGGGATGCACGCGCCCCATCACGGCGACGCTGCCGCGGTCGATCGCGTCGGCGAAGAGGTGTTCGATCACGTCCCGCGTTTGTCCCGGCTTCGCCATCAACTGCACGACCTGCGCCCAGCGGCCGGCGTTGGGATAGTAGAGATACCAGCCGACGAGCGCCCCGTTTCTGTGCAGCGTTCGCCCGACGAGCGGGCCGAACTCGCGCTTCTTCCCCGCTTCGGCCAGCAGCCACGCGAGCGACTCGGGCGTGTGATCGGGAAGCAGCGGCAAGGTGCGGCGGAGCGACTCGATCCCTGCGAGCAGCGCTTCGGAAGTGAGTTCACGGGATTCGAGAGCCTCATGTCCATTCGACCCGCTGAAGCGAGTCACTACGAACGGATTGCGCGGGACACGCGCGAGAACCGCATCCGTCAGATGTCCGAATGGGCGAGCGAGTTTCGAGAGGGTGCCGCAGCCCTTCACGCGGCCCGCGACGGCCAGCGCGAACCCGGCGGGACGCAGGATCCGCAGCCATTGCAGGCTGTAGGAATGCAGCGTCAGTCCGCCGTGCGATTCCCACGCCTTGCGGCCGTTGGCGTTCGACGTGTCGGTCATCGTCAGGTCGCGGGGCTGCTCGAAAAACGCCTTCAGCAATCGACCGCCGGCGAACGGATTCGCGCGCACGAGGTCGGGATCGACCATGTAGTTCCCGCCGATCGCCGCGCGGAGCGAGCGGTTGCCGAGCTTCATCGGGAAGGGCAACACGCCGAAGAACCCGCGCGGCCGCCCCGCGGAATCGCAGCAGACGAGCGACGGACTGTCGGCCTCAGGCCAAGGGTGCTCGAAGTAGAACGAATGGAAGTACGCCTCGAGCGCGTCGACGTTCGGCCGCCGCCCCGCGCGAAACACGCGCGCGAACAAAGCGGCGATCTCCGGCACGTCGTCCGGCTCGAAGGGGCGAATGGCGATGGAGTTGGGCATGAAAAACTTCACCGGGTCTGACGAGGTTTGGTTCGACGCAAAGGCGCAAAGAAACGCAAAGGGGAAGAAAGGTAAGGAAGGCGGTCCGAAAACAGCAGCGCTGCCGCGGATGGACCGAAAGCTCCGTGTCGCGACATTGGTTGAAGCACTCGGCGCCAACAGTAGAGGGACTTGGTGAAACGAAGGCCGCGAAGGGCGCACAGAGGAATCCGTCGTGACGTTTATCGCCTTCGTGACTTCGGGCCGTGTTGGTTTGCGTCGATCGATCTGCTCCCCCCGCTGACGCGGGAGGCTCGCCGGAATTCGTGGTTCCTTCCCTCGAACCTTTGCGCTTCTTTGCGTCCTTTGCGTCTTTGCGTCGAAAAAAACACACCAAAGAGTCAACCATCCCCGCCGCCCGGCTCGATCAGCAGCGGGCCGGCGTGCAGGTAGGTCGCCATCGCGCGCTTCGCGTCGATGTCTTCGTATACGCGCTCGATCTGTTCGACCGCCAGCCCCAGCGTCTCGGCGATCGCTTCCGCCGGCAGGCCGCGGTCCTTCGCGCACAGGCAGACGTCGAGTTGTTGATACGGCAGCGAGAAGAAGAACTCCTCCTGCGACTGCGCCAACGAGTACGTGTCGGTCGTCGGCGGGCGTTCGCGGATCTCCTCCGGCACGCCGAGCGCCTCCGCCAATTGGTACACCTGAGTCTTGTAGAGATGGGCGATCGGCTTGAGGTCAGCGGCCCCGTCGCCGTTCTTCACGAAGAAGCCTTGGTCGTACTCCAGCCGGTTCGGCGTGCCGATCACTGCGTAGCGCAGGCGGTCGGCGTGATAGTACTCGATCATCTTCCGCACTCGCTGCTTGAAATTGGTGGCGGCGACGATCGTCTGGTAGGCGTCGAGCGGCAATCGGGCCTTCACCCGCCGACCGTCCGCCAACTCGACGACGACGAAGAAGAACCGGTAGGGGCTGTCGGCGTCGAGTTCGGACAGCACGAGCTTGAACTTGTCCCCCGGTTGAAACTCCGGCACGACGGAGCGGACCGCCGCTTCCCGCCGCGTGTAGCAACCGGCCGCGGCGAGCGTGGGGCCGACGTCCTCGGTGATCGCCTCGATCCCATAGGTCTCGGCGATCAGCCGGCCGAGGCGTTCGCTTTCGGGATCGGAGTCGTTCTCGGGCATCATGATGCCGAATACGCGTTTCGGGCCGAGCGCCTCGACGCACAGCGCGGCACACACGCTGCTGTCGATCCCGCCGGACAGTCCGAGCACGACCCCCTTGCGTCTGAGCGTGCGCGTCGTCTGCTCGCGAATCGTCCGTGCGATGCGGTCGCTCTCGGCGGCGGCGTCGAGATGCAGAAGGTCGGTGGCGGAGACGGTGGTCGAATTCGGTGTGTCGATGACGAGCATAGGTTCGATGTCGGAGTGAGTTGGAGATGTCGTGATTCTCGACGCAAAGACGCAAAGGTCGCAAAGAGGCGCAAAGCAGACGAGTCGGAACCGATCATTGGTGCGTCCGTATGACTGCATTCTGCCTCTTTCGTTCTCTTCTTCTGCCTCCTCACCAGAATCTGTGGGTGACTTTCCCAGCCGATGAGCGATTTCAGCT
>JBBDNT010000125.1:0-5375 GCA_040877445.1 Planctomycetaceae bacterium
GGCGCATCGCTGGGGGCTGCGCTTCGCTTCGACCCCAGCCACCCCTCGACGATTCGCACCGCGGTCGATCAATCTCCCGCCGTTGTTTAAGCGGCCGGCCGGGCGAATCCGCTTACTCCGTGCGCGGCTCTTCGCGGATCGGGGCGTCGTCGTCGTTGGAATACTTCCACGCATCCGGGGGGATCGTACTGGCGTCGAGAACCGGGCGCGGAAGGACCGCAATGCCGAGGTTCGGGAAGCGCTTTTGGAGTTGCCCCAGTTCTTCGTCGCTGAGCAGGTCGCGATGAACCCACAGCGCTTCGAGCCTGCGCAGCCGCATCAGGCTGCGGAATAGATCGAAGTCCGGGTCGAACATCGCATGCCATTCGACGTGGAGCGGCTCCGGAATGGAGATCCCCACGACGCGATCGTAGGGCCCGTGCCCAACGAGATGCGGGCCGAACGGGGCCGAGCCGTGCTTCCCGCCATCCGCCCATCGGCGAATCCACTCGGGACCGTTCCGCTCCACCAGGACGATCGCACGTTCCATGCCGTCGTGCGAGAAGTACTTGTTGTAGGCAGGCTGCGGAATCGCCGGCGGCTTGAACGGTGAGGAACACCGCTCGGCGAGTTCCGGGTATTTTTCCAGATCCAGTACGGGCAATGAATTGGAAGCCCAAAAGTCGTTCCAAGAGTCGATGTGTGCCGCCGCGTCCTGTCGTTGAAGGAAGTTCATCTCTTCCATCGCCGTCCGCTCCTGGACGTACGGCACGACGACGACCGCGATTAGGCTCGCAATCAGCACCGCACAGCCGCCCGCGAGAATCCACCAGAATCGCTTGGGAGTCATCGTGGCGTCGCTCCGCTTCAGGCCGCACGAAACTCGCGGATTGCCGTGGTCCCGATCCGAACCCGCGTTGGGTCTTCCGGATCCATTATGCCGAAGGGCGGCCGAACGGGCGAATCCCGCTTACTTCGTGCGCGGCTCCTTTGTAGGCGGGAACAACTCCAAGAGATTTTCCACGCGCGAAAGTTCTTCGAGCCTCCAGCACGCGGCGAGCACCTTGTCCTGCGTCGCCATATCGAGGCGGCCTTTCGCCAGGCGGCGGAATTTCGCTTCGACTTCCTCGTCGCTCATCGGGTTCCGGTCGTGGCCGCGGGGGAATTCGTTTTCCGCCGTCTCCTGGCGGCCGTCGGCGAGCGTGATCGTGATGCGGTTGGGGATTCCCTTGGGATACCGTGCGGTGAGGGCCGCGTCGCGGACGATCTTGATCTTCGCCACCAGTCCCAGAAGTGTCTCGTCATGGAGCCGCGCGTCGCTGAACGAATCAAGCGTGACGTCGCCGTCCATCAGGGCCACCGCGGTGCAGTAGGGGAGGCTGTGGTCGGCGGTTTCGCGGGTCTTCGGCCGCCACTTCTCGGGATCCTTGCCGATGATGTCCACCGCCGCGTCGAACGACGCGATCTCGATTCCGCGGATGTTCGCGATGTCGCCGATCTTCGGCCGCAGTTCGAGGGCCGCGTGGATCGCGCTTTGGGAATGATACTCCGCCGGCCAGAACTTGATCGACGTGCGAGTGATCATGTGATCGCCGCGCCGGCCGAGCGTCGGCAGTTCGAACTCCCCCGAGACCTGCTGGAAGAAGCCCATCTCCCCTTCGAAGATCGGCGACGGTCCGGTGAGACCTTCCGCCGCGAGCGCCGCCGCGAACACGCCGTTCCGCGCGGCGTTGGCGAAGGCGCATCCCTTCCATTCGGAAAGCTCGCCGGCCCGCGTCTGTCGCAGCGCGACGTTCGGCGTGCCCGCGAGGTTCAAGGCCTGCTCGATGCCGTGGGCGTCGAGGCCGAGCAATTTCGCCGCCGCCGCCGACGTCGAAAACGCCCCGTAGGTGACGTGGTCCCAGCCGCGGGCGCGAATGCTCGCCGCGTCGCACAGCCGGCATTGGATCTCGTAGGCGAGCACCGTCGCGGCGATGATCTCGCGGCCCCCCTGCCCCGCCGCCTGCGCGGCCGCGAGGACCGCGGGAATGTTGTCGCTGGGATGCGCCGGTTCGAGCGAGAGATAGGTGTCGTTGTAATCGAGATAGCGGAACAGCACGCCGTTGACGAACGCCGCGAGCGCGGGAATCGTGGGCCGCGATCCGCCGAGAAAACTCGCCCCCGGTTCGCAAGTGCAGCGGCCGGCGATGCGGCGGGCGACGTTGGGGGCATTCGCGTCCCACGCGCCGAGCGCGCAGGCGAGCGAATCGATCATCCGCCGCCGCACTTCGTGCACGGTCGCGTCGTCGAGGTCGGAATAAGAGAGGTTCGCGGCGTATTCGGCGATGCGGCGAGCGAGCGTCATGACGAGGCTTTCGTGTGAGAATTGATGTCGTTCGGCGACTTCGTAGGACGGAATTGTATTCCGTCCGCCGTTGGCCTTTTGATGTAGGACGGAATTGTATTCCGTCCGCCGTTGGTCTTTTGATTTCGGATTGCGGACCATGATCGAGTTGGAATCGCTGTCCGCGAGTGGCGAGCGTTTCCGAACTGCGGGCACGACGGATTACAAATCCGTCCTACCCGCCTGTCGAATCGTCAACTCTTGCCATGAATCAACGCCATCGCTTCCGCCCGGCTCGATTGGTTCGTCTTCAGCAGGCCGCGGAGCGCGCTCGTCACGGTCAGGCTGCCGGGCTTGCGGATGCCGCGGATCGTCATGCAGGTGTGCGTCGCCTCGATCACCACGATCACCCCCTTGGGAGCGAGTTCCTCGTTGAGCATGTCGGCGATCTGGTGCGTCATCCGCTCCTGCACCTGCGGGCGGTGCGAGACTTCTTCGACGACGCGGGCCAGTTTGCTCAGCCCGGCGACCTTGCCGTCGGGCAGATAACCGACGTGCGCGACCCCCATGAAGGGCAACAGGTGATGCTCGCAAGTGCTGTTGAAGGCGATGTCGCGGACGAGGACCATCTCGTCGTAGCGCTCCTCGAACAGCTTCCGCAGATGCCGCCGCGGGTCGATGCGCAGCCCGGAGAACAGCTCGGCGTACATCCGGGCGACGCGGGCCGGCGTCTCGCACAGGCTGGCGCGGTCGGGATCTTCGCCGATCGCCAGCAGGATTTCGCGCACGGCCCGCTCGATCCGCGGCAGGTCGACGTGCCGCATCCCCTCGAGAGCTTCCGTCGAGGGAGGGACGTCGACCGGGTCGTCTTCGAGATCGCCGGCGACCCGCGCGGCGCGGTTCGCCGCGGCGGAGAGGTCGGAGTCGATTCGCTTGCGTTTGCGCGGCATGAAGGAGGCTCGAATCCGCGAGGGAGGAGGGAGTGCGGTGCGATTCTAGGACCGCGCCGCCGGGCGATCAACCGGTGGAGATTTCAGCGCGGCGCAGCCGCAACCTAACTCGAAACGAGAGACGGAAAAATCGAAGACAGAAAAATGCTGCACGGAAAGATGAGCTGAAGAAAAGGGCTGGAGCACTTTCGCTCCCGGTGTCCGCTCCCTCGTTTTGGCGCTCTTGGCGCTCTTCCGTTCGATTCCTCGAACAGAAGCTCGCGAAGGCCGCGAAGACGCAATCAAAGCGTCGATGGGGACAGGGACAGAAAAAACAGAAAAATCAGGGGCAGAAAAATGTCGAGATGCCGACGAGCGAGTCGGTATTCGGGGCGCTGCAAAGCGTGATCGGGAGCTTCATATGACGGACTGCTCAGTCCGACCGGCGAAGACCGGCGGACCAACTCGGCGGCTCGTCCAGAGCCATCGAGTCCAAGGCGGATCTGCCGCGTCGTCATTTTTCTGCCCCTCATTTTTCTGCCCGCGGAGTCCTGCGCGGCGGGAAACTCGCGGTGGTGGACACCGATGGGAAACTCTCAGACGTCGAACGACTCGCCGTATTGCGGGATCGTCACGTCTTCGTCGCAGTAATCTACCAAGACGGTGGCGAGGGCGGCGGCCGGTTCCGCTTCGCCGTGAACCAGGAACGCCCGGCCGACTCCCCGCACTTTCGCGAGTTGCTCGAACCACCACTTGAAATCGGCCGCGTCGGCATGACCCGAAAGACCGTTGAGCACTTCGACGTGGGCTTTCAAGGGGATCTCGCGGTCGAAGATGCGGACCTTCGGCTGACGTTCGACCAACCGCCGCCCCAAAGTATGCGGCGCTTGCCAGCCGATGATGAGGATCGTGTTCCGCTCGTCGCCGACGGCGTGCTTCAGATGGTGGACGATGCGGCCGTTCTCGCACATGCCGCTCGCCGAGACGACCACGAACGGCCCCTTGCGGTAATTGAGCGACGCGCTCTCCTTCTGCGATTCGACGAACCTCAAACCGGGGAAGTCGAAGAGATCGTCGTCCAGCCGCAGCCAGCGCCGCGCCTCTTCGTCGAGGATCTCCGGATGCCGCGAGTACACCGGGGTCAGCCTCGACGACAGCGGGCTGTCGACGAACACCGGCGTCTCGGGGAGCATCTCCATCTGCGAAAGTTCGTTGAGGTAGTAGAGAATCTGCTGCGTGCGGCCGAGCGCGAACGCGGGAATGATCAGCCGGCCGCCCCGGCCGATGGTCTCGTTCACGATCCGCAGCAGTTCGCCGCGCAAGTCCTGCGGCGGCGGGTGCAGTCGATTGCCGTAGGTGCATTCGCAGATCAGCACGTCGCAGCCTTCGACCGCCTCGGGATCGCGCAGGAGGGGCAATCCCCGCCGCCCGAGATCCCCCGTGAAGACGATTCGCCGGTGCTCTCCGCGCTCCTCGATTTCGAGTTCGACGATCGCGGAGCCGAAGATGTGCCCGGCGTCGGCGAAGCGCAGCCGCACGTCGGGCGCGAGTTCGTGCCATTCGTGATAGTCGAGCGTCTCGAACTGTTTCATCACGCCGCGCACGTGCTCCTCGTGATAGAGTGGTTCGATCGACGGATGGCCCGGCTTGAGGTGCGTCGCGAGATACCGCACGTCTTCGGACTGGATCTTGGCGGAATCGAGCAGCATCAATTCGGCGACGTCGGCGGTGGCGGGCGTGGAGAAGACCGGCCCGCGAAAGCCGGCGCGATGCAATCCGGGGAGGTTTCCGCTATGGTCGATGTGCGCGTGCGAGAGGATCACCGCGTCGAGCTTCCGCGGATCGCAACGGAAGACTTCGTTCTTGCGACGCGCTGTCGCCCGCGGCCCCTGGAACAAACCGCAATCGAGCAGAATCCGCCGCCCCTCGACTTCGACGAGGTGCTGGCTGCCGGTGACTTCGCCCGCCGCGCCCAGGAAGGTGAGTTTCATGCGAGCATGATACGCGGCGGCGGCCGGGCACGGTATGGTTGAGGGTTGAGAGTTGAGAGTTGAGAGCTGAGAGGCGCGAAACCGCAAGCGAGTGGCTGCCTACTGCCTACTGCCGACTGCCGACTGCCGACTGCCGACTGCCGACCGCCATGC
>JBBDNT010000126.1:0-16554 GCA_040877445.1 Planctomycetaceae bacterium
GCGCGATGTCGATCGACGACAACAGCGTGCCATTCCAGTGCCGTTCGAGCACTCCCCAACAACGCTCGATGGGATCGTACTTGCTGTGGTACGGCGGGAAGTAGACCAGCTCGATCTCCAGGCCGCTCTCATCCGAGAGATCGACCATCCGCTTCATGAACTGGGTTCGCGAGCTGTTGATTTCGGGACCGTTGTCGAGTTCGACGTGCGGTCGCCGCACCTCCGGGTACAGCGCTCGTCTTTCGGACCACCACGCCCGGCCTTTGTGTCCAGTGAGATTCTCGGCGTCGCGTCGTCTTGGGCGGCCGTCGCTCGTTGCTCTTGGACGTTGGCGAAGATGGCGTTGGTCTCGGGAAATTTTTTTTTCGGGACGGGCCTTGAGCACGCGGCGCAAGCGATAGCCGAGACGGTTGAGGATCTCGCCCACCGTCTGCCGGGAAGGCACCGCGTCGCGCGTGACGGGTTGCGTCGAACGTCCCGAACAAACTTTGCCCGGCTCCGTTGAACGGCGGGCGCAAACTCGTTATCTTCTTCGGTTTCCGCAGGTCGGGCGCCGCTCGAGGACTGTGGCGAGGGCGAAGGTCCAGTCGCCGGGCCGCGCGGTTCGATGCAAGTCATTGCAGCACAAGGTATTGGAATGCGCAGTCAGACGAAAACCTACATGGCGCGCGCCGTCGACGTCGACCGGAAATGGTTCGTCGTCGATGCCGACGGCGAGATCGTCGGCCGGTTGGCCACGAAAATCGCCACGATCCTGATGGGCAAGCACAAGCCCACCTACACGCCGCACGTCGATTGCGGCGACTACGTGGTGGTCGTGAATGCCGACCGCGTCCGCTTCAGCGGCACGCCGCTCGCGCACCCCGACAATCCCTACGTGACGTCGAAGATGGTCGAAAAGACCTACGACCGCTTCACCGGTTATCCGGGCGGCCGGCGGGTCGTCACCGCCCTCGACGTCTGGCGGAAGCACCCGGAGCGAATTCTCTCCGAAGCGGTCCGCCGCATGTTGCCCAAGAACAAGCTGGCGACCAAGATGCTCGCCAAGCTGAAGCTCTACGCGGGGCCGGAGCATCCGCACCAGGCTCAGCAGCCACTGGAACTTCCGGAGCATCTCCGGACCTGATCGTTCCCCTGAACTTCGCTCACGACGACACTTTCCATACGACGATTCGAGAGTCCCGATGGCCAGCGAACACCCGGAAAACGCCGCCGAATCTCCCGCCCCCGAAACCGACGGCGCCGCCGAACTCGAGGTCGGCGCGACGGCGGATGCCGCGGAATCGCCACGGGAAGCGGACGAGTCGCTGCCCGAGTTGACTTTGGGCGGCGACGCTCCGGCCCAAGAGCGGGTCATCCCCGCCCTGCTCCGCGGAAAGCTGGACCGGGCCGGCACGGCGATCGGCACCGGTCGTCGCAAGACCTCCGTCGCCCGGGTGCGACTGCGGCCGGGCACCGGCGAATCGAACGTCAACGGCAAGCCGCTCGAAGAATACTTTCGCGTCGAGCGGGACCGCCTGCTGATCGAGGCGCCGCTGAAGGCCGCCGGGCAGCTCGGCAAGGTCGATGTGTGGGTCAAGGTCGAAGGGGGCGGGACCACCGGGCAAACCGGAGCGATCATCCTGGGCATCGCCCGGGCTCTCGAGGCGTTGAATCCCGAAGTGCACTACGCGCTGTCGGAAGGCGGGTTCCTCACCCGCGACGGCCGCATGGTGGAACGCAAGAAGTACGGCTTGAAGAAGGCCCGCAAGAGCTTCCAGTTCTCCAAGCGGTAAGCCGGAACGGGCATCGCGCGGCCGGGGAATCGACTCGCTCCGAGAACTGGTCCGGGTGGCCCCATGTATCCGCAGCTTCTGCTTCCCGACCTGAAGGAGATGCTCGCGGAGGACGACAAGGCGGGGCTGGCCGAGTTCTGCGACGTCCTCTACCCGCCCGTCGCCGCCGAGGTGCTCGCGGGGCTGCCCGCCGAAGACGTCTGGCGGGTGCTCGAGAATTGCAGCCTCTCACGCCAAGTCGAGATCTTCGAGTTCTTCGATCTCGCCAAGCAGATCGAGCTGGTCGACAAGCTCGACCGCAAGCGGCTGTCGCGGCTGATCGAGGAAATGTCTCCCGACGACCGCGTCGACCTGCTGAACCGGCTCGATTCGGACCGCGTCGAGAACCTGCTGCCGTTGATCGCCCAAGCCGAGCGGAGCGACATCCGCAAGCTGCTGTCGTTCCCGGAGCACAGCGCCGGGGCGATCATGACGACGGAGTACGCCTCGCTGCCGGCGGACATTTCGGTCCGCGAGGCGCTCGAACGGCTCCGCAAGCAGGCCCCCAATCGCGAGACGATTTACTACGTCTACATTCTGGGGGACGACCGGCGGCTGGAAGGGACGGTCTCGCTGCGGGAGCTGATTCTCGCCAAGCCCGACGCCAAGCTGGCCGACATCATGCGCCGCGACGTGATCTCGGTCCGCGTGGACGACGATCAAGAGCACGTCGTCCAGGAACTGGGTCAGTACGACTTCCTCGCCATTCCGGTCGTCGACAGCCAGAACCGGCTGGTGGGGATCGTGACCCACGACGACGTGCTCGACATCGTGCAGGAAGAGGCCGACGAGGACGCCTATCGCCTCGGCGCCGTCCAACCGCTCGAAGACAGCTATCTCGAGACTCCCCTGTTGACCATCGCCTGGAAGCGCGGCGTGTGGCTGGTGCCGTTGATGTTCGCGGCGGTGGTAACCGCCTTCGTCCAACTGCAGTACGAGGGTGTCGCCGAGGAACATCTGTGGCTGGGGCTGTTCGTCCCGATGGTGATCGCCTGCGGCGGGAACGCCGGATCGCAGTCGGCCACTCTGTTGATTCGAGCTCTCTCCCTCCGCCAGTCCGGGTCGTTCCGCGGCGCCGGCGTCATCGCCCGGGAACTGCTGGTCGGCTTCTCGCTCGGCATCGGTCTCGGACTGTTGGGATTTCTCCTGACATTGCTGTTCGTCGCGCCGGAGCACGCCATGATCGTCGGCTCGACGGTGATGCTGGTCGTGGTGATGGGGGCCGTGATGGGGGCCATGCTGCCGATCTTGTTCGAGCGGCTCGGGATGGACCCGGCGTTGATGTCCAACCCGCTGGTCGCGTCGCTGAGCGACATTCTTGGTCTGTTGATCTACTACAACGTGGCGGTGCTCGTGTTGTGATTCACCGCGCTGTCGCGAAGAACTGCCCGTCGCCCCCAATCGGCCGAGCTTCGCCAGGGGTCGCGATCGTCATGTTCCCCGGTCGTTGCCGATAACGCGGGGGGCGTTTCCCCCGATTCGGAATGTCGCGTGAATTCCCGCAAATTTGGTTGATTTCGCGATCGCGACTTCTTATTCTCTGGGGGTCGGTCCGGAAGCGCCACGGGTGCCGGGAGGGCCACGCATGCTCTTTGCCAATTCGTCATTTCGGCGTGTGACACCAGAAGGGATCTAGTAGAAAGGGTCCAGAGGATGAATGCACCTGCCGCGGTCGCTTTCGAGACGGAGACGGAATCGGGTCTCGACCCGGTCGACGAGATTCGCCTGCGGACATGGGCGCGCCGGAATTACGCGCCCGCCGACGACCGGGACGACGCCTGGCATCCCGTGATCCTCGACGAGATGCGCCGCCGGGACGAAGAGGGCGGCTGATGACGAGGCCGGGCAAGGACGCCGATTCGAAATCGCCACCGAACTGGGAAACATGGCCATCATCGCGGTGACGGGCGGGGCCGGGTTTCTCGGCAGCCATTTGTGCGATCGCCTGATCGCGCGCGGCGACGACGTCCTCTGCGTCGACAACTTCTTCACCGGCAGAAAGCGGAACGTCGCGCACCTGCTGGGCCATCCGCGATTCGAGTTGATCCGGCACGACATCGTCCACCCGCTGTTCCTCGAAGTCGAGCAACTCTACAACCTCGCGTGCCCCGCTTCCCCCGAGGCCTACCAGTACAACCCCATCAAGACGATCAAGACCTCGACCGTCGGCGTCGTCAACGTCCTCGGGTTGGCCAAGCGCTGCCAGGCACGCATCCTCCACGCTTCCACTTCGGAAGTCTACGGCGACCCCGAAGTCCATCCGCAGCGCGAGGATTACTGGGGGCACGTCAATCCCATCGGCCCGCGAAGCTGCTACGACGAAGGCAAGCGCGTCGCCGAGTCCCTGTGCATCAACTACCACCTCGCCCACGGCGTCGACGTGCGGATCATCCGGATCTTCAACACCTACGGTCCCCGCATGGCCCCCGACGACGGCCGCGTGATCTCCAACTTCATCAACCAGGCGCTCGCCGGCGAGCCGCTCACGATCTACGGCGACGGCACGCAGACCCGCTCGTTCTGCTACGTCGACGATCTGCTCGAAGGCATGATCCGCATGATGGATCAGGACGACGAGCCGGGACCGGTGAACCTCGGCAACCCGGTCGAACACTCGATGACGCAACTGGCGGAAAAGGTCCGCGAGATCACCGGCACGACGTCGCAACTCGCCTACGTCGATCTCCCCGCCGACGACCCGAAACGACGCTGCCCGGATATTTCGAAGGCGAAGGCGCTGCTGAACTGGTCGCCGCAGGTCGATCTGGAGACGGGGCTGCGGGAGACGGTGGAATACTATCGGACGCTTCGCGCCTCGTGAGCGGGCCGGGGAGCGACCCCTCCCTGTTCTGAAATCGTGCCGTTCTTTGCGGTCTTGTCGGCCTTGTGTTCGGCACGGTATCTTGCAAGATGGCAGTCGATCTTCGAGATGTCGATCCCGCCGAGTTACGGCTGCCTTCGTCGCGGTCGAGCGGAGCCGACCCCGTCAAGCTGCAACGGCAGATCGCCAAGCACGGCACATCGACTGCTGGGATGCCGCCTTTGGTTGCGTACGAGGGGTCGGACGGTGTGCTCGAACTCTACGATGGTGTCACAAGGGCGACACGCGTGGCGAAGCTACTGCCGGGAACGACGGTGCGGGTCGAGGTCATCGGAAAGCTGAAATCTTCGAAAGCGAACAGTCACCGAGTAGGAGACAGGTTATGACCACGGTGGAATTGTCGGATCGCATTCTGGTGCAGCTCGGCGAAGTTCGCTCTCGATGCCCCGAATTGCGATTCGGGCAGTTGATCGCGATCATCGGCGAGCTGGCCCAGGACGAGACGGGGCATTCGCTCTGGGACGTCGAAGACGCCGACTTCGCAGCGGCCTTGGAGCGCTTCGCCCATGATTTGGCGCGCCGCGATTCCGAGTCGAACGATTCAGTCGCTGTCACGGACGGTAGCGGCTTGGCATCTCACTCCTCACGCGGCCGCGGCGAGTGAATCGGGGTCCGTTCAATAACATCTTCAACTGAGTTAGTCGGTCCCCATGTCCGATCGCGCCGAATCTGCTTCCACCGTTCCCCCGCGCAAAGGCATCATCCTCGCCGGCGGGGCGGGGACGCGGCTCGACCCGGTCACGCGGGTGGTGAGCAAGCAACTGCTCCCCGTGTACGACAAGCCGATGGTCTACTATCCCCTCTCCACGCTGATGCTGGCGGGGATTCGCGAGATCCTCGTCATCAGCACGCCCCGAGATCTGCCGCTGTTCCGCGAACTGCTCGGCACCGGCGAGCAGTGGGGATTGAAGTTCGACTACGCCGAGCAGCCGAAGCCCGCGGGAATCGCCCAGGCGCTCATCATCGCCGAGAAGTTCCTCGCGGGAAGTCCTTCGTGCCTGGTGCTGGGAGACAACATCTTCTACGGCCACGACCTCACGCGGAGCCTCCGCGAGGCGGCCCAGCGAACCGAAGGGGCGACCGTGTTCGCCTATCACGTCCGCGATCCCGAGCGGTACGGCGTGATCGTGCTCGATGAGGCGGGGAAGCCGGTCGAGATCGTCGAGAAGCCCGCCAAGCCGAAGTCGCACCTCGCCGTCACCGGCGTCTACTTCTACGATTCGCAGGCCCCGGCGCTCGCGAAGCAACTCGCCCCGTCCGCCCGAGGCGAACTCGAAATCACCGACCTGAACCGCGCTTATCTCGAACGGGGGAAGCTGCACGTCGAACAACTCGGCCGCGGCACCGCCTGGCTCGACACCGGCACGCACGACTCGCTCCTCGAAGCCGGCACCTTCGTGAGCGTGCTCGAAGCCCGGCAAGGATTGAAGATCTCCTGCCCGGAAGAAATCGCTTGGCGGATGGGCTTCATCGACGCCGACCAACTCCGCCGCCTCGCCGAACCGCTCGAGAACGGCGCCTACGGACGTTACCTGCTCGAACTGCTCGCGGAATAAGGCGGCCCGACGGAATCCGAATTCACGCACCATGACGCTTCACCAGGAAAGGCACGACGCGAACCAGCAACCATCACTGGATTTCGACGCAAAGCCGCCGAGTCCGCAAAGGAAAACAGCGAGCCTCCCGCGTCAGCGGGGGGAGGCGGTCGGTCGTCCCGAATCGATGGCACGCGAATGGCAGCACGCCCCCAGACCGAACACCTACTTCGTCGATTGTCCTTTGCGACTCTTTGCGGACTTCGCAATGCAATCGTTCGGCTTTCGTTCGTCCTGCGAGAATTTTCTCGTGCGTCGCGCTCGATCGAGGGCCGAGCGGAAAAAAGGGGACAGGTCCATTTTCCGCAATCCGGCCCACCTTGCGTGGAGGACTTTCCCACGGAAAATGGACCTGTCCCCTTTTCGGCTGTCCAAAGGGGAGAGGGGGGCCGTCCAGAAAGGGATCGCGTGGCATCCCGCGAACTTTCCGTCATTCCCGCGCAGGCGGGAATCCAGTGCCTTCGCCGTCCGCGCGTCCTCTGGATTCCCACCTTCGTGGGAATGACGGCGGCGGGACTTCGCGAGTCGGCGCTCCCCCCGCTGACGCGGGAGGCTCGTTATCGGACCTTCGCCGCATCCAAGCCCTCGCCTTTCCGCGATCGTATGTCGCAAAGCCATTGTCGCATTTTTCCGTAGCTGCCAGCGAGACCTCCGCCCTTGGGTCGTGGCACGCTTTCGAATCTTCCTTCCTCACGAGAAGATCGCGACGGAAAGAACGACCCGGCACGGCCGACCTGCCAAGATATTCCTCTTTCTCATTTTTCCGACCTGCATGTTTCTGTCTTCAATCTTTCTGTCTCGTCGCGTTTGGTTGCGGCTTCGCCACGTCGGGTCTTTGCGTCGAAAAGCATTTCGGCGGCGTGGTTCTTACTTCCGGTTGATCGAGGCTTACGAGGAACCCTTCTCATGTCCGACGAACGCATCGCGACCGTGCGGCCCGTGTCCGAAGAAGAAGCGGCCGGCAAAGTGGCCGACGTCTTCGCCGACATCCGCCGCGTCAAGAACCTCGACTTCGTCCCCAACTTCTGGCGGGTGCTGGCGACGAATCCCGACCTGCTGGAAAGCACGTGGACGCGGCTCAAAGCGCTGATGCACCCCGAAGCCGCCGGCCGAACCTCGCCGCTCGACCCGCTCGTGCGGGAGATCATCGCGCTCGCGGTCTCGGCGACGAACGGCTGCGCGTACTGCGTGAACTCGCACACCACGGCGGTGCGCAAACTGGGACTCGACGAAGCGGGGCTGGGCGAAGTGATGGCGATCGTCGGCCTGTTCAACACGACGAACTCGCTTGCCGACGGCTACCAGGTCGTCCCCGATGTGCTCCCGCCGTTGGAGTAAAGCTGGAAAGAGCCGCGCACGAAGTAAGCGGTCGATTCCGCGAACCCGCTTGTTTCGGGCGCAGCTTCCAGACCGCTCCCGCGCGGTCCGCGGCCACTTTCGGTATGATCGATCATCAGCCGGGTTCGTGGCGACGGGCCATGAACCAGGCGGTCGCCCGGATCCAGTGAAGGGGGTCGCCATGCTTCGTCGCGCGTTGCGTTCGTTCCCGGCGTTCGGATTGTTGATCGCCATGAGCGCTGGATCGTCTGCGTTCGGTGACGCGGCGGCGGAATTCTTTCCGCCGCACGAGTCGGAAGGGGACTCGCGAAAGCCGGCCGTCACCGTCATCGCTCCCGTCGTTCCGCCGGACGCTTCGCGGATCGTCGTCGACCCCGCGAACCCGCGCTGGCTGTTCCGCAAGGACGGGCGGCCGTTCTTCATGTGCGGCCCCGGCGACCCGGAGGACTTTCTGTATCGCGGCAAACGCAACGCCGATGGAACCCGCGACGGCGATCAAATCGCGATCATCGAGAAGCTCGCAGGCACCGGCGCCAATTGCCTGTACGTGCAGGCGATCCGCTCGCACGGCGGCGACGGCGATCGCACGCACAACCCGTTCATCGACAACGATCCCGCCAAGGGGCTGAACGACAAAGTCCTCGACCAGTGGGAAGAGTGGTTCGCCGAGGCCGATCGCCGCGGTATCCTGATGATGCTGTTCCTGTACGACGACAGCGCCCGCGTGTGGAGGACCGGCGACGAGCTGGGGGAGCCGGAGCGGGCCTTCGTCCACGCGCTCGTCAAGCGGTTTTCCCGCTTCGACCATCTGATTTGGTGCATCGCCGAGGAGTATCAGGAGGCGCTCTCGCCGAAGCGGGTCTCGAACCTGGCGGCCGAGATCCGCGCGGCGGGGGACAAGGACCACGCGATCGCGGTCCACAAGCTGACCGGGACCGACTTCCGCGAGTTCGCCGGCGATCCGCACATCGATCAGTTCGCAATGCAGTTGGAGGCGCGCGATGCCGAGGAGATGCACCGCCTGGTGCTCCGCGCGTCGACCTCCGCGAACGGCCGGTACGGTCTGAACATGTCCGAGTGCGCCGGGCATGCGAGCCGCGGCCGGGACGAAATCCGCCGGATGAACTGGGCGGCGGCGATGGCGGGGGCATACGTCATGGTTTATCCGTTGGACGTGGCCGACACGCCGGTCGAGCAGCTCGAGGACTGCGGCCGGCTGGTGAAGTTCTTCGAGCGGACGGATTTCCACATGATGAGTCCGCGAGACGACCTTGCCGTGGCGGACGCCACGTGGATCCTCGCCGATCTCGCGGCGGACGAAGCGGGCAAGACCGCGACCCGTGCGATCGTCTACGCGCGGGAATTGAAGAACGGGGTCGGGATCAAGAACTTCCCGGCCGGCGACTACAGCCTGACGTGGTGCGACTGCGTCACGGGCGCCATGCACGAGATCCCCACGCGCAAACTGTCATCGGCGCAAGCCCTGATGATCGAGCCTCCGGCCGGACTTGCCGGCGAGGCGGCGCTGTTTCTCCGTCCGGCCGAGGGCTCCTGACGCTCGTCGCGGCGGAATCAGAGGTAATTGAACAGCGTCAATTGCCGGTTGCTGGCGGCGATTTGCAGCGTCGCTTGCAGGGCCGTCTGCGTCGCGGCGACTTGCGTCACCACGTCCGTCAGGTCGGCGTCGAAGTGCAGCGACAAGGCCTCTTGCAGGCGGATGTCCTCGTCCAGCAATCGGTTCTCGACCCCGTCGAGCATCCGCAACCGGCCGCCGATCTCGCCACGAAGCGTCGCGAACCGGGCGATCTCCGCGTTCACCATTCCGTCCAATCGGGAGAGCGCGGCGTCGTCGCTGTTCCGCAACGCGGTTTCGAGCGCCGAGACGATCGAAAACACTCCCGCCGGCTGTTGCGGGTTGACGTCGGCGCCCGTCAAGGGAACGGCGGGATCGCCCCCCGGTTCGATTCCGGCAATCCCCAGCGCGGTCGCGACGGCGTTGGCCTTCACGATGAACGGGCCGGTGCTCGCGCCGTCGTCGTCGAGGAGCGAAATGCCGTTTCCTTCGGCGGCGAGCGACGCGATCAGCACGCCGGGATCGACCGCATTGATCGCGTCGAGCGCCTCCTGCACGGTCCGCAGTCCCTTGAGGTCGATCGAGATCTCGCTGCCGTCGCGGCGGGTGATCTCCAGCGTCGCGGGGAGCAACGCGCCGGATGCATCTCGCTGATCGACCGGCACGCCCTGTCCGCCGTTGAGATCGGCGAGCAGCGTATCGCCGTCGAAGGTGCGAATGCCGAGTCCCGCCGCGTTCGTCCCCCCGTTCTCGCCGATCGAGAAGCTCGCGCCGCTGACCCGGCTGGAAACGGCGAGGCCGTTGCCGGCGTCGTTGATCGCGAGATCGAGCGGCAGACCGAGCAGTCGGAACGTGTTGAACAGATCTTCGACGGTGGTCGCCGCGGAGATGTCGACGTTGGTCGCGTTCCCGCCGATGGCGATCCGCAGACCGTTCCCCGCGGCGACGCCGATGCCGGCGCCTCCATTGAGATCGGCCAGGCTGGTGTTCAGCGTCAGGCGCGGATCGAGGTCGCCGCCATCGACGATCGCTTGCGCGGTCGCGGCGATGCCGAGGTCGGAGGCGGCGCGGCCTCCGCTCGAGTCGGCGACGGTCACCGTGCCGCCCGAGGGGGTGATCCGCAGCCCGTGCTTCGAGTCCGGATCGATCTCGACGGTGATCGAGGGTGGGCCGTCGGAGAAGCCGTCTTCGAGCGCGGTCTTCACGTCGCGCAACGTGCCGGCGGCGGACAGATCGATCGTCCGCGTCGTCACGGGGTTCGTCCCGTCGTCGACCGTGACCGTCACCTTTCCCAGGGCGACGCCCAGTCCGCCGTGGAGATCGGCGATGCGCGTATCGAGAGTGAGCGCGGGGTTCACGTCCTTCGAGATGGGCGTCGAGAGCGCGGCGAAGGCGCTCCGACCATCGACGTTGTTGGCCGTCAGCAGCCCGGCGTCGACGAACGACATGATCGCCTGCGTGTCGCCGCGATAGACGACGGTCGAGCCTTGCAGCTCGAACGGAGGCCGCTGCGACTCGGAACCGCCGAACAGGAAGCGCCCGCGAAACTTCGTGTTCCCCGCGGCGACGACCTGCTGCAGGAGCACGCCCGCTTCGATCGCGAGGGCGTCCCGCTCGGCGTCGGTGACGCTGTCGCCGATGCCGGCGAGGAGCAGCGACTTGGCCCGGCTGAGCGACTCGCCGATGTCGGCGAGCGCCGCTTCGCTGGCGACCAGCATCGACCGGTCGGTGGCGAGGCTCTGGCGGAAATGGGCCTGCCGCTCGAGCGTCTTCTGCAGAAAGATCGTGCGGATGGCGTCGGTGGGGGACTCGCTGGGAAGAAAGTACCGCTGCCCGGTCGCCGCCTGGTCCTGCAAGCGCTGCAGCGACTGGTTCGCCTGCCGCAGCGCTTCGGTGAGCCGCACGCCGCTCAGCGAGTTGGGCAGCCGGCCGGGAAGGATGGGACCGAGCGACATGGGGGGTCGTCAGTTGTCAGTGGTCAGTGGTCAGTCGGCGGTGGGCAGTGGGCAGTGGGCAGTGGGCAGTCGGCAGTCTTGCTGATAGCTGATAGCTTTTCGCTCAAATATTCAACAGCGTCTGGTACAGCTCATCGATCAGGCTGATCATGCGGGCGGAGGCTTGATAGGCGCGTTGGAAGTCGAGCATCTTCAGCGCTTCTTCGTCGAGGTTCACCCCGGAATACTGGTCGCGCTGGTACAGCAGGGAATCGCGGAAGCCCTGGCGGCCCGAGGCGATCGCCGTTTGCGACGCCGACTCCTGCGCGACCCGCGTGATGAGGCTTTCGTAGTAGGAATCGATGCTGACGTTCCCCAGCGCCGCGGTCGCGTTCTCGGTGAATTGCGCCAAGAGGACCGCGTTGCGATTGTCCGCCGGTCCGCCGCCCTGACCGGCCGCGAACAGCCGGTGGTCCTGCCGGACCAGTGGATTCACCGCGATCGTGCCGGCATTGGTTCCGGTGAAGAACGTGTTGATTCCGACCGCCGCGAGCACGCCGCTCGTGTCGTTCGCGAAGGCCAATTCGAAACCGGCCGCGGCGGAAAGCGACAGCCGCCCGTCGGCGGTGATGCTCGCCGTGAGGTTCGCGATGCCGTCGAGCGCCGCCCGCAAATCGTTCAGGCTGGTGTCGGTCCCGATGCCGTCGAGGTCGATGGAAATGGCGTGCGTCTCCGCCAACCCCGTCGAGGCGTTGACGAGCTTGATCTGGAAGCCGCCATGCTCGACGGCGAACGGCAAGCCGGACTCGTTCAGCGCGGCGGCGGAATCGAGGGCGCGGTACGTGCCCGTCACCGATTCCTGCCGCTTCGGGCCTTCCCCCGAGGAGTGAATGCGGTTGAACTCCCGGATGACGCCGGCGGCGAGCGCGTCGAGCGAATCGACGAACCCGCCGAGCACCGTGTCGCGGCCTTCGATCAGCCCGAAGAGTTCGCCCCCTTGCCGCGAAAGATCCGACCCGGTTTCGGACAGCGTGACTGAATGCACGACGATTCCGCGATCGGTTTCGGCACTGGTGACGAGTCGCTGCGCGCGCTCGCCCAGGATGAGATAGTCCGAGCCGGCGAACACGTTGACCGATCCGTCCGGGTTCTCGACGAACTTGACCGGCACGATTTCGGAAAGCCGGTTGAGCGCCGTGTAGCGTTGCGTGCGCAGCGTGCCCGCGTCGCTCGCCAGCAACCCCGCCGCTTCCAGCCGGGTGATCTGCTTGTTGAGTTCCGAGATTTGCTCGATCAGGCGATTGGCCTCGGCGACGGTCGATTGGACCTGCCCGCTCAATCCCGTGCGGAGGTCGTCGACGCGCTGGCGCAGGGCGGTGACGTCGCCGGCGAATTGCTCCGCCTGCGCCACGACGGTTTGCCGGAGCGCGTCGGACTCCGGCTCGGCGATGAGATCATGGATCGCGCCCAGAAAGCGGTTCAGCCCGGAGGAGACGTCGGCCGTTCCCAGTTCGCCGATCGCCCCTTCGAGCTGCTTGTAGATCGTTCGCAGCGTGTCGGCGGAGTGGAACTCGGCATTGGCGGTGTGCACTCGCGATTCGAGGAACGTGTCGATCTGCTGGCGGATGCCGATCGCGATCGCCCCGGTCCCGAAGATCAGCGATCCCTGCGGATACGGCAGGTTCGCCGCGATCAACAGCTCTTCGCGGATGTAGCCGGGCGTGTTCGCGTTGGAGATGTTGTGCCCGGCCACCTGAATCCCGGTGGTGGCCAGCTCCAGCGAACGTCCGGCAGTGGCGAGTGCGGCGGTGAGGCCCATGAGGAGGGTTGAGGGTTGAGAGTTGAGAGTTCGGCGACCGCCGACTGCGTACTGCCTACTGCCGACTGCCTACTGCCGACTGCCTACTGCCGACTGCCTACTGCCGACTGCCTCCTGCCTACTGCCGTCACGCCGAGGCATCCAGAATCGCGCCCCCCGCGACGTGGCGCGCGGCGCGGTCCTGTTCGTAGACCGGGGAGCGGCGGCCGTGCTCGGCGACGAGTTCGATCAATTCGACGTGATGCCGGCTCGCCCGCTGCGCGATGATCCACAACGCCCAATGCTCGCGGCGCAGCAGTTCCGAACGCCGCCGCGACGTCTCGATCCGGTCCCCCAGTTCCCGCGCCTCGGGACCGGCGACTTGCCCGGTGACCGCGGCGAGCGTGTCGCCGCAGATCCCTTGTGTCGCCGCCCGACTCAGCACCCGCGCGCGGCGGGCGAAGATTCCGCGGCAGCGTTCGGCGAGCGCGGCTTCGGCCTGCGCCAATTCGATCAGTTCCGCGGCGCGGGCTTCGACGAGGGCGGTGCGCTTCCGCCCGTAGAGACGTTGCAGTTCCGCCTGGGCCGATTCGAAATCGGCCACGACCGCGCGCACCTCGTGCAACAGTTCGCCGCTCATCGGGAGTGTCCCTCGCGCCTGGGCGAACCCGGACGCGGGAACGAGAGCGCTCCCCGCGACGCGGCGACAGGCAGTATCGACTCTATCGGCAGCGGGAAGGCGGAATCTTCGGTGCGATCGGCACGACCGGAAGAGTTTTCCGATTCCGAAGCACGTCCGATGAGCCGCCTACTTCCGAAGCCGCCAGCCCGGTTGCGTGACCGGCGGTTCCGATGACGGCTCGACGAGCTTCCCGTACAAGTCCGGACGGCGGGCGCGCAGATAACGCCGCCCGCTCGAAGCCGCGAGCTTGTCGTCCGTGCAGAGCGCGACCGTCACGTCGTCGCCGAGCTTGCGACACTCCGCGATCACCTCGCCGAACGGATCGAGGACCATCGAGTTGCCGTTCTTGATCGTGTCGTCGTCGCGGCCGATGGGGTTCGTGAAGGCGACGTAGAGTCCGTTGTCGTAGGCTCGGGCGGGAAGCCAGCGCATCAGCCAGCCGCGTCCCTTCGGTCCGTCGAACTCCTGCCGCAGCCGCACCGGGTCGCGGTCGCGGTTGTCCCACAACGCCGCGTCGACCGTTCCGCGGCCGGGCATCGCCGAGGGCAGGCAGCCGGTGACATGCGGCATGAAGAGGAGTTCCGCCCCCATCAGCGCGGTGATCCGCACGTTCTCGACGAGGTTGTTGTCGTAGCAAATGAGGATCGCGCAGCGGCAGCCGAGCAGATCGAACACCGTGAACTCGTCCCCCGACGACAGGTGCGGGCTGATGAAGGCGTGCAGCTTGCGGTGCCGCGCGACGATCCCGTCCGCGGTCGCGCAGACGTAGGAATTGAAAAGCCGGTCGCCGTCGCGCTCGAACAGCCCGGCGAGCACCGGCACGCCGACTTCGCCCGCGATCGCGATCAACGCGCGCACGCTGGGGCCGTCGGGAATCGGCTCGGCGATTTCCGCCAGCGCGTCGCGCGACAGTCTTTGCGCGAACGTGTAGCCGGAGATCGAGCACTCGTGGAACGAGACGACCTCCGCCCCCTCGGCGACCGCCTGCCGCGACAAATCGCGGATTCGCGACAGGTTGAATTCCTGGTCGGCGTTCTGGTGCTCGAACTGGGCGACGGCGACGCGAATGTCACGCATGAGAGTCGAGGATCGAGAATCGGTTAGCCGGGAGCCGAAGAGGCGAGCGCGAAATCGAGTCGGTTAGCCGCGAGCCGAGGAGGCGAGCGCGCCCGGTCGCGCGAATGCTCCCGGGCGGAATCGAACCGCCGACCGACCGCTTATAAGGCGGGCGCTCTCACCACTGAGCTACGGGAGCGATCCCGTATGTCGGCTATCGATTCGAATTCCCGCATCGCGCTGCCCTCTTCGTTCTTCCTTCTTCTTTCTTCTATCTTCTTTCTTACTTCCTCCGTCACCCCCAGAACTTTTCGCCGTGCCAGTTCATCGACGGATGCGTTTCGACTTCGATGTCCCCCTCGACCGTCGTCCGGCAGGAAAGCCGCAGTTCTTCCTCGTGGCCGATGCGGGCGAACATCGTCATGGGGATCTTGAGCATGTTCGCTTTCTCCCACACTCCCTGACGGCTGACGTTCTCGACCCCCTTGGCGATCCGCACCTTGCAGGTGGTGCACAGGCCGAGGCCGGGACAGTGCAGGACGCGGTCGATCCCGCGGTACACGTCCACGCCCGCCTGCAGCGCGGCGGTCCGCAGGTTGGTCCCCTTGGGAACTTCGACGGTCTTCTTCTCGTTGACGAACTTGATCGTGGGCATGGCGAAAATCGGATCCGGAACGAAAGCGACGGCTGACCCACCGATGATAATTTGCCTGCGATGCCGTTTCCAGTCGCGCCATGCCTGGCGGATCTCGAGGAGTTCGGCAACGGCACGTGGGGCAGACATTCCTGTCTGCCCGAGCCAGCGCTGTTCGTGGCAGACAGGAATGTCTGCCCCACGGGAATGTCTGCCCCACCTGCCCGACCCACCACGGCACGCCCCGCATTCTCTCCTCCTTGATCCGTGCAAATCCGCGTCATCCGTGGTAAAAACGCGATTGATCGTCCGCCATTCGCCGTGACAGTCCGCACCGATTCGGAACACCGCCATGCAAATCGACTTCGCCGACACTCCCTGGCAAGAGGCCGCCGCCGACTGGCTCGTCGTGGGACTCGCCGAGAACGAACCGCCCGCCGGACCGCTCGCCGCGCTCGACGAGGCGCTCGGCGGACGCATCGCCCGGCTGCGCGAAATCGACGACTTCACCGGCAAGGCGGGCGATCGGCTCGCCTTGTACGACGCCGCCGGCGTCGCCGCGACGCGGGTGCTGCTGGTGGGGCTGGGAAAGCGCGACCAGCTCGATGCGGAGGGCTTTCGCAAGGCGCTGCAGGCCGCGGCCCGCAAGCTCTCCGAAAAGAAGGACGTGTCGGTCGCGGTCGCGCTGCCCCCGGTCGCGGTCGAGACGCTGACGGCGGGCGGCGCGATCGAGCAGGCGGCGCTCGCCTTCACCGTCGGCTGCGTGGGGCAGGATCGCTACCGCACCGAGCCGGGCCGATTTCCGTTCCGCAGCGTGACCATCCTCGCAACGGAAGATGGCGGCGATGCCCGGCACGCGGAACGCGGCCGGATCCTCGGCGAGGCGATCAACCTGACGCGCGAGTTGGTTGACGGCCCGCCGCGGGAAATCTTTCCCGAAAGCTTCGCCGCCCGCGCCGAGGAAGTCGCCCGCGCGCATGGGCTGTCGTGCGAAGTGTTCGACCGGGCGCGGCTCGAAGACGAACGGATGCAGGCGCTGCTCGCCGTCGCGCAGGGAAGCGCCCAGCCGCCGCGGATGGTGGTCCTCGAATACAAGGGAGGCGGCGAAGGCGCGCCCACGCTCGCGCTGGTCGGCAAGGGGGTCACGTTCGACAGCGGCGGATTGTCGCTCAAGAACGCCGAAGGCATGCAAACCATGAAGTGCGACATGGCCGGCGCCGCCACCGTCCTCGGCGCGATGACCGCCATC
>JBBDNT010000126.1:16564-28740 GCA_040877445.1 Planctomycetaceae bacterium
GCTCACCGCCCGCAACGGCGTGACGATCGAAGTGCTCAACACCGACGCCGAGGGCCGGCTCGTGCTCGCCGACGTGCTCTCGTTCGCGGTCGATCAGGGAGTCGAGCGGATCATCGACCTGGCGACGCTCACCGGGGCGTGCGTGGTCGCCTTGGGCGAAGACGTCGCCGGGGCGATGGCGAACGACCAGGCGTGGTGCGACCGCGTACTCGCCGCCGCGCGCGAGGCGGGCGAGCGCATCTGGCAGTTGCCGATGTTCGAGCTGTACGAGGAACTCATCAAAAGCGACGTGGCCGACATCAAGAACATCGGCGGCCGGTGGGGCGGAGCGATCACGGCGGCGAAGTTCCTGGAGCGGTTCGTGGGGAGGAAGCCGTGGGTGCACCTCGACATCGCCGGCCCCTCGTTCGCCTCGAGCAACAAACCGCACCGCGAAGGGGGCGGCACCGGCTGCCTGGTCGCCACGCTCGTGCAAGTCGCGGAACGGTACGGCGAAGGGAACGGCTGACCAAAAGGGGACAGGTCCATTTTCCGCATTCAGGCTTCCGCGAGTGGGAAACGCTCCCGCGGAAAATGGACCTGTCCCCTTTTTGCCGAATCACACAGTCCACCGCGAGTCGTCCGCGGCGTGCGCGATTTCGATTCGCGGCCGTTCGTCCCCCGCGACCAGGCGGAACGACAGCGGAACGACTTCGGAAGCGAGCGTCGCGCCGTCTTCGACCGTCGAAGTTCCGACGAGCTTCAACGCGCCGTCGTCCAGCCGATACAGTTCCAGCGCCCACGGATGGCGATCGACGATGAGCAGTTCGCGCGTGCCGACCTTGGCATAGAACCGGAGCTTCTTGCGGCTGCGGTCGCTCGGGCTGACGATCTCGACGGCGAAGTCCGGCCCGCCGAGGCTGTGGGTTCCCCGAATGATCACCTTCGTGTCCGCGAGAAAAACGGCGACGTCCGGGCAACGGTAGTTCCGCTTCCAGTCGGTCTCGCGGTCGGTGACGTTGACGCCGGGATAAACCGCTCCCAGTCCCGCCCACTCGATCGTGACGACGAAAATGGTCGTCAGTTGGCTCACGAGATGCTGGTGCTCGAAATCGGCCATCGGTGCCATGACGTAGACTCCGTCCCAGACTTCGTCGTAGCGGTCGGCGCCAGTGCGGCGGCGCTCGGCGATCAGTTCGCGTTCGAGATCGCGGTCGATGACGAGTGCGGCCATGGCTCGATACTTCCCGGAGTCAAACCATCCAATGTCCGTCGCCTGCGACATGCGCGATCTCGATCCGCGGCCGTTCATCCCCCGCGACGAGCCGGAACGAGAGCGGCACAACATCCGACCGAAGCACCGCACCGTCATCGACCGTCGAAGTTGCGACGAGCTTCAACTCCCCGTCGTCGAGGCGGTACAACTCCAGCGCCCACGGATGGCGATCGACGATGAGCAGTTCGCGCGTGCCGATCTTGGCGTAGAACACCAGTTTCTTGCGGCTGCGGTCGCTCGGGCTGACGATTTCGACGGCGAGATCCGGCCCGCCGTACCAGTGGCTGCCGCGGTTGACCGCCTTGGTGTCGTTCAGGAAGACGACCACGTCCGGGCAACGATAGTTCTTCTTCCAGTCCGAGTCGCGATCGCTGATGTTGACGCCGGGAAAGACCTTGCCCCGTCCCGGCCATGCGACGACGACCGTCATCACGGTGGAAAGCCCGTTGACCAGTTCCTGGTGCTCGTTATCGGCCATCGGCGACATGACGTAGACTCCGTCCCAGACTTCGTCATACCGGTCGGCGCCGGTGCGGCGGCGCTCGGCGATCAGTTCGCGTTCGATGTCGCGGTCGATGACGAGTGCGGCCATGGTTCATCATCCTGTCATTCGACGGTCATCGGGGTGTTCGCGACGGTCGCCGCGGGCGAAGTGGATTTCGGGATGCCGACGGCTTCCTTCAGCCGCGCGTGCAGCGTCTCCGCCGTGTAGGAATCCCGGAGGAGGATCGGCTTATCGCGTTCGCCTCGCGGGAAAATCACCGTCAACGGCGCGGTTGCGGATTCGAAGCGCTTGAGCCACCGGTCGGACTCCTTGCTACCCTGAGTGCAGTCCGCATGGATCGGAACGATGTCGTGCTGTCGGATCAGTTCGAGCGTCTCGGGGATGTTGAGGGCCGTTCGCTCGATCATGGCGGAGGAAAGTGCAAGATCGTGGGTGAACGCCACGAGCAGCGCGTTCGGCGAGGCCAGGGCGCGCTCCATTTCCACATCCGAGAATGGAACCCACGGCAACCGCGCACCTGCGGAAGATGCGCTCGATTCGCTCGGCTGGTCGGCTGGCGCGACCACCGCGACCGGCTTCGTTTGTCCCACTGCCCTCTTCAAGTTCTCCAACAACGCCCCTTTCGAGTACGTGTCTCGCATGATGATCCGACTCTCCAGGTCGCCCGCCGGGAAAATCACCGTCAGCGGCACGCTGATGCTGTCGAATTCGTCCAGCCACTTCTTGATCTCTTCGTTCTCGTTCGTGTAGTCGGCATACAACGGCACGATGTCGTGCTCCTTCACGAGGGCGAGCGTGTCGGCCGTGTTGAGCGCGAGCAATTCGTTCGCCTTGCACGTCAGACACCAGTCCGCGGTGAAGTCGATGAGCACCGTCTTGCCCGACTGCCGGGCGCGCTCCAGTTCCTGCTCGGAGAACGCCACCCAGGGCAATTCCGTCGCGGCGTCCGACTTCTGCGCCAGACGGTAGCCGAAGAGGCAGATGCCCGCGGTCAGCGCGAGCGCCGTGACGCGGATCGTCATCTTGTGGCGGACCGGCGAGGTGTGGTGGTAGAGATTGCCGATCATCCACAATCCCAGCGCGATCCCCAGCAGCATCACCAGCAGCGGAATCCTGTAGGACTCTTCCAGAAAGTAGATGATGAAGATCACCGTCCCCATCAGCACGAAGCCGGAGAACTCCTTGAACCGCACCATCCACATGCCCGGCTTCGGCAGCCACGCGATCGCCCCAGGAAACATGCCGAAGAGCACGTAGGGACTGGCCATCCCCAGGCCCATCACCGTCCAGACCAGATACGTCACCTCGGTCGGCTGACGAACCGACCAGCCGAGCGTCGCCCCCAGGAAAGGCCCGCTGCACGGAGTCGCGAGCAGCGTCGCGAAGATGCCCGTGAGAAAGGCGCCGGGCAGTCCCTCGCGGTGAGCCGAACCGGCGGCCGAGCCGACCAGGCCGGGAATCGGAATCTCGAACACCCCCAGCAGGCTCAGCCCCATCGCGAACACGATGCAGGCCATCACCAGGTTGAACTCGGAACTGCGGAACAACCCGCCCCAGCCCAGCTTTTCGCCTCCCGTCGCGATCCCCGTGGCGAGCGTCGCCAGCAGCAGGAACACCGACAGCACCCCCAGCGCATACGACGCGTTGAGCGCGAAGATCCGCGAGCGGCTTTCC
Organism: Planctomycetaceae bacterium; assembly: GCA_040877445.1. Taxonomy (GTDB): domain Bacteria; phylum Planctomycetota; class Planctomycetia; order Planctomycetales; family Planctomycetaceae; genus JBBDNT01. The sequence continues at coordinate 19,999 of JBBDNT010000126.1, forward strand.
CCCGCCTGCTGCACGAAGCTCATCACCTTGATCGCCAGCACCGGCAGCACGCAGGGCATCACGTTCAGAATCAACCCCCCCAGAAACGCCGAAACCAGGTAGAACATCAATCCCCGCGATTCGTCGCCTTCCGAAACCTGAATCGCCAGTTTGCGGTCGGCCGAATCGTCGCGATCGACCGCCGCCACCGTCTCGGGAGAAACCGGACCAAGCCGGAATTCGACCGTCTTCGGCGGCAGGCATCCCTCGCGGCAGACGGCGAAGAGCAGCTTGCCGGCTACGCCGTAGCCTTCGCCGGTCTTTCCGTCGCCCGCGGGAAGCACTTCGAACTTCCGCGTCCAGACGACTTCTTCGTGATGCACTTCATGCTCGACGGTTTCGCCGGGAAGTTCGACGCTCTTTTTCTTCGGGGCGGGATCGGGGGTGAAGCCGTCGTCCAGCGGCTTCAATCCCTCGAAGGCGATTTTCAACTCGCTGGGAGTCGCCGCCTGTCCTTCCTTCTGAGTGAGCGAATAAGTGTGCCAGCCCTCGTCGAGCCGCAGGCCGACTTCCAGCGTCACGGTCTCGCCGGGTTTGGCGTCTTCCGGCTGCAAGCGGGCGAAGACGACGGCGGGCATCGGTTTGTTCAATTGAACCGGCCGGTCCTCGAACGAGTACGAATGCAACTTCGCCTCTTCGAGCGCCGCGGTGAACTGCCGCGCCGGACGAATCGGAATGCACTGCCCGGCCGGACCGCTGCTGCAATACTGCCCCGTCAGCGAGCCGGACAGCGACAATTTCTCGACGTCCGCCCCCTCCGCGATCTTGAATCGCCGCGACCACGTCACGCTGCCGTAGAACTTCTCGATCTCGCGTTCGAGCAACGGCTCGTAATCGACCTTCGGCTTGCGATCGGCGCGGAACTCGTCTTCGAGCGGCTCGAAGCCGGGCGTGTTCTCGGCCTTGTCGGCCCCCTTGGGAAACGTGATTCGCGTCGCCCCGCCGAAGCTGCGGTTGGTCGAGTAGATGTAGTAACCCTCCGGCACGGTCACCGTGACCAGCAGCGTCGCCGTCTCCCCGGGCGCGAGCTTTTCCGCGATCAGCCGGGTGGACACTTCCAATTCCGCCTTCGCGGACGGGTTGAGCAGATCGTCCCGCTCGCCGAGGAGCCCCCGCAAGAGCGGTTCGTCGGCCGCGGTCGCCGCCGTCGGCGACGACATCACGACCCAGCACAGCGCGACGCAGAAACCGAGGACCGCCGCGCGAGTCGGCCGAGGAAGAATCGCCGTGTGTCGCATCGTGTCGATTCCGAAAAGGTTCGGGCGATGGAGGGTGGGAATTGGCTGGATGATCGCCGGGGCGGCCCGGCCTTCCCGTCGAGGGGGCGGGACGACGGCGGGGGGCCATTGGAATGATCGGTGCCGCGGTCGTCCGGGAAAGCGGATATTCCGAAAAAAGGCGGCGGCGAATCGACGGCGCGCCTGCCCCGGGCGCACCGTCGCCGTGTTGAATATGATAGTCGATGGAGGGATTCGATGGCAATTCGGCTTGGCTCGCGGCAAGATGGACGTACTGGTACGTCCCGCCTGCCGGGCGGGACGTGGAGCGCAGGGAAAACGCATCCAAAAGCGAGCGCTATGCTCGTACGCGATGGTCGCCGCGTTCGGGCGACTCGTTCAGCCGCAGGGTCACGAGGAAGCCCCAACTTGCGGCACCCGCCATCCCGCTCGCCACGTCCATTCCGGCAGAATGGACGTACTGGTACGTCCCGCCTGCCGGCATGGGGCGCCGGCGACGCCCGGGGAGCGAAGTCGTGCGGCTTGGAAGATGAGCGATTTGACCGGCCCCGGTTTGCGACGTATTCCTTTCCTGGGCCTCCCGCATCGAGTATTCCGAATGGCCGATCGCCGCAATTCCGAATCGAGACGCAGCCGCGACCGGCGCGTCGACGAGCGCCGCGTCGAAGAACGCGTTCCCTCCGAGGCGGGGGTGCGGTTCCTCCGCGCCGGGACCGACTCCGCCATCCCGCTGGCGGGCGAGCTGGCCGAAGTCTCCGCCTGCGGACTGCGGCTCGCGCTCGAACAACCGGTGTCGCCCGGCGAGAAGCTGCTCGTCGAAGTCCGCGATCGCGACGGGAAGTGCTTCAGCCTGCAGGCGGCGGTCGTCTGGACCGAGGCCGGAGGCGACGGCGACCGCTGGTTGGTCGGCTGCGAGCTGTCGGCCGAGTTGTCGAATCGTCATTTCACCCTGCTGCGCGAGATGGTCGCCGCCGATTCGAGTCCGCCGCGCGGTTCGGCGTAAGGGCGTCGCGCGCTTGAATCGAGCGCGTGCCGTCGGGATGATGCCGCGATGCGCGTCTTCATTTCCGAATTCCTCACTTGCGGTGCGTGGACCGGGCCGCCGCAACCGTCGCTGATCCGCGAGGGGCGGGCGATGCTGCGCGCGGCGGCGATCGATTTCGCCCGCGTCGCCGGTTGCCGCGTCGTCACGACGTGGGACGCGCGACTCGAACCGCCCGATCTTCCCGGCGTCGAAGTCCGCCGGACCGAGGGCGCGGCGGACGAAGCGCGTCTCTTCCGCCGCCTCGCACGCGAATGCGACGCGACGCTGGTCATCGCCCCCGAAACGGGCGGAATGCTGGCCGCGCGCAGGCGGATGCTCGACGACCTCGGCGCGCGGTCGCTCGGGCCGACCGTCGAGGCGATCGAACTCACCGCGGACAAGCTCCGCCTGGCGCGGCATCTGGCGAAGTGCGGCATACCCACGATTCCGACGGAGGCATTGAGTGACGAGTGGCGAGTGACGAGTGACGAGTTCCGCGTCGAGAACGCCCGCGACCAATTCTCTTCACTCGTCACTCGCCACTCGTCACTTTCCGTCGTCGTCAAGCCCCGCGACGGTGCGGGGTCGTTGAACACATTCATCGTTTCCGGCCTGGAAGAACTGGATCGCGTTCGCCGCGAATTCTTTCGCGATGGAGGCGACTCTCCCGGCATCGTGCAGCCGTTCGTCGCCGGGCGGGCGGTGTCGATGGCGGCCATCGTCGGGTCCGCGGGGAAGAAGATCGACCTGCTGCCGATCGTCGAACAGCGGGTCGGCAGAAAGGGGACAGGTCCATTTGACGCGGGACGGCTCTCCACGCGTGAAATACCGGAAATGCGTCAATTGGACCAGTCCCCTTTTCGCGTCGAATACCTCGGCGGACGCGTGCCGGCGGAGGGCGTCGATGCGGAGGCGGTCCGGCGACTCGTGCGCGCCGCGCTCGCCGCGGTTCCCGGATTGTGCGGATACGTCGGCTGCGACGTGCTCGTTCCCGCCGACGCGCCGCACGCGCCGCTGGTCGTCGAGATCAATCCGCGGTTGACGACCAGCTATCTCGGCTATCGCGAACTCGCGGAGGAGAACCTCGCCGGGCGGATGTGGTCCGCCGATGAGGAGCAGCCGCCGATTCGGTGGCGTGGGGTGGTTGTCGCATTCGACGCGGACGGGACGCTTCGATTGGAAGCAGACCGCGCGAAACCGCAAGCGTGAGGAATGCCGCGATGCGCGTGATCGGACTGGACATCGGCGGGGCGAACGTCAAGGCGGCGGACGGCGACGGGACGGCCCTCTCGCGGCCGTTCCCCTTATGGAAGGAGCCGGAGCGGTTGACGAGCGTGCTGGACGAAGTGCTCGCGCGGTTCGCCCCGGCGGACGCGCTCGCCGTCACCATGACTGCCGAACTGGCCGACTGCTTCGCCACGAAGGCGGAAGGCGTCGCCGCGGTGCTGCGGTCGGTCGAAGCAGCCGCCGGCGGGAAGCCGATTCACGTCTGGCGGACGGGAGGGGAATTCGTCTCGCCGGAAGCCGCGCGGGAACTTCCGCTGCTCGTCGCGGCGGCGAACTGGCATGCGCTGGCGACCTGGGCCGGACGGATCGCGCCGCGCGGCGGGGCGATTCTGATAGACATCGGCACGACGACGGCCGATCTCATCCCGTTGTTCGACGGAACGCCGACGCCGCGCGGTTCGACCGATGTCGAACGCTTGCAGGCGGGAGAACTGGTGTACTCGGGGGTCCGCCGCACGCCGGTGTGCGCGATCGCTCACTCGGCGCCGTTTCGCGACCGGCACTGCCCGCTGGCGGCGGAACTGTTCGCCACCACGCTCGACGCGTACTTGCTGACCGGCGACGTTCCGGAAAACGAGGGGGATCGCGACACCGCCAACGGCCGCCCGGCGACGATCGACCGCGCCCACGACCGCCTCGCGCGAATGCTTTGCTGCGACCGCACGGAAATCGGCGACGATGAACTGCTTGAGATCGCGCGGTTCGTCGCCGACGTGCAGCGGCAACGGATCGCCGGAGCGCTCGCCCGCGTGCTCGCCGGGCGGAAAGGCGAGTGCCGGCACGTGATTCTCTCCGGCAGCGGCACGTTCCTGGCGGAGCGCGTCGCCGCGAGCGTGCCGAGCCTCTGCGGCGTCGCGCGGACGAAGCTCGCGGATCTTCTCGCACCCGAAGCGGCGACGGCGGCGTGCGCGTTCGCGGTGGCGCGACTCGCTGCGGAGCGCGGAACGTGAAACTCTTGGTATTGAAATCGTCGCACGTCCGTTCGTCCTGCGCGACCTTCGTCTCGCGACGGACTCGGCGGACAGAAAAATGAAGGGCAGAAAAATGAAGGAACAAGGAGCGTTTCCGCAGGTTCGCTGCGCCGGCTCATCTTTCCGCCCCACATTTTTCTGTCCTGATCTTTTCCCACGAAAGCGGACGCACGCCGCGGCAGCCGAGCTTGGTGAGGTCGCGCGAAATCCTTGATCGCGTCTTCGCGGCCTTTGCGTGCTTCTGTTCGGAAGCGAATTGAACAGAAGAGCGCAAAGAGCGCGAAGACGGGCGGGCCGATGCCGAAGCGAGAATGCTTCCGCTTTCGTTTCTTCAGGCCAACCTTCCGACCTGCGTTTTTCCGTCATCAATCTTTCTGTCTCTCGTTTCGCGTTCGGTTGCGGTCGGGCCGCGCTGGCGACTCCGCGCGAAACCGCAAGCGGTGGTTTCGATCGGTCGAGTTCGATTCTCGTGAATTCATCGGATTTGCCGGAAATGCGCTCAACCGGCCGAGAGTGAGAGCCGATGAGACACGGGAGCGGTCTCCTCGAAATCGCGCGCGCCCGAGTTCCACCCGGAGCAGCCGGACGATCATGCAACATCTCGACCAACAACTCCCGCGCTGCCGGGTCGTCGTCACGGCCGACGGCGACCTGCATGCGGAGGACACGCCGGAGAACCGCGATCTCGCCCGGCGGTTGCTGGCGTGCGTCAATGCCTGCGCGGGGATCAGCACCGAGGAACTGGAAAGCGGCGTGGTGGCGGACATGCGGCGGGTGATCGAGAACGTGGCCCCCCTGCTCCGCGACAAGCGCGGCGAACTCGAACGGCGGGTTCATCCCGGCGACGCCGTCGCGTGACACGGGGCCGGATTCCGGTTCCGCGCGAAACCGCAAGCGTTGCGGGAGTCACAGGGGAATCGGGCGGCCTTGTTTCGCCGAGCGGCGCGCGGCGTCGAGCAGCGCGACGACCGTTTGCGCGCGTTCCGGTGAAACGGCGAGCGGCTCCCCAACGCGAAGATGCGCCACGAGCTCGTCGTAGATGCGGTCCGGTTCGTCCGGCAGCGGATCGAGCGGGACGTCGATCACTTCGCCGTCGGCGGCGATCGTATAGTGGCGGAACTTCCGGTACGATCCCGCGGTTCCGGTGAGCGTCCATCCGGTGCGCAGCTCCGCCGGATGGTCGAGATCGACTTCAAGATGGGCTTCGACGCCGCTTTCGAAATCGACGAACGCCGTGAATGCGCGTTCGCGGCCGGTCGCCGGATCGAGCGAACCGACGCGGGCGAAAATGCGCCGCGGTCGCGATGAGTCGAGGTCCACGAGTTGATCGAGGTAGTCGGCCCCGCGGTTGAGCAGCACGCCGAGCGATTCGTGCGGATCCGCGGGGACGTTCGATCGCGGCGGGATTTCCAGTCCCAGCACCGCCAGCCGGGCCTTCTTCAACTCGCCGAGCGATCCCGAGCGAAGCGTTTCGCGGGCGGTGCGGAAGTCGCCGTCGAACCGCCGCGGCTGAAGCACCGCGAGCATCCGCCCGGCTTCGCCGGCGGCGGCGATCATCCGCGCGGCATCACGCGGCGCATCGGACAGCGGCCGCTCGACGAGGACGTGCTTTCCCGCGGCGACCGCGTCGCACACCACGGAGCGATGCCTTCTCGGCGGCGTCGCGACGAGGACTGCGTCCACTTCGGGATCCTCGAGCACATCCTTCGGCTTTCGATGAAACCGGATGCCGAACGCTTCCGCGAGTGGCGCTCGGTTCGCATCGGCATCGTGCGCGGCGACCGCGATGATGTCGGAACGGAGCCGGAACCGTTCGAGATGATGCATCCCGCGCCGCCCGAGTCCGATCACGCCGACGCGGACGGGAGACAGATCGGAAGGGATGGGCATCGGTGCGGAAACCGCCTGGAAACGATCGGACGGAAAAATGATGGACAAATGAAAGAAGAGCGGGTCAGGCGTCGAAGCGAGCGCGCAGTGCTCGACCACGGATCTCACGGATCCGCACGGATGAGATCGAAACTTTCTTGGAACGAAGCACGTCTCATTCGCACTGGCCTCTTCGAGGCCTCCGCGGCACATGGATCGAAATGCCGGCGCCGCGGAGAGTTCGATCCGCGGCGCAGTCCGATCCTGATTGCGAGATCCTTCGTTGCGTCTTAGCGGCCTTCGCGAGCTTCTGTTCGGAAGAATCGAACAGAAGAGCGCCAAGAGCGCGAAGAAGAGCGGATCGATACCACAGGGAATTGCTCCATGCTACGCTTCTTCAACTGATCCTTCGCTGCATTTTTCCGTCTTCGAACTTTCTGTCTCGTTTTTGCATGTGGTTGCGCCTCCGCCGCGCCGAGGCTTGGCGTCGATCTCGTCACTTCGGCGCGAAGCGGAACAATCCGCGGCCGTTGGGGGCGACTTTCGCGAAGTAGACGTCGCCCGCTTCGTCCTCGCCGAACGTGACGACCTCGTGCTTGTCGGCGGGGATGGAGTGATTGGCGGCGACTTTCTTCGCGTTCTCGTCGTACCGCAATGCCCACAGCTTGCCGGTGACGTAGTCGGCATACAGATACAGCCCTTCGAGCGCGGGGACGCGCTGGCCGCGGTAGACGTGTCCGCCGGTGATCGACTTGCCGACGTCGTGGTGATACTCCCAGATCGGCTCGATCAGGTCTTCGCGCGGGCCGACCCCCTTCGGTCCGAAGGGGTGCATCCCTTCGCGAAGGTTCCAGCCGTAGTTGCCGCCGCGGACGATGAGGTCGATCTCCTCCCAGAGATCCTGCCCGACGTCGGCGGCCCACAGCGTGCCGGTCCGGCGATCGAATGACATCCGCCAGACGTTGCGGAGGCCGTACGCCCAGATTTCACCGCGCACTCCCTGCCGATCGACGAAGGGATTGTCGGCGGGAATCGCGTAGTTCTTCCCCGCGTCCTGGCGATCGACGTCGATGCGCAGAATCGTGCCGAGCAGCGTGCCGAGATCCTGGCCGTTCCCGTGCGGATCGTTCGCCGCGCCGCCGTCTCCCAGGGCGACGTACAGATAGCCGTCCGGCCCGAAGACGATCGTCCCGCCGTTGTGGTTCCAGTAGGGCTGCGGGATGCGGAGGATTTCCTGTTCCGACTCGGGCAGCGCGCGGTCCGGGTCGTCCGGCGAGACGCGGAAGCGGGAGATGACCGAGGTGTGCGGCGGCCCGTCGGCCGTGGTGTAGTAGACGAAGAACTCGCCGTTCTCCTCATACTTCGGATGGAACGCGAGGCCCAGGAACCCCTCCTCGTTCTCGTTGTCCTTGTAGACCACCTTGCGGGCGATGTCGAGAAAGACCTTCGTCTTCTTCGCGGCCTGGTCGTTCGGGAAGACGTGAATCGTCCCCTGCTGAATGCCCACGAACAGCCGGTTCGACCCGTCCCCCGCATTCTCGATGATGACCGGCCGCAGCGGATACGGCCGCCCGCGCTCGGTGACCGGCGCCCAGCCGGTCCATTCGAGATCGGGAAACGCCGGCTCGACCTTCACGGGCAACGGCGACTCGTCGACCTGGGCGAACGCGGCGGGCGCGAAACTCGCGGTAAGGATCGTCAGAAGAAGAACGCGGAACGGCGGCATCATGCGGGAACCTCGGTGTTGTCGGTTGTCGGGGACAGGATGTGTGGAACTCCGCAGGACGGGCTTCAGCCCGTCCACTCCAGTCACGGGACATGCAACGCCTCCCGTTCGACCTGTGGGCGGAATGCGGGGCGAAGGTCGGACGCGATGACGAGATCGACCCGTCGGCCGAACAGTTCCTCGAGTTCGAGTTTCAGGTCCATGTAACCGTCGAAGGTGGGGCGATGCTCGAACTCGACGAGCACGTCCACGTCGCTGTCCGCGCGCCACTCGTCGCGCGCCAGCGAGCCGAAGATGGCCAGTTCTCGCACGTCGAAACGTTGCCGATAGTCCGGCAATCTCTCCGACAAGAGGCACAACGCGGTTTCCGAGTTCATGGCGGCGTCCTGCTACTTCGTCAAGTTCGTTCTTGTGGGGTCGATGATCGGGGCGGGTAGGACGAACTTCAGTTCGTCGTGCCCGCCGATCGAGAGGAACAGCCTCGAGGTCGAACACATCTTCGGTGAAGATCAGCGAGAATCAGCGCGACTTGTCGAGATCCGGCGCGGGCTTCGCACGGCGAACTGAAGTTCGCCCTACGAAGCCCGC
>JBBDNT010000127.1:0-4230 GCA_040877445.1 Planctomycetaceae bacterium
ATCCATCCTACGGTCGACCCACAAGATCAAGGTTGAAGGCGTACTACCCGCCCATGCGACCCACAAGATCAAAGTTGACGGCGTAGTAGCGGAATTCGCAAGAATTCCGACGCATGCGCTCGGGCCTCTTGCGAGTTCCGCCACGCACCAGCTCGATGATGAAGGCGCCGTACCCGTTCGACGAATCCTCGTTCGGCGCGATCCGAAATGGTGCGTGCGGTCGCCGCGGTTGGTAAGATGTTCGCGACCGCCGGCTGCGCCGTTTCGGCGTCCTGAACTTTCGCGAAGCGGCCCAGCCGAACCGATGCCGTTCGCGCTTTTCCCGCCTTTCAAGGAGCCTCGCATGTCATGCGTATTGCGGCACGTGGTCGTCTTCGGATGTCTCGCCGGCTTCGCGTTCGCGCAGCCGCCGGATGAGATCGATTTCGCCAAGGCCCGGCAGCTTCGGCAGAAGATGCTCGCCGGCGAGACGTTGACCGACGAGGAACGAGCCTATCTCGAACGGGCGATTCAGACCCGAGGCCGAGGTGCGCGAGGCGCCCGGGGAGCGGGAGCGCCGGCCGTCCACGGCGCATCGACCGGCTGGAAGCCCCTCTCCGACATGACGGCCGACGACCGCTACAAGGGCGAGGACGGCGGATTGTACGGAGGCGGCCGGAACGAGCCTCCCGCCGAGCACCTCGAAGCCGCCTTGCGACTGGCGAAGGAGATTCGCCCGCGCGACTCCGAGGGCGATCCCGCGGCGGACGGCCGGATCGCGATGATTTCGATCGGCATGTCGAACACCACGCAGGAGTTCTCTCAGTTCGTGAGGCTCGCGAACGAAAGCGGAAAGAAGTCGCCGCGAGTGGTTCTCGTGGACGGCGCCCAGGGTGGAATGGAAGCGCAGTCCTGGGCCGAAGCCGGCGCGGCACGGGGCGGCCGACGCGTCGACCCGTGGGAGGTTCTCGACCAGCGGCTGCGACAGGCGGGCGTCTCGCCGCGGCAGGTGCAGGTCGCCTGGATCAAGCAGGCCCGCCGCAACCCGGCGTCGCTGGGAGAGTACCCGAAGCACGCCGATGAACTGAACGGGCACATGCGCGTGATTCTGCGAAAGCTGGTGGAGAAATTTCCCAATCTGCGGATCGCGTATCTTTCCAGCCGCATCTACGCCGGCCACGCGACGGGCGGACTCAACCCGGAGCCGTACGCCTACGAGTCGGCCTTTGCGGTGCGGAAGCTGATTCTGGAACAGGTGAAAGGGAATCCGGATCTGAATTTCGGCTCGCTGAAGGCGGAGGTGAAATCGCCGTTGCTCCTGTGGGGACCGTACCTCTGGGCCGATGGAGAGAAGGGGCGCGGGACGGACGATCTCGTCTGGCGGCGCGACGATCTCGCCGGCGACGGCACCCACCCCAGCCCCAGCGGCCGGCGAAAAGTCGCCGAGCGACTCCTGCGGTTCCTCGAAACCGACCCGACGGCGAAAACGTGGTTCCGCGAGTGAAACGCTCGCTATTCGGCCGCCTTCGGCAACTCCAGGCAGATCAGCGCGTCTTCGTCGCGCAAGTACAATCGCCCGCTCGACAGGACCGGGGCGGTCCACGCGGGATGGCCGATTTGCCGGTAGCTCGTCCGCGCCAGCTCTTCCCATTTCGCGGGAGCGGCCTTCACCAGCGCCAGCGTGCCGCGCTCGCCGAGGACGATGAACTTGTCCCCCGCGCGAATCTTGGATCCGCGACCGTAGAAGGGGAAGGGGATCGGGTCGCCGGCGGGATCGACCGGCCGGCCGGTTCGTTCGTCGAACCGCAGCCGGCCGATGTCTCCCTCGAAGCCGGTCGTGCTCCACACGACCTTGCCGGTCTTCGCGTCGAGGCAGCGGAGCTCGCCTTCGTTCTCGTGCCGGCCGCTGAACCCGTAGATGTGCCCGTCGACGTGGAGCGGCGTGGACCAGTGGGCGAGCATGTTCCGCGCGTCGCGCCACACGACTTCGAAACCGTCGCCGTCTTCGTCCACCTTCAACAACGCCGAGCCGACGCCGTAGGCCGCGGTGATGAAGACCTTGTCGTCGATCACCAACGGGCGGGGGGCGTTGACCGACTCCGGATCGCGCGAGCGGAAGAAGTATGCGAAGCGAACGCGGCCGTCGGCGGGATCCAGCGAGACCAGCCCCTGCCGCATCAGGCACAGCAAGTGACGCTTCCCGTGGATCGTCGCGGCGATGGGAGAGGCATAGCTGACGATCTGCTCGCCGTCGGCCCACTCGTATCGGGGCATGTGCGGCCATCCGGTCGCGACGCCCTCCCAGGTTTCGCGGCCGACGCTTTTCCAGAGCGTCTTGCCGGTCGCGGGGTCGAACGCGACGACGCCGGAACTCGCACGACCGCCGATCAGCACGATCAGCTTTCCATCTTCGAGAATCGGCGAGCATCCCACGCCGAAGAACCAGTCGGGCAAGTCGAACTCCCGCTGGAGGTCGCGCATCCACACCTTTTCGCCCTTGTCGAGAGTGACGCAGGCGAGCTTTCCTTCCGCGCCGAGCGTGAAGCAGTGATTCTCGCTGAGCAACGGCGAGCACCGCGGGCCCGCGTTGTAGCCGAAGGGATCGCGGAACCGGCTGGGATAGGCGAACTTCCACAGCGACTCGCCGGTGCCCGCGTCGAGACACTCGACGATTTCGTCGCTGCTCGTCGCGTCGAAGACTCGATGGTGAATGATCAGCCGGTCGCCCCGCACCGAGGGAGCGCCGTACCCCGTTCCGATCTCCCGGCTCCAGACGATCGGCGGCCCGTCCTTCGGCCAGGCGTCGGCGAAGCCGCTTTCGTTCGAGACGCCCGTCCCGTGCGGGCCGAGGAACATCGGCCAGTCGGTGGTGCGATCGAGGTCGCCCATCTCGACGGCGAACGCCGCGCGGGCGTCCGCGGCCGCGTCCGCTTCCACGGCCGCGGCCGATTCCGTTTCCGATTCCGATTCCGTCCCGGCGCGCGCGAGGGCGGGAGAGTTCGGCGAATCGGCGCTCGGTCCGCCGCAGCCGACGGCGAAACCGGCCGTCGACGCGATCACGCTCGCCGTCCAGAGCGCCGCGCGCTTTCCGAGAGATGACATGAATTGTCCCCGGGAAATGAAAACGTCGAAATTGAACGCGCGCGACGAGAATGAGTCGGCGCGAAACCGCAAGCGGGACGCACCGCCACTCTATCAGGGCGCGCGGTCGGTCGCGAGCGCGTCGTTCAACCGGTACAGCCGATAGGTGTCGTTCGCGTGCAGCGGCTCGACCGTCATCGGGCCGAAGCGTTCGGTCAGCAGAAAACTCGCGCCGGTTTTCGCGGCGAGCGCGCGAAGGTCGTCGGCGTCGTAGCGGCGATCGCGGTAATGCGAGGTCGCCCAGTCGTGAAGCACGCCGAACCGCTCGTTCCAATCGAGGATCCCCCGCGCGTCCTGCGGACAATTCTTGTAGGAGACGTATTCCGCCCGCTGCGCGTGCCAGTGGAACGCCCAACTCGCGGCCGGCGTGTCCGGCGTGACGAACAGCGCATCGCGCGGCGTCTTCGCTTCGATCCAGCGGCACATCTCGAGCCAGTCCGCCATGCGCTCGGCGGAATAACGGCTGGGATTGCGATCGACAGCTGGAAGCCCGAGCGCGATCGCGAATAGAAGGCCGCATCCAATCGTCGGCAAGAATCGCGACGCTCGATGCGCGCCGTTTCCCGCGGCGAGTCGCCGCCAGGCCCACTCGACAAGGGCGACGACGACGACGGCGGCCGCCAGCGGCGCGAGCAGATCGTACAGCCGGAACGGATAGAACCGCAGCAGGCGAACCCGCAGGAAGTCGAATTGCGAGAGTTCGGCGAACGGCGTGCGGGCGAGCGGTTCGCTCCGCAGCCCGATCGCCAGTCCCGCCAGCGCGAACAGTAGGGCCGCGCCAGTGAACCACGCGAAGAAACGCCGCTCGCCGGAGAACACGCCGCGCCGCCAGCCGGCGATCCAGACGGCGGTGAGGGCGGCGTATCCCGCCCAACTCCACGGCGGGAAGTCCATCGGGTCGAGGTGATGCGACAATCGGTGACCGACCTGAATGAAGCCGGCCTTGCGCCGAAGGGATTCGTCTTCTTCGCCGAGCATCGCCAGCGCCGGCCACAAACCGGGGAGCGCGAACAGCACGAGCAACGCGCCGCCAATCCAGGCGCGGCGTGGTTGGGCGTAGTAGGACGGATTTGTAATCCGTCCGCCGGCCGGTGGGGCAGACATCCTTGT
>JBBDNT010000127.1:4330-16304 GCA_040877445.1 Planctomycetaceae bacterium
CTGCCCGTCCGTCGCACACACCGGCGAATCGGCAGGCTGGAAAGCCTGCCCCACGCCGCAGGACGGATCGGTAATCCGTCCGCCGGCCGGTGGGGCAGACATCCTTGTCTGCCCGTCCGTCGCACACACCGGCGAATCGGCAGGCTGGAAAGCCTGCCCCACGGGGCCGGCAAACCGCTGAGCGACAAGGGCGAAGATCGCCGCCAGCAGGCTCCACATGCCGACCACCGGATGCAGCGCGATCGCCAGTCCGCCCCAGGCGCCGGCGGCGATCCAGCGGCGGTCGATCGCCGCCGCCAGTCCGAAGAACACGAAGGCGTAGCTGAAGACCTTCGACTCGACTCCGCCGATCAGCCACTCGCCAGAGAGGTTCCCCACCGCGGCGAAGAGCAGGAACACCGCCGCGATCCAGACCGGCGCCCAACTCCCCGCGAGAAGCCGCCGCACGAGCGCGGTCCAGCCCGCGGCGAGCAGCGCGAGCGCGGCGACGCGTCCCAGCCAGGCGGCGGCGTCGAGCGGCAGGACTTGCGCGACGAGGCCGACCGCCTGGAAGAACACGAGGTGGGCGTTCCCCGAGTCGAGGAAGAAGTCGCCCGGGCACCACGCGGGATCCCAGTAGTGCTTCGCCTTCGCCAGGAAATGCGGCTCGTTGACCGCGGGCACCGGCGCGCGGAGCGCCGAGAAGGCGAGGAACATCGCGAACACGACGCCCGCGATCGCGACGGCTTCGAACGCTCGCGCCGCGCGACGCTCGGCGCGAGAAGCGAAGCGTGGATCGGCGGCGGAGGCTATCGCGGTCGACGGCGAACCGGAATCGATCATCGCGCACCAATCCGGCTCGCCGGACGTGTTCCCTCCGCCGTCCTACCCCTTCTTCGACTTCGCCTTGGTCTTCTTGGCGGGCTTGGCGGCGGCTTTCTTGGCCGAGGCCTTCCCCGTCTTCTTCTGCGCGCTCTTGTCGCCGAAAATGTTGTCCCAGTTCTTCCAGAACTTGGGAGTGGTTCCCGTCCGCACGATCGGTCCGCTCATCGGTCTCGGTTCTCCTCGTTGAGATCTCGCCCAGGGAATGACGGGACGGCGACGCCGTACGCCGCCGTCCCGCGCGTCGATTCTTGGCGGTCGGGGTCGTGAAGTCAAGCACCACGCTTTTCCCTTGTGAACGCCGCGATCTTCCGCTCAACTAGATGCATGAACTTCGACCCCTTCGATCACGAACGCCGCTTCCGGGAAATGTGGGAGGCGGTCCGCATCGAGCGCCCCGTGCGCTACTCGCTGTTCACGTTCGGCGAGTCGGTCCTGCCGTACTACCTGGTGCTCGGCGTGCCGCGCGGACGCGACGCGGTCTCGGTGACGCGGGGCGAAGTGCGGATCACCCGCCCGCGGATCATCACCCCCGGCCACGACCACCCCGAGTTCCACAACTTTTTCGAGAACGACGAGGACGAAGACGGCATCATCCAGTTCCTGCTGGCGCGGACGGCGGCGTTCTCGAACCTCCAGTTCGACAACGCCAGCGGCCCGGCGCAGGTCGTCAGCGACAACGTGGAAGAGGCGGTCGCCAAGCTCAATCGCCGTCTTGACGACGAGGACGAAGACCACACGGCGATCCTCTCCGCCCCGCCCCCCTTGGGGAAGATCGCCATTTTGCGATACGCGACCGAGCGCGTCGTCGCCAGCGGCCCGGACAACGTGCAGGAACTCCGCGAACGCGGGTTCCTGCCGTGATGATTCGCGGCGCGATGGAACGCAAGATCGACGGGAGCGCGGCGCGGCACGGCCGAAGCCGAACGCAGTAAGACGGAGAGATCGAAGACGGAAAAATGCAGGACCAGTACTTCCAAGAACGCGACTTCGTCATTCCCGCGCAGGCGGGAATGACGGAAGGCACCGGCGCGAACTTGGAACTACTGAGGACGGAAAGACGAGCTGAAAATCGAGGGCTGAAGCATTTTCGTTCCGGATCGCCCCGCTCGCCTTCGCACCGAAAATCTTCACCGACCGCGGACATCGGACCAATCGAAACGCCTCTCCCCGGCGCTGGCCGGAGAGAGGCGTTTTCGAGAATCGGCCGTCGATCGAAGCCGATCACCAACGGTAGCGGATCGAGAAGCCGGGACGATGGTAGCCCCAGCTTCGGCCGTAGTACGGCTGCTGGAAGTAGGGGCGATACGCCCCGTGGTGGCCGTGGTGGAATCCGTGGTGGTGACCGTGCCGGAAGCCGTGGTGGTGACCGTGCCGGAATCCGTGGTTGTGATGCCCACGGTGGAACCCGTGATGGTGGTGATGCCCGTGATGCCGGATCGACGATCGGCCGCGGTCGTGTCCGCGACGTCCCGCCTCGGCTTCCGTGGGTGTCGAAGCCGCGAACAATCCCACTCCGGCGAGCACGGCGAGGACCATCCCGGTCCGTTCGAAGGCGAGCAGTTTCATGGCAGCGCTCCTTTCCTCGGCGATGGGCGCGCGAAATGCGCGCCATCGCTTGTGGTGAGACGGCGGCCCGGCGCATTCACGCTGCGCCGCGCTCCACGGCCGATCGGGGGGTCGCAACCGCTGCCCCGCATGTGGGCGACACCCGGCTGCCGAATCGGCCCCGCCTCGAAATGAAGTTTCGAGATACGATTATGGGAATTCTTGCGAGACCGGCCCGCGGGTCAACCGGAATTCGACCGGAATTCGTCCGTAGTACGCCTTCAGCATCGAAGTTGTGGGTAGCGGAATTCGCAAGAATTCCGAGGGTATGCGTCGGAATTCTTGCGAATTCCGCTACCGCCAACTCACGAATTCGATCTGGACGACGTGGTGACGGTCGAAACGGCTGGCGGTTTTCGGGAACATTCGCCCCCCGCGCCGCGTCGAATATCATCGTAGTACCTCATCCAGTTCGAACTTGTGGGTTATCTCCGTAGTACACCTTCAGCATTGAAACTGTGGGTAACGGGAGCCAGCGACCCGGACGCTCCGAGCGTCCGGGTCGCTTCGTCGCGCGTCCATGATCGGACGAGGCAGACCCACAAGATCAAACTTGACGAGGTAGTAGGATGGATTGGCAATCCGGCGGTGAGGCCTCAAACGTCGCCGGAGTTCGATCGTTCCGCCGGCTCGCTTGCCGTTGGAAGGGATTGCCAATCCGTCTCAAACGGCCAACCTCCACATTCAGCGTGACCGGATATCCTGAGATCCTGATATAATGAAAAGCGGTCCCGGCTTTCCACGCCCGAACCCGCATTCCGCGCTCCGCATTCCGAACTCCCACATGCCCACCTCCGCCCCCACCGCCGAGCGGTACGTCGAATTCGACGAGTTCGTCGATTTCCAACTCCACAAGACGGAGTCGGCGATCAAGACGGCCGACGTGCTGACCGCCGTCGTCGGCGTGGCGGCCGTCGTGGTCGGTTACCTGCTGGCGTTCGTGGTGCTCGATCACTGGGTCGTGCCGGGCGGCTTCGGCTACTTCGCCCGGGCCGCCATGCTGGGCGGCGTGGTGCTGGCGGCGATCGGCTGGGTGATGTGGAAAGTCGTGCTGCCGGCGCGGCGGCGGGTCAATTCGCTGTACGCGGCCCGGGCCATCGAGCGAACCGCTCCCGAGGCGAAAAGCACGCTGCTGAACCTGGTCGACTTGCGCCGTTCCGGCCGTCCGGTGCCGCCGCAGATCATGGGGACGCTCGAAAAGCGGGCCGCCCTGATGCTCTCGCACGTCGACGTCGAGCAGGCGGTGGACCGCAAGCTGCTGATGCGGCTGGCCTACGCGCTGTTGATCGTCGTCGTCGGCTTCTGTATGTACACGCTCTTCTCGCCGAAGAAGGTGTCGAACTCGGTCTGGCGGGCGCTGTTTCCGGCGGCGCAGGTCGAGGTCGCGACGCAAACGCGGATCGTCGACGTCAAGCCGGGCGACGTGGAAGTGCTGCCCGGCGCGCAGCTCGAAGTGCTCGCGGACTTGTCGGGCCGGGATCCGGAGAAGGTCACGCTGTATTTCTCGACGGCCGATCGCCGCGTCGTCGACGAGCCGCTCGAGATGCAGCCCGTTCCGGACGGGGTCGGCCGGCACCGCGCCCTGTTGGTCGGCGAGGCCGGGCGGGGCATCCGGCAGAGCATGACCTACCGCGTCGAGGCGGGCGACGCGCGGTCCGATACGTATCGCGTCACCGTGCTGCAACCTCCCTCGGCGACCGTCGCGCGGATCGCCTACGACTATCCGGAATACATGGACGTCGACCCGCGGAGCAGCGAGGAACCGCGGATCGAAGCCTGGGAAGGAACGCGCGTCACCCTTTCCGCCACCACCAATGTCCCGGTCGAAAAAGCCTGGATCGAGTTCTCCGACGACGAGCAGTTCACCCACCGTGGCGAAGAATTCCGCGTCGAACAGGTCGACGGCACGTCGCTGCGGCACACGTGGACGCTCGAACTCAGGCCGATCGACGCAACGCCCCGCAGTCCGAAGTTCTACCGCATCCGCGTGCTCACCGCGAAGGGGGAGCGGGATCCTTCGCCGATCGTCCACGGCATTCTCATCCGCCCGGACGATCCGCCGGAATTGCGGATCGTCGAGCCGCAGGATGAAGAAATCGAGGCGGCGGCGAACGCGGCCGTGCCGCTGCTCGCCGAGGCCCGCGACGATTTCGCCGTGCGATCGGTCAGCCTGCAACTCAAGCACGACGGCAAGCAGCAGCCGCTCGACCGCGCGCTCGCCCGGCACGAGAAGACGAACCTGTTCGGCCACGTGCTCGAACTGGACAAGCTGCTGCCGTTCGAACTCGAGGCGGGCAGCTTGATCGAGTACCGCGTCGAGGCCCGCGACAACAAGCCGGAACTGGGACAGGCGGCCTTCTCCGAATGGCGGAAAATCCGCATCACCGACGAGCAACTCGATCCGGAGAAACAGGAACAGCAACGGCAGGACGCCCGCCAGCAACAACGCAAGCAAATCGACGAGGCGCAACAGGAGGCCGGCGACGGCCAGGCCGATCGGGAGCAGCAGCCGCAAGAGGCAAATGAGCAAGGCGACGGGCAGCAGGATGGTCAGCATAATGGCCAGCCCGGCGATCCGATGAACGCCGACGGCTCGGGAGACGCCGAACAAGGCGGCCAGCGGGGCGGCGACCCGAACGCGCCGCCGCAACCGGGCGACGCCGAGGGCGATCGCCCCGAGAACGGCCGGCCGCGGAACGGACAACCGCCGGAAGGTGGCGAACCGTCGGCGCAGCGCGGCGCGCGGGGATCGGACGGCGCACCCCAGCCACAGCCGCTCGATGCCGATGGAAGTGAAGACGACGCCGCCATCCAGCGGGCGCTCGATCATCTGCGCGAGCAGGCCAAGAAACAGGAACAGCAGCGGCAAGAGCGGCAACCTTCGTCCGAGCCGGAAACCGAGCGCGGTCCGCGGCAGACGAACGAAGATGATCCGCAACAACCCCCCGCGCCCGGCAAGCCGAACGAAGACCAATCGCCGCAGTCTCCCGGTGGAAGCGAGCGGAACCCCATGCCGGGAGCCGGCAGCGATTCCGGCGATTCATCCGCCGAAGACTCGCAACCGCCCGGCAGCCGCGGCGGAAAGCCGGACCCGATGAGCGAACCGCCGGACGGCGATCCGAACGGCAATCGCGGCGCCGGCACGACGGAAGGCGATCAGTCCCCGTCCAATTCCGATCCGAGTTCCGAACCGCCCTCGGCCAGGGGCGCCGCGAGCGGCAAAGAAACCGGTCCCGCCACCGCCGATCGTCGACCCGACGCCGAACCCGTCGACGCGCAGAATCCACTCGATCGGAAGGACGACGAGGATCCACAAACGCGTCCGTCCAACAGCGAGAATCCCGAGCGTCCGGCGAACAGCCGCCAGGGAACCGGCGAGCCGGAAGCCGATCAGCCGACCCGCACCGAACCGAACGGCACCCGCCAGATCGGCGAGGAGCGAACCGACGAAACGCCGGCCGCCGACGTCCCGATCAACGAGAACGGCAGCGACGTTCCTCGGAAGGACGGCGTTCCGGAAGTCGATCCCGAAGCCGCGTCGAACAACGCCGGCGGGCAGGAGGCCGACGAAGATCTCCCCACCGCCGGGAAGCCGAGCGACAACGCCGGCGTCGAACGCGCGACTCCCGGCGACCAGGCCGACGAAGGCGCCGGTCAACCGGCGAACCGGCAGCCGGGAGCGACCGAACAGGGTGCGGAAGAGGGGAACAGCGAAGGTGAATCGGCCCCCGGAAGCCAACCGGCCGGAGACGCCCGCGGCCGGCAAGGAGACGCGGCCGGCGACAGCGACCGGGACGGTCCGGTCGGCGGCGGTCAAGGCGGAAGGCCGGGATCCGAGCTGGCCGAGGGAACTCCGAACAACGCCCCTCCCTCGCGGCCCGAAGACGCCAATCTCGAATACAACAAGAAGGCGGCCGAATTGGTGCTGCAACGGCTCGAAGAGCAACTCGCTCGCGGCGACGTCGACGAGGAACTCAAGAAGAAGCTCGGTTGGGACGAGGATCAGATCCGGAAGTTCATCGAACGCAACAAGCCGCTGCTCGCCGACGAATCGCCCGACGACTCGTCGGACTTGGATCGAAAGCGGAAGCGCCTCGAGGAGTTGCTCCGCGGCGGCCGGTTCGACATCGACGCGCCGGCGGCGTCTCGCACGGGCCAAGGTGTCCGCCAGCGCGACGGCGACGGCTTCACCCCCCGCCAAGCCACCCCGCCCCCCGAATACCGCCCGCAATACGAAGAGTACCTGCGGCGAATCAACCGCGGAGCGGACGCGAACCGCTGAGGATCCGCCGTCGTTGGCGGCGGAAGCGGAGTGGATCTCTCGTCGCTCGCGGTCTCCGCGACCGCTTCCGCCAAGCAGTGCCCCCGCGCGCACTGCTTCGGCCGAGCCGGAGGCCTGGCCCACGTGGCACGCTCTTCCGGCTCGGCCGAAGCAGTGGCACACCAGGAAAACTTGCCGCACTCTCGTCGCGACGCCGCTGCTGGACTTGCGCCGCCGCGAGACGTTACTCTGGTGACGTCGAATCACCGCCGTCGATTCCCATTCGAGGAGACTCGCGATCATGCGCCGCCGGTTCCCGCGCCGATGTTTCAACTTCCTTTCGAATCTCCGCATCGCGCGACGCGGCCGATCGATGCTCGTGCCCCTCGCCGCGTGCGGCCTGTCGCTGTGGGCCGCGACGGCGGCGATGGCGGCCGAAGCGCATCCGCGGGCGACGGCCGAGACTTGGCCGCAGTTCAAGGGAGACGCGGCCCGCACCGGCGACAACCCGCAGGCGACGCTGTCGTTCCCGCTGTCGCGGATCGTCGCGGTGAAGCTGCCGTCGCCGATCTATGCCTCGCCCGCCGTCGTGAAGAATCGTGTGTACGTGCAGGACGCGCGGGGGCATCTCGTTTGCGTCGACGCCGAAAGCAACAAGGTCGTGTGGACCGCCGACAACGGCGGAATCAACAACGCCTCGTCGCCGGCGGTGTACGACGGCAAGGTGTATGTCGGCTCGACGGCGGGGCATCTCGCGATTCACGACGCCGAATCCGGCAAGCTCGTCAAGCGGGTCGATGCGCCCGGCTCGGTGCTCGCCTCTCCGGCGATCGCCAATGGCGCGGTGTATTTCAGCACGTTCGACGGCAAGCTCGTGAAGATCGATTTCGAAGGGAACGAAATCTGGACCTTCAGCGGCGGCGACACCAGCATCACCGAGTTCGCCGTCAAGGGAGAACGCATCTTCTTCTTCGCCGGCACCACGCGGGCACACGCCTATCGCTTGCAGGACCACGGCGACAAGGTCGAGATGCTCGAACGCGGCCGCTCCACCGGAGGCTATTTCGCCCCCATGGGCGGCCCGGTGTTCCTCACCGACGACGACTACGCCTCCCAGAGCTACGACAGCGAATCCGGCTGGTTCCACGGCTTCGGGAAGGCGATCGAAAGCGGATCGAACGACTCGCGGATCACCGCCTCGGTCCGCGGCAACCGCCTCTATCGCGGCAGCAAGTGCTGGGAGTTCGACGTCGAAACCAGGAAATTCCGCGAACTGTGGCGGGCCGATCCGGAAGCCCTGTACGACGGCGGGTTCCACTCCTCCCCCGCGCTCGCGCAGGACGTGTTCGCGATCGGCAGCGAGCGGGGCATCGTCCACTTCCTGCCGATCGAAGGCGAACTCGCCGAAAAGCCCCTCACCCGCAAGCCGGTCTGGCAATACGAGACCGAAGGGGCCGGCCGGCCGAACGGCGCGGTCAGCTCGTCTCCCGCGGTGGTGGACGGCCGCGTGTTCTTCGGCGGCGAAGACGGCATTCTGTACGGCCTGGCGAGCCGAGGGCGTCAGCCCTCGCGTGACGTCGCGATCGTCGACGCCCCGCTCTCGAAGGAAAGCTGGGACCGCAAGCGCGAACCTTCGCTGACCGGTTCCGAATGGGCGACCACCGGCGGCGACATGGGCTTCAGTTGCGTCGCCGGGCCGACGAAGATCAAGCCTCCCTTCCAGATCAAATGGCGGACGCGCGTCTGGAGCACGTTCAAGGGGAACATGATCGTGGGCGGCGGCAAGGTGTACGGCGCGGGTCGCATGGGACCGCTGGTCGCCGTCGACGCCCGCACCGGCGAAATCGCCTGGAAGGCCCATCATCCGGGGGTCGAATCGCGCGTCTCCCCGACGTATGCCGACGGCCGCGTGTACGTCCTCCGCGTCGAGGGGGGACTCAAGACCAGTCCGTACTACCGCGGCTGGTACGGCGGACCGAACGGCGAAGGGATCTGGTGCCACGACGCCGAGACCGGCGAGGTGCTGTGGCATCAGCCGATCGACAACGCCTACCACTTCAACTCCGACGGCATCCCGGTCCACGACGGCCGCGTTTACGTCTGCGAGCCGGGCGACGACGGCCAGTTCCAGGCGAGCGCTTACGATGCGAAGACCGGCGAGCTCGCGTGGCGGACGCCGATCGAGGGGATCGACGCCCGGCACCGAGTGAGCGGCTTGACGCAGCCCCCGCGCTACTCCGGCGTGATCGCCGACGGCCTGTGGTGCGTCTCGACCCGCGGCTGGGGCGACAAGTCGGGGGTAACTCTGGCGTTCGAGCCGAAGACCGGCAAGATCGTCTGGCGGAACGACGAGATCGGAATCGAGAACCGCAGCCGGATCGCGGCGCGGAAGGGGACGCTGGTGGTGTTCAACTCGACCGGCTCGAACGGGTTCGAGGCGAAGACGGGCAAGGTTTTGTGGTCGGAGCAGGACGTGCTTCCGGAAGGATCGACCGATTCGAAGCGCCGGGCCTCGGGCACGCGGTACATGACCGCCCTCACGGACGATTTCCTCGACAGTAAGGGAACGAAAGACCGCTTCCACCTCAGCGGCTGCATCCTGCCGGTGCAGATCAACGGTCTGTGGTATTCGCACACGGTCAACAGCACGCACGTGATGCACGCCTTCGACGCCGACTTCAAGACGGTCTGGAAGCGGACTTTCCTGTCGCACGCCTGCCCGTCCCCGGTCGCCGCCTACGACCGCCTGTACTACGCCCCGAACTCGGAGGGCGTGATTTACTGCTTCGTGAACGAGGAGGGAGACATCGCGGAGTGAGGCGGGAGCGGTGGAGTGGCCGAAGCTTCGCATGGCGTCGTCTCCGGGCATCGAGCGGGTCGCTTCATCGAGGTTCGATTCTCCCATGGCGTCGATTCGCTGCGAAGATGGCCGGTCCGTCATCGAATCGACGCTCCCGGTCTGTTTGGGATGCGGTCGGTGTCCCGGTTGCGGCGTCGTTCGTCTCGCGTCGGATCAGCTCGCCCCCGAATGCGCGGTCTGTGGCGTTCCCCACTGCATTGGTTGCGGCCGCTGCCACAAGTGCGGCGCCGCCTTCGAAACCGAGATGGCCGCATGCTCCTGCGGTCATCCGAACGATCCTGAAAAGCTGCGTTCGATCGAGAGAGCATTCGCGTTCTCGCCGGGGCGGTCCGGTTGCTTCGCGATAGCGGGAGCCGCCGTCGTGCTGTTTCTCGCGACGATTGATTTGATCGAATCGTGCTGGTAACCGCCTTGTCCAGATCGAGACTGCGGGTCGGCGGTAGCGGAGTTCCCAAGAACTTCGACGCATTCCTTCGAAGGGTCGTCGCGGGTCGCGTCGGCAAGCCGCTTTTCGCGGCAGGTCGGGCATTCGGCGGACGTGCCGACGAGGTAGGCCGGCGCCAGTTCGTGCGGGATGCCGCGGGCGCAGGGACACAGATCGAATTTCAGTAGTCAACCCATTCCTCAAGAAATCGTGTTTTGTTACCACGCCGTTCGCCCGGTCGCCTGGTTCCATCCGCAGCCCCCGGATTCTTTCGCCATGTCTCGCCTTCACGCCGTCATTCCCGCCGCCGGGCGCAGCCGGCGGATGGGTGAGCCGAAGTTGTTGTTGCCTTTGGGCGGTCGCACAGTGCTGGCGCGGTTGTTGGCGGCGCTCGAGCGGCCGGGGATCGCGGGGCGGTACGTAGTCGTGCGGCCGGACGACGAAGTTCTCGCGCGCGAGGCGGAAGCGTGCGGGGCGACCGTCGTGCGGCCGGCCGTTCCGCCGCCGGACATGCGGGCCAGCGTCGAGGCGGCGTTGGATTGGATCGAACGCCGCTGGTCCCCCGCGCCCGACGACGGCTGGCTGCTCGTCCCGGGCGATCATCCCGTGCTGGACGGCGCGGTGATCGACGCGCTCGTCGCGGGCTGGCGAACCGAAGACGCCGCGGATTGCGAGATCCTCGTGCCGGTGTGCGGTGGGCGGCGCGGGCATCCGACGCTGTTCCGCTGGCGACTGGCCGAGGCGGTTCGGCGTCTCCCCGAAAACGCGGGAATCAATCGCCTGCTGCACGACCGGGCCGCGGAGGTGCGCGAGTTGGCGATCGAAAACGAGGCGGTGCTGTGCGACCTCGACGCGCCGGACGATTATGCGGCGTTGAGGCGACGGATGGGCGAGCGAAACGGATAGGACGGCGCCAAGGTTGTCGATGTTGGTCGAATCCGCCGTAGGACGGAATCGTATTCCGTCCGCCGGCCGAACCGCTCGCATTCGCCGCCGACCGCGATCGCGAACGGAGCGATCACCCATGGCGGGCCTCACCGGGCGGGCACGACGGAATTCAATTCCGTCCTACGCGCCCGTTCGTCGACCCACAAACGAACGAGGCCAGGAGCAAACGGCTCCCGGCCTCGCGTCAAGACATCGTTCGGCATGCGATCGTTCGCTCAGTCGCGAAGGGCGACCACCTCGTCGATCGCGACGTCTTCGGCGTCGTCCGGATCAGCCGGCGGAGGCGCGGGGGCGTCTTCCGGCCCGGGGGCCGGCGCCGATCCCTGCGGAATCGACGACGCGCCCGGATCGCAGACCCGCACCGGCACCTGGCAGGTGACCGTCCGCGGGACCATCCGGCAGACCTGCACGTCGAACTCGCGCTGCACGGTGTGCGGCACGTTCACGCAGTACTCCTCGGTCCGCTGACGGGGCACGCATTGAATCTCGCACACCTCGCGGGTGAGGGTCTCGTGCTTCGGAACCAGCACGCAGTACTCGACGGTCCGCTGTTGCGGCTCGTCGACGTACTCGCACACGCGGATGGTGCGGGTGCGGGTCTCGGGACGGCACAGCGTCACCTGGTACTCGTAAGGCACCTGCTCGCTGACGTACTCGCAGACCTTGTCGGTGCGCGTCCGCGTCTCGTTCCGGCAGAGCTGCACCTGGTATTCGTAGGGCACCTCTTCGTTCACGAATTCGCAAACCTGCACGGTGCGGGTCCGCTGCTCGGGACGGCACAGGTTGACCTGGTACTCGTAGGGCACCTGCTCGTTCACGTACTCGCAAACCTGAATGGTGCGGGTCCGTTGCTCGGGCCGGCAGAGAGTGACCTGGTACTCGTAGGGCACCTGCTCGTTCACGTACTCGCAGACCTGCACGGTGCGGGTCCGCTGCTCGGGCCGGCAGAGGGTGACTTGGTACTCGTAGGGCACCTGCTCGTTCACGTACTCGCAGACCTGCACGGTGCGGG
>JBBDNT010000127.1:16404-28636 GCA_040877445.1 Planctomycetaceae bacterium
TCCGCGGCTCCGGACGGCAGACCGTGACCTGGACATCGCACGGCTCATCGAAGTAACGGGCGACGTGGCAGGTCTCTTCCACCTGGCGGGTGACGATGTTCGGCACCCACACGCGGTAGTTGTAGCAGGTCATCGCGCAGGGATTGCACGGATCCGGAACCTGGCAGGTGCGGGTTTCCCAGCAGCCCTGGTCTTCGCAGACAGTCCGCGTCCGCGTCTCGGGAACCATCCGGCACACGCGGCGCGTCGTCTGGCGAGTTTCGACATGATTGACGAGCACCGTGTACTGCTGCTCGACTTCACGAGTCACCGGGCGGCAGACCGTGCGGGTCGCCTGCCGAGTCTCCTGGTAGGGAACCTGCACCGTGTAGGTCTGCTCGACGTCGCGGGTGACCGGACGGCAAACCGTGCGGGTCGCCTGGCGCGTCTCCTGGTAGGGAACCTGAACCGTGTAGGTCTGCTCGACGTCGCGGGTGACGGGGCGGCAGACGGTGCGGGTCGCCTGGCGGGTCTCCTGATAGGGGACCAGCACCGTGTAGGTCTGGTCGACGTCACGGGTGACGGGGCGGCAGACGGTGCGGGTCGCCTGGCGCGTCTCGGTGTAGGGAACCTGCACCGTGAACTGCGTCTCGACGTCGCGCCACACGGGACGGCTGACGGTCCGCGTCGCCTGGCGGGTCTCCTGGTAGGGAACCTGCACCGTGAATTCCTGCGGAACCTCCCGCCACACCGGCCGCCGGACGGTGAAGTTCTCGACGCGGGAACGCGTTTCCTGAACCATCCGGCAAACCTGATACTCGACCGTCCGCGTGACCGGCACCCGTTCGACGTAGTTCACCGTCCGCTGACGAACCTCCGGACGGAACTCGACCACGTCGCAGACGCGCTTTTCCGCCACCATCTGCGGAACGTGCACCACCCGCTCGACGGTTTGCCACTCCGTGCGGCAACACACTTGCGGTGCGCACACCGTGGGACACGCCGGCCCGCAGGGAGCGGCGACGACGCCGCACGACCCACACGCGGCGTGGCCCGCATGACCGTGATGCGGGCCGCCATGGCCCGCTCCGGCCGGGGCCGCCAGCAGCAGCCCTACCACCAAGGACAGTCCTGCCATCGCGCTCTTCATTCTTGATCTCCTGTCAAACGTGGCACGTCAAGGAAGCATCCAAGTACGGAACCCGGCTCGCGAATGCCGCCTTCCGCACTGCCTGGAATCGGTCTCCGGCACGAACGCGAAGAATCGGATTTCTTCCCTATCTTGTGCGACTCACCGGAACCCCCAGACTACGGAACTCTGCGGGAAAAGCAACCGCGCTTTCCGGAATTCCGACCTAGGGAATTCCCGGGGACTCTGCCGCGCTGATGCTCCGGCCGGCGTTCCAGTGCCTCTTTTCAGCCGGATCCGTTATCATTCGCGGGATAGCCGCTCGTTGAAAACCAGGCCGGGACCGTCAATGAGCGATGGAGGAATCGAGATCGCGCGCAACACCGCTCTGTGACGGTCGCGGCTCGAAGCGATTGGGACGAAAGCGACGAAACCAGCGGGCCTGAACGCGGAATGGAACAACGGTGCGACCGACGAAGTCGATGGGATCCCGTGTCATGCCGTCTTCGCCCCCTGTCGCGACCGATTCGTCGCATCGATCCCGTTCTGCGCGGAACGAAGCCCGAATGCCCAACGAGGCGACGGCCGAGTTCTCCGCTTCCGATTCGGACCGCCGCCGCGCGCGGCTGCTGGGTTGGCTGATCGTGGGGATGCTGCCGTTGATGCCGATCGCCATCGTCCTCGTGTATCTGTTCAACGAAGCGGGCAGCTCCCGCCGCGACAGCTATCCGCCGCTGATCTCCGGCTTGACGGTCGGGCTGGGGGCCGCGTATCTGCTGAATCGGGCGGGGCGCTATGGACCGGCGGCCCTGTTGACGGTGGCCTGCGCGGTGGCCGCGCCCTGGGGAACGTTGATCTTCGATCCGCTCGTCCGTGCCGGCGATTCCGTTCCGTTGACCTACGTCGCCGTGTCGGTTCTCTTGTGCGGCATTCTGCTGTCCGCCCGGACGACCGCGGTAGTGGCCGGCGTGCAAATCGTCGGCTTGTGCCTGCTGCCGGCGCTCGTTCCGGAGACGGCCCGAATCAATTGGCCGAGTTTCATCGTGTTCGTGCTGTTCGTCTCGGTGTTGAGCGTCGTCGCGAACGTCGTGCGGCGAAAGGATCTGGAGCAGATCGACCGGCAGACCGACCGACTCACCGAGCGGCACGCCCAACTCCGCGAGCAATCGGTCCGCGATCCGCTCACCGGCCTGTTCAACCGCCGCTATCTCGAAGAGGTGCTGGAGCAGGAGGCGCGTCGCGCCGCGCGGCAACAAGCCCCGTTGGGCGTCATCATGCTCGACATCGACCGTTTCAAGCAGTTCAACGACACCCACGGACACGCCGCCGGTGACGAACTACTGCGCGAAGTGGGGCAACTGCTGCGCGAACACCTGCGGCAGACGGACATCGCCTGCCGGTTCGGCGGGGAGGAGTTCACGCTGATTCTGCCCGGCGCCTCGCTCGACGTGTTGCGTCGTCGGGCGGAGCGCATCCGCTCGGCGGCCGAAGGAATTCGTCTGAAGTTCGAAGGTCGCACGCTCGCGGGGGTCACGCTGTCGCTGGGGATCGCGGAGTTCCCCCGGCATGGTTCGACGGGCGAAGCGGTGCTCCGCGCCGGCGACGCCGCCCTGTACCAGGCGAAGCGCGAGGGACGGGATCGCGTGGTGGCGGCGACGTAGCGGTGCGGAACTTCGGCTTTCTCCCCCCGCTGACGCGGGAGGCTCGCGGGCGAAACGATTTCAGGGAGCTTCGGCCTGTCGCGCGGTGAGGGCGTTTTCGAAGACGTATCCGCCGAGTTCCTTGCCGGCTTTCAGACCGTCGTCGTTGGAGAACTGGTAGTGGATGCCGCCGAAAATCCGGCTGCGTCCGGCCTCTTCGGCGGCCTTCCGAAAACTGCGAAAGGTGCGTTCCTCGCGCTCGCCGGTGAGGGGGTCGATCAACGCGTCGTCGCCGGTGCACGTGAAGGCGACTTCGTCGGCGCCGAAGTAGCGGGCCAGCACCTCGGCCGCGGCGCCGCTGAACGTGCTGTGGCCGCTGGGATACTCGGGATGCATGCTGGTGGGAATCAACGGGAGCCAGTCGTCGGCGCCGCTCTTTCCGGCGGGCACGAGGATCGCATGAATCGGTCGCCACAGGTTGTAGTGGTATTTCATGTCCCACGCGGCGATCGCGGCGTCGGCCAGCGTCACGTTCAGCAACGCGAACAACCGCGCGTTCTCCTCCAGCGACAACCGCTTCTCCAAAGAGACCGCGGAGGCGATCTCGTTCCAGTGCCCCACGGGGGTCACCGTGCCGTGATTGTTCTTGGCGCTGTTCGGGTTGAGTCCCTTTTCGGCCCAGAAGAAAGCGGTCGCCAATTCCCGCTGGATCTCGCGCGGGAGCTTGCCGTTGGGATAGCGCTTGGGATCGTACCGGCGGCGGTCGCCGTATTTTTCGACCTCGGCCAGATCCTGCCGATACTCTTCGCTGCCGATCGCGGGGGGACCGGGCTGGCGGAACTGCGAGGGGCTGGTCATCACGAACGGCTCGACCTTGGGCCACTGGGGCGCGGACGGGGGCGATTCCGCGTCCGGAGTCCAGCGGTCGGTGCGGTACTCGCCCGGCTCATCGCTGTCGGGCCAGGGGACGACGGCGTCCGCCCCGTCGTCTTCCCGCGCCTCGATGATCCGCCGCGCCGCCGCCTTTCCGACCGCCAGACCGTCGGCGATGCTCCGCTCGCTGACGCCGGCGGCGCGGAGATCGGCGAGTTGC
Source organism: Planctomycetaceae bacterium (assembly GCA_040877445.1). Taxonomy (GTDB): domain Bacteria; phylum Planctomycetota; class Planctomycetia; order Planctomycetales; family Planctomycetaceae; genus JBBDNT01. The sequence continues at coordinate 20,246 of JBBDNT010000127.1, forward strand.
GTGTTGGTCCGCGAGACGATCGTGCTCTGCCGACCGTACAAGTAGGTCATCACGTCGGACGCCGCGCCGGCCACCGCCGCCTCGCGACTGGCGCCCGCCGGAACGGGAACGTGCTCGATGTACGGCTTCCACTTCCGGTCGAAAGAATCGACGGCGTCGAAAATGGCCAGATGCACCATCGCCATCTCGCGGGAGGCCTCCGGCGGCTTGTCCCCGCCCGTGCGGGTGACGAGGTCGAACTTGTTGGTCTCCCGAACGAGCCGGCACAGCGTGCGGTTCCACTCGATCACCGCGTCCGTCCGCGGCGCATCGTTCACGGCCGCGTCGTACGCGGCGACATGCGCCGTCCGGACGCCCTGCCGTTCGCGACTCCGACTCGACTCGCGCGGCCGGCGGCGGACATCGGGCGGCTCGGCGGATCGGGCGACGACGGCCGGCGGATCCGCGGGCGGACTCTCCACTCGCTCGACCGCCAGCAACGTGTCGTTCACCGGGACGTTCGAGAATTCCTGCGTGATTCCGCTCGGCCAACGGATGGCGACCCGCTCGACCGCGTCGGGAACGTGCCGGCCCAGTCCGAAGTGCGCCTCCGCCGGACTTTGCCCGAGGAAGTGACTGCCGGCGTTGATTTCTGAGACGAGCGGTCGGCCCAGCCGGCCGTCGGTCACGGTGACGAGCGCGCCGAGTCCGCCGCGATTGGAGATGCTGCCGATCGTCCGCACCTTCAGCCAGTGATTGCGATTGCCGCCGTTATTGCGGTACAGAACCGGCATGCCCAACTGCTCGACGGTGAGCGCCCGCTCTCCCTGCCGGCCGGCGCCGGTTTCCTGGTGCGCGGCGGAGCCGTTGTTGACGATGAACACGTCGAGATCGCCGTCATTGTCGTAATCGAAGACGAGCAGCCCCTTTCCGGAAAGGTCGTCGGCGATTCCGCTCGATTTCCCCACGTTGATGAACGTCGTGCCCGCCCCTCCTTCGCCGTTGTTCCGCCACAACTGCGTGGGAAACGCGGTGAAGCGGCTGAAGAACTCGTCCAACGAGGGAAACCCGTTGGTGGCGATCACGTCGAGGTGGCCGTCGTTGTCGTAATCGAAGAAGGCGGCGCCCCATCCCCAACCGGCGTCGGCGACTCCCGCCGCGCGCGTCCGATCGGAGAACCGGCGGCCCCTTTCGTTTCGATACAGCCGGTTCCCCTCTTCTTCGACGCCGTGCCCGTGGTCGATCGACGTGACGAACCAATCGAGCCGGCCGTCGCCGTCGTAGTCGGCGATGGCCGAACCCATCTCGTTGGTTCCCGTTCCGACTCCCGCCGAGACGGTGCCGTCGGTGAACGTGCCGTCGCCGTTTCCCCAGAACAGGCGGCTGGTGCCGTAATCGCTGGTGACCGCCAGATCGAGAACGCCGTCGCCGTCCAGGTCGCAGAACCGCGGGGCGAAGGAAACCGGCTTGAACTCTTCGACGACCGTGCCGGACGGCCCGCCGATCGGCATCCGCAACCCCGCGGTCGCCGTCTCGTCGACGAACCGCGCTGGGTTCTCGCTCCCCAGGTTGCGGAGCAACCGCAGCCCGGAAAGCTCGCTGGCCTGGTGCTTGAACAGCCACTCCGACACGATCAGGTCGACGTATCCGTCGTTGTCGTAATCTCCGGCGGCGACGCCGTAGCTGAATCGCGGAACCTTGTTCGCCGCATCGGCCCCGCGCTCGATCGCCTCTTCCGTGAACGTCCCGTCGCCCTGGTTGATGTAGAGGTAGTACCGCGGTTGATTCGCCGTGGCGACGAACAGGTCGAGCCGGCCGTTGTTGTTCAAGTCGGCCCAGACGGCGGCGTTCGAACCATGCGCCGGTTCGCGAATGCCCGCCGCGTCCGCGACGCTCTCGAACCGGACTTCGCCCGTCTCGGGATCGGGACCGAGATTGCGGTACAACAGCGGCGGCCCCAGCGTCTGCCCCACGAACAGGTCGATCCACCCGTCGCCGTCGTAGTCGCCCGCGGCCGCGCCCCCCGTCATGCGGTAGACGTCGTCTTCCACGTGCAGCGTCTCGTGGACGAAATCGATGCCCGCCGCCTGGGTGACGTCGACGAACCGCGGCGTGTCGGGATACGCCGTCGCCGAATCCCCGCCGGGGACTCCTCCCCCTTCCGACAAGTCGGCAGGGGAAGGGATCGCCGTCTTGGCTTCCGCGAGTTGCCGAAGTTGCGCTTCGGCCGCCCGGCGTCGAGCCATGTCGTCGTAACTCATCCACCCTGCGATCAGCAAGCCGACCGTGGCCGCGACGAACGCGCCGCGAACCACGACGCCGGCCCGTTGGCGTCCGCGAATCATCGTTTCTCCCGTGTTGACAGGCCGGCCGCGCGTGGGAAGTTTCACGCGACCGTGACGGCCTTGCGGGAAGAAAGAACGGTGCGAATGCGAGACCCGCAAGGCATTCGATTGGAGACCTTCACCCTACCCGGCGAATTCTCGAACTGTCAAGAAGAAACTCGTGTTTCCGCGAAAGAGTTCCATTCCGGCAGATTGGACCTACCGGCGCGGTTGCTCCAGCAGATCGAGTGGAACGAAAGGCCGCGCGGTTCCACGTTCCGATTCGACCGACTTCGAGGGACAACTCCCGCAGCCTCCCGTGCCGCAGCCTCCTTGTCTCCCGAACAAACCGAGCGCGCGGCGTGCGAGGAACGCGAGGGCGGCCGCCACGCACGCCAGGGCGATGATCGTCTGCCAGTCGAAGTGCATCGGCTTTGCCTCTTTCACGCGAACCGGATCTCGTGGGTCGACGATCGGGCGGGTAGGACGGATTGGTATTCCGTCGTGCCCGCCCGCCGGCATGCGGCTCGATCTTCCGGTGAAGTCGTTGATCGAAGGACGATCGCGACCGTGTTGTGGCGGACGGAATGCAATTCCGTCCTACAGGCTCCGGAAGTCTGGCGACTTCCGCTACGAGTTTCACGCCAGCCAGCTTTCCCAAGGCAATCGCGACGCGAGCGCGAACGTCGCCCACGCGCCGAGATACGCGAGGATCGTCATGTAGGCGAAGGTGAACGCCGGCCATCGCCAACTGTTGGTCTCGCGGCGGATGACCATCAGCGTCGCCGCGCATTGGGCGCACAGCGCGAAGAACACCATGATCGACAGAGCGACGGGGATCGTGTAGACCGGCGTGCCGTCCGCGCGGGTGGACGATTGCATCGCGGCACGCAGGCCCTCGTCTTCCTCGTCGACATCGCCGCCGAGGCTGTAGATCGTTCCCAGCGTGCCGATGATGACCTCGCGGGCGGGGAACGAGGCGATCGCCCCCACGCCGATCTTCCAGTCCCAACCGAGCGGCTCGACGAACGGTTCGATGGCGTGCCCGGCCCGGCCGAGAAAGCTGCCGGCGATCAGTTCGCCGCGCTCCACGTTGATTTCTTCCCGCAGCGATTCGAGCCGGGCTTCCTGTTCCGCGGCGGGTTCTTCGACGCCTTCCAGTACTTCGAGCTGCGCGACCAGCGCGTTCTCGCGGGCGTGGTCGCCGGGAAAATATCCCGCGGCCCAGACGACGATCATCGTCGCGAAAATCAGCGTGCCCGCCCGCACCACGAACGCCTTCGAGCGGTCGTACACGCGGCTGAGCACGATCCTGGGCGACGGCCATTTGTAGCTCGGCAATTCCATCACGAACGGCGGCGTCTCTCCTTGGAAAAACGTCTTCTTCAACGTCCACGCCACCGGCACCGCGACCAGAACCCCCAGCGAATACATCGCGAACAACACCAGTCCGCCGATCAGCCACTTCTCGTCCGGCACGAAGAGCGCCGTGAGCAGCAGATACACCGGCAGCCGCGCCGAGCAGCTCATCAGCGGGGCGACCAGAATCGTCACCATCCGGTCGCGGCGGTTTTCGATCACCCGCGTCGCCATGATTCCGGGAATCGCGCACGCGAACGACGACATCAACGGCACGAACGACTTCCCGGACAGTCCGATCGGCCGCATCAGCCGGTCCATCAGAAACGCCGCCCGCGCCATGTAGCCGCAGTCTTCCAAGAGCGCGATGAACAGGAACAGGATCGCGATCTGCGGCAGAAAGACCAGCACGCTGCCGACTCCGCCGATCACGCCGTCGACGATCAAGCTGCGCAGCGTGCCGGGGGACATCACGCCGGCGACCATGTCTCCCAAAGCGGCCGGTCCCGCTTCGACGAGTTGCATCACCGGGTCGGCAAGCAGGAAGATCGACACGAACACGACGAACATCACCGCGGCGAAGATCAGCATCCCCGCCACGCGGTGCGTGAGCACCCGGTCGATCGAATCGCTCGAAGTCACGACGCGCTCGCTCGGCCGCACGAGCACGCCGTCGAGAACCTCGCGGACCCAGGCGTAACGCACCTGCGCCTCGACGCCGGGAATTCGGCAGCCCGCTTGGCGCAGTCGTTCGCGAGCGGCTTTCAACCAGGATGCGAGATCGTCCGACGTGCGACGCTCGAACCGCTCTTCGACCGCCCCGCCGACATCGAGCAGCATCCGCTCGACCAGGTAACGCGGCGGCGGCTCCACGCCGTTCGATTCCGCGAGTTTCGCTTCGAGTCGCTCGCACTCGGCGTAGAATGCATCGGGAAACAGGCTGGGGCGATGCGAAGTGGACGCGCCGTCCGCGCTTTCCCCCTCACTCTTGGGATCGAAGTGGGGTGGCTGGGGTCGATCCGCCGCGGGTCGGCCTCCACGCCCGGCGAGGTCGCCCGGCGGATCGCCCCCAGCGATGGGCGGGCACGTCGGCGATTCGCTGGGGGCTCCGCTTCGCTTCGACCCCAGCCACCCGTCCGTTGCTTCATCCGCCGCCGCGACTTGCACGATCGCCTCGCGGACCGCTTCGATGCCGCGCCGCTTGTGGGCCGAAGTGGGAATCACCGGCACGCCGAGCCGCTCTTCGAGGGCCGCGGCGTCGATCGTCATGCCGCGCTGCCCGGCCAGGTCGCTCATGTTGAGGACGACGACCGTGGGGAGCCGCAGGTCGAGCACCTGGCTGACGAGATACAGGTTGCGTTCGAGGTTCGATGCATCGACGATGCACACCACCGCGTCGATCGCCCCCACGTCGCGCTGCCGGCCGAGAAGCACGTCGACCGAGACGAGTTCATCCAGCGAGCGCGGCGAAAGGCTGTAGGTTCCCGGCAGATCGACGAGCCGCACTTCGCGGCCGCCGCACCTCATTCGGCCGAGTTTCTTTTCGACCGTCACGCCGGGAAAGTTCGCGACGCGAGCCTGCATCCCGGCGAGCGCGTTGAACAGCGTGCTCTTGCCGGTGTTCGGGTTGCCGATCAAGGCAACCGTCAACGGCCGAACGGGAGCGGAGGGGAGGGCGGTCATAAGGCGGGCGGCAGTCGGCAGTCGGCAGTAGGCAGTAAGCAGTAGGCAGTAAGCAGTAGGCAGTGAACGTCTCGTAACTCGTAACTCGTAACTCGTAACTCGTAACTCGTCACTCGTCACTCGTCACCCGCACGCGGCGGGCTTCCTTGGCGCGGAGGGAGATCGCGTAGCCGCGCACGCGGTATTCGATCGGATCCCCCAAGGGGGCGAAGCCGATCACTTCGATCCGCTCGCCGTCGGTCAGGCCCATTTCCATCAGTCGGCAGGCGATGCCGTCTTCGCCGTCGATGGCGACGATTCGCGCCCGCTGGCCTTCGGCGAGGGTGTCGAGCGTCATCAAGGGCATTCCAGTTCCACCAGGACGAACGCGGCCTGCTCGCCGCGGAAGGAGAGGCGGTGGTCTTCGAGCGCGATGATGCAGGGGGAACCCGGCCGCACCATGCGAATCGCCGCCCCGGCCCGGAAGCCCATTTCTTCGAGGCGTCCGACCAATTCCAAGCGGCCATGCACGTCGTGAATCCGCCCGCGCTCGCCGGCCCGCAACATTTCGAGGGGAACGACCTGCGGCACGACGCGGCTCCGAATCGGGGAGAACTCCAATCGGCGGATCGCAATTGAGACTCAATCTCAATTCGCCGGCGCCATTCTAACCGCCCGCCTCGTCCCTCACAATGCCCGCCACTCCATTCGTCCGAAGTCCGCCACTGGACCCCCGCGAGCGCTCTGTACGTCCATTCTGCCGGAATGGACGTGGTGAGCGAGCTGGCGATGTCCGGAAGGGCAATCGTCTGCCGTGATCGAACGGCCGCCCGATTCCGTGACCATCCAGCCGCAATTCGCGACCGTGCTCCACGATTCGGGCGATCGTTTGCGGCGAGCGTCACACTGCGCACCACGTCTCGCCCGGCAGGCGGGACGTACTTGTACGTCCATTCTGCCGGAATGGACGTGGTGAGCGGGATCGCGGGGACCGGAACGTCGTCGGGCTCCCGTGATCGCACGGCTTCGCCTGTGGCGACCCCGGAACGATGCAACCATTGCGTACGACCGAACCGCCGCACTTCGGTGACTTCGGCCGTGCGCTCCACGTCCCGCCCGGCAGGCGGGACGTACTGTATCCGCGACCGACTCCTGTCGATCCCGTCGGCCTGATCCATTAGAATGGACCACCGGAGATCGGGCCGCGAATTCGACTCCTCCGCCGCGCTCCATCGGATCGACTCTTCCCATGCCTCACGGACGGCTGTTCCATTTCGCCCTCGCCGTCGTCGTCGCGCATCTGGCGGTCGTCGCCGCGGCCGGTTCGGCGACCGGTCAATCCGCCGCCGATTACGCCGCGCTCGAGAAGGTGCAGCACGAGCACGAAGACTTGCGTGTCGCGTACGATCGCCGCTTGCAGGAATTGCTCGCGGATTGCGACCGCGAGGGACTCGCAGACGAGGCGGCGGTGATTCGCGCGTTGTCGAACCGCCGCGACCCGGAGAAGCTGCAGGTCCGCACCCTGCCGCGGCATGTGCAGGAACCGCTCTCGGCGGAACTCGCGCCGGTACGGCTCGAGGCGTTGAAGAGCCTCCGCCGGATCCGCGGCGATCATGCGGCCGAACTGTATCTCCTCTCGCGGCGGGCGGTGGCGCGCGGGTTTTCGAGTTATGCCTACGGAGTGCTGCAGGACGTCGTCGCCGCCGATCCCGATCACGCGGCGGCCCGCCGACTGCTGGGCTTCGTCCGCAGCGGGGACGAGTGGGTCACGCCGTTCGAGAAGCAGCAGTCGTTGCGGAACGTCTGGCACGACAAGTACGGCTGGCTCCCGAAGGCGCACGTGGAACGCTACGAGAAAGGCGAGCGTTATCTGAACCGCCGCTGGGTTTCGGCCGCGCAAGAGGCGGAAATCCGCCGCGATTTCCGCCACGCCTGGGAAATCCGCACCGAGCATTTTCTGGTGAAGACGAACCACAGCCTGGAGCGCGGCGTCGAAGTGGCGCGGAAGCTGGAAATCTTCCACGACTATTTCGTCCGCACGTTCGCCGGCTTCTTCAATACGCCGCAGCAGTTGCGGCAACTGTTCGAGGGAGGGGCCGCCCGCTCGCCGCGGGTCGCGAACCCGAAGCCCTACGTCGTCTACTACTACCGCACGAAGGACGAATACCAGCAGACGCTGATCGGCAAGATCCCGCAGATCGGCATCACCAACGGACTGTATTACACCACCGACCGCATCTCGTACTTCTTCCACGACGAAGACGTCGAGCCGACCCTCTATCACGAGGCGACGCACCAGATGTTCTACGAAAGCGTGGCTGGCGACCGCATGATCGCCGAGGCGGGGAACTTCTGGATCATCGAGGGGATCGCCTGTTATCTCGAATCGTTCCGCGTGGAGAACGGCAGCTACTCGGTGGGCGATCCGAATTACGTGCGGTTCCTCAACGCCCGCTTCCGCTATCTGAACGACGGCTATTACGTCCCGCTGGCGCGGTTCGCCAGCCACGGCATGCGGGCGTTCCAGATGGATACGCAAAACATCGCCCGCAACTACAGCCAGGCGTCGGGACTGGCGCACTTCTTCATGCACCACGACGGCGGCCGCCACCGCGACGCACTGGTGACGCACCTGACGCAACTCTACGCCTCGCGCCCGGACCGCGTGCAATCGCTGGCCGAACTCACCGGCGTGAGCTTCGCGGAATTGGACAAGCAATATGGCGAATACATGAAAGCGATGGAGGCGAAGACGCGAGGCGAACGATGATTCACTGGTTAGCCGCCGATGCTCCAGGTCAGCCGCGACCCGACAGGGGAGCGCGGCTCGCTCGAGCACTGCGAGGCGGCCGCCTTCACAGTTGCAGCTTGTCCTTGCTGAGCATCACGGGGCGGCCGTTTTGGATTGTGGTCGAGAGGCGGCCGTGGACTTCGTAGGGGCCGACGCCTTTCGTTTGCAACAGGTGTTGCGTCTCGCCCTTGGCCGCGTCGAAGATGCGGAGCTCGAAGTCTTGCCGGTCCGCGAGCCGCGTCACGAGGTGCTCGCCGCCGAACAGTTCCGGCAAGA
>JBBDNT010000128.1:0-5347 GCA_040877445.1 Planctomycetaceae bacterium
CGCCGCGACGCGCTGGGTGGCCGAAAAGCCCCCTCACCCCGGCCCTCTCCCCCGCCGAGCCGGGGGAGAGGGGACGAGGGCCGCTTCCGCGGCGTCGAAATCGCAATGTGCGTCGCATGCCCCGAGAAGGCGGTCATAGAACGCCAGCAGCTTCTCGGCCTCGTTCGCCCAATCGTAGCGGTCGAGCACGGCTTGCCGGCCGCGTCGGCCCATTGCGTCCGCCTCCGCGGGGTGCTCGAGCAGCCAGTGGATCGCCTCGGCGATCGCCTCGGGGCGTTCCGGATCGACGAGCAGCCCGCAGCCGGCCGATTCGACGATCCGCCGCCACAGCGGAAAGTCCGACGCGATCACCGGCAGCCCCCCCGACATGTACTCGAACAGCTTGGTGGGATAGGCGGCGACGTACTTCGGGCACGGCAACAACGTCACGATGCCGATTCGCGAGACGCCCATCAATTCGCGCACGCGGTCGCGCGAACAGTGCCCCTGAGCATCGACGCGCCGCCAGCCCGGCATTCGGGACAGTTCCCGCTCCAACTCGATGGATTCGAACTTTCCGGCCAGCAGCAACCGGGCGTCGAGCGACTTCGGAAGCGATTCGATGGCCCGCACGAGTTCGCACATGCCGCGCAGCCGACTGAGACTCCCCACGTACAGCACGTTCGCGGGCCGGGCGGATAAGGAGGCTGATCCCGAAGCGCCCGGCGGGGCGAGTTCGTCGGCGATCGGAAAGTTTTGCACGAGGACCGTCTTCTTCGGTGGGAAGCGGTCGGCGATATCGGGTTCCGCCGCGACGACGCCGTCGAACGCCCACGCTCCGGTCGACTCGACGACGCGCACCGCGAGCGACGCCGCGCGCCGCAACGGCCTCGGAATCCACGGCTTCGACAGCACCTGCTTGGGCAAGTCCTCGTGGATGTCGGCGACGACGCGATGCCCGAGCAATTTCAGCATCAGTCCGACCGGAATCAATTCCGGATCGTGAAACTGGTAGAGGTCGGCCTTCGCGCGGCGCGCCTCGCGGAAGACCTGCCATGTCGTCCGCAACATGCGTCGCAATCGCGACGACGCCCGCGGGACGGCGCGGATATCGATGCCGTCGCGGCATTCCGACCGATCGTGCGCCGCGACCAGCGTCACCTCGTATCCCGCCGCGAGCGCGGAGCCGCATTCCCGCACGAAGATGCGCGTGTCGAACGGCGGATGCACCGACGTGAGATGCGCGATCCGCCGCGGACGCGGTTCGGAAGGCTCCGTCATCACGAGGCTTTCGAAAGACTTGATTCCCCGGCCTCGTCGTCGATCAATTCCCAATCCAGCGGGGTGCCGCGCGAAACGTCGCACCGCGCTACGCGGCCGAGGACTTGCGGCATATGCTTGGGCGGCAGGCCGTGTCCCGGACGAATCGACCGCACGTTGGCTTCGGTGAACGGCTCTCCGGCCTGGACGTCGGCCACGACGAACAGCGAACGCCGGAAGGCGCGGCTGGCGGTTTCCTGCGCGCCCGATCCGTAGCGAACTTCCCCAAGCGCTTGTTCGGCGATGCGAACCGCTTCGATCATGGCGCGGAACTCGTCGACCTCGAGCGAGAATGCGGAGTCGGGACCGGGGGTGGAACGCGACCACGTCAGATGTTTCTCGATCGCGCAGGCGCCCAGGGCGACCGCGGCGACCGGCACCGCGATCCCCATCGTGTGATCCGACAGTCCCGCCGGCACGCCGAATCGCCGCGAGAGATCGGCGATCGTCCGCAGGTTCGCATCGTCCGGCCGGGCGGGATAGGCGCTCGTGCATTTCAGCAGCACCAGCCCGGAATGATGGCGACGCACGGTCGCGACCGCTTCGTCGATCTCTTCGAGACTCGCCATGCCGGTCGACATGATGATCGGCTTGCCGGTCCGCGCGATGCGATCGATCAACGGCAAATCGATGACCTCGAACGACGCGACCTTGAACACCGGGACGTTCATCGCTTCGAGAAAGTCGACGGCGGTCGGGTCGAACGGGGTGCTGAAGAGATGGATGCCGATTTCGTCGGCGACCTGCTTCAAGCGCGGCTGCCAGTCCCAGGGCGTGTGGGCCTCGCCGTAGAGATCGTGGAGCGTCCTTCCGTCCCACAACGTTCCCCCGCCAACGCGGAACTCCGGCCGGTCGCAGCGGATGGTGAGCGTGTCGGCCGTGTAGGTTTGCAGCTTGACCGCGTCGGCGCCGATCTCCTTCGCGGCTCGAACGAGCTTGACGGCTTCGTCGAAATTCTGATTGTGGTTGGCTGAAATCTCGGCGATCAAGTACACCGGGTGCCCGGGACCGATGGGACGATCGGCGATCTGGAACGAATTCATGCGACAGCCTTTTCTGCGAGAGCCTGTTCGCCGCACGCGGGCGCGATCACGTAATGCGCCATCTCCACGCCGCGAATGTTCTTCAGCCCCACCGATTCGAATCCGGCTTTTTCGAAGGCCTTTCGAGACGCCGGATTGTCGAGGCGAATGTAAGCGTCGAGCGACTCGGCGGATCGCTGCGCGAACAGACGCTCGACCGTCTGCCGGATCAATCGCACGCCATATCCCTTGCCTCGATGGCCGGGGCGGAGACTGATCGAGATGACCCAGGCTTCGTCGTCCAACTGGCAGCGGCAATGGCCGACGAACTCGCCGTCGTTCGCCGTCGCGACCAGGAACAGACAGTCGGAGTCACGAAGTCGCGCGGCGTACCAGTTTTCGTGATCGGACCACGGGATGGGGGCGGGGTTGATCGAGACCGCCCGCGCGCTCAAATCGTTCGAGCATTCCCACACGTCGCGGCTGTCCTCGGCGACCGCGGACCGCACGTCGAGCACGTCGAGTCCCAGTGCCCGCACTGCCCTCTGAGCGCCGCGACCGTCGACGAGACGCGGACGATTCGTGGTCGAACCGGCTTTCGTCGGCAGGTTCGTGAAGAACTCCCGCAGTTCGCCCGCCAGATCGTCGCGGCGAGCGCCGATGATCGTCATCAGTTTCTGGTCCGCGAGCCGATTCGCCGAGGGAAGCTGATTGTCGGCGATGGCCACCGCCGCGGTCGGCACGTCGAAGAACAACAACTCCCAGCAGGTGCTTCCGCAGGCGGCGATCGCCGCGTCGGCTTCGCGCATCAGCCGCGACATGTCGCGAACGCGTTCGAGGATTCGAACCGGGAACGGGCAGCGTTCGGCCGCGGCGAGCAGCGAATCGCGATGGGGATTGCCCGGTCCCAGCACGACCTCGACTTGCCATTCGGTCAAGGGAACCTCCCGCAGCGCCTCGAGCACGCGGGTGGTGTGATCGTCGGGATCGCTGCCTCCCAGCGTGACGAGCAACTTTCGCGTCGTGCTCGACGCCGGCCGCGACCAATCGCGCCACGGGCGGAACTCTCGACGCAGCAAGGCGTATCGGGGACCGAGCAGCGGTTTCGTCGATTCGCGTCGCCGGGGATACAGCGATTCGTCCGCGTGCAGGTTCTGGTTCAGGATGATGTCGGCGTGCGGTGGCTCGTCGGTTCCCAGATCGTCGATCCACAACAGCGAGAGTCCGGCTGACTTGATCGCCGCCCGGAACTCGGCTGGAAACTGGTAGCCGTCCAGCACGATCCAGTTCGCCCCGATTTCGCGGGCCAATTCGCAGGTTCGGTTCGCGCCGTCGGCTGATCCGGCCGCGGCATCGATCGCGACGACTTGGACGTTCTCGGACCGGCAGCGTTCCGCGAGCGCATCGGGCAGTTCGGCGCTCGCCAGAACCGCGATTCCACCCGCGTCCTGCCAGGCTTGCGCCAGGGCGAGGCAACGCATCACGTGGCCCGTGCCCATTCGCGTGCCGGCATCGGCGCGAATCAGCAAGCTCGTCTTCTCACGCGACACGATCGACGCTCTTCTGCTCGATGTGATGGTTGAGCTCCGCCCATTCGGGATGCTCCAGGCAGGCCCGCAAGGCGGCTTGCCAGGTGAACTCGTCGTGGCCGAAGTGTTCGTGAATCCGGCGGACCATTTCCAGGTCCGCGGCCGTGTCCACGGTCCATCGCCAGCCGCTGTGGTCGGCTTCCTGCTCGAAGGTCTCGCAGCGGAACCGATCGGTGCGGCGGTAGATGTACGGCGTGACGTGCTCGCGCCACGCCGGATCGTCGTCCTCGCGCCAGGCGCGCTCCAGCGCGGCGAACGAGAACACCTCGACGTCGAGGCCGCGCGGATAGGTTCGCCGGCCGATCGTGTTGCTGAGATAGTCGAGGCCCGGTTGCCTGTTCCGAAACGCCGCCACGATCTCGTCGACCAGTCCCGGGTCGATCAGCGGGCAGTCGGAGGTGATCCGCACGACGACGTCGGCGCCCGCGATTCGGGCGGCGTGATGATAGCGATCGAGCACGTCGAGTTCGCTGCCGCGGCTGCACGTCCAGCCGGCGGCGCGGCAGAAGTCTTCGATGGCCGCGTCGCCCGGTTCGGTGGTGGTGGCGACCACGATCGCGTCGAGTTCCCGCGCGCGGCCCAAGCGGTCCATCACGCGCCGCAGCATCGGCGCGCCGGCGATGTCCTGAAACACTTTGCCCGGCAAGCGGGAGCTTCCCACCCGGGCCTGCACGATCGCGACGGTCTTCATGGGGCGCTCCTCACGCGGCGACGGCGGATTGGCGCAACGCCTCGAGTGCCGCGATCACCCGCGTTTGTCCTTCGTCGCTCAATCCGGGGAAGATCGGCAGCGAGACGATGTGCCGGTACGCTTCCTCCGCCACCGGGCACAGTCCCGGTCCCGTGCCGAAGCGATTGCGGTAGAACGGATGCAGATGAACGGGCATGTAATGCACGTTGACTCCGATTCCCTGCCCGCGCAATTCGGCGAACCCGGCATCGCGATCCGACAGCCGCACCACGTACAGGTGGTACGCGTGCTGCGCCTCGTCGCGGCGCGCGAGCGGACGGATGTTCGGAGATCCGGCGAACGCCTCGTCGTAGCGGCGGGCGATCTCCCGCCGCCGTTCCAGGAAGCGCGGCAGCTTCCGCAACTGGCTCAGCCCCAGTGCGCTGTGAATGTCGCTCAGCCGGTAGTTGTAGCCCAACTCCACCATCTCGTAATACCACGACCCCGTCGCCTCGCGCTGGCGGTGATCGGTGGTGATGCCGTGATTGCGGAACAGCCGCAAGCGGCGATTCAGCTCGTCGTCGTCGGTGGCGATCGCGCCCCCCTCGCCGCAGGCGATCGTCTTCACGGGATGAAAGCTGAACGCCGTCATCTTCGCCAGGGAGCCGACCGGCCGGCCGCCCGCGGCGCCCTCCCCGACCACCACGGGGTTCTCGACAGCCGGGAAGCGCTCGACCATGGCCGGCGAGACGAGGGCGAACGATACG
>JBBDNT010000129.1:0-28234 GCA_040877445.1 Planctomycetaceae bacterium
CCTCCGCGACTTCCGCACGCTCGCCCAGCGGACCACGCGGGGCTGCATCGTCCTCGAACGGCCCGATCTGCTCAAGGCGCTCGTGACGAAGCACGGCGCGAAGGACGGCACGGTGCGGCAAACGTCGATCGCCGAACTGGAGGCGATGCGCGTCCGCACGTCGCAATACAATCCGGGGAGCGAAATCCCGGAGAAAAGCTGGGCCTACCGCCTCGCGAAGAAGTTCTTCTTCAACGATTTCGGCGTGTACGCCGACCTCGACCACTCGCGCACTTCCGCCCCGGCCCTCGTCGACCCGGAAACCCACACCGCCCCGCTGCCGGAGCAACCGGAGCCGGAGCTGGTGCAGCTTTCGTAGCGGCGACGCTGAATGATCGGCGGGCGCTGCTGAAGGATTTCAAGAGGGCTATTCGACTTTCGCGGGGGTGCGGGGTTCACCCACGGTGACTTGCGAGCCCGGGGCGATGAAGGGGCGGCGGATGACGGCGAGGGCGACCGGCTTGTCGTCGGCGTAGGAGAGTGCGGCGGAGGTGATGCGGCCGATTTCCTGGTCGTTGCCGAACACCGGCGTCCCCGCCGCGGGGACCGGGCCGGCTTCCAGCCGCAGCGTGCGGAGTTCGCGGTTGGTGTGGCCGAGGGCGTCGAGCCGGGCGATCGGCTCTTGCCCGAGATAGCACCCCTTGGTGAAGGAGATCGCCTGCTCGGTGCGGGCGGCCTCCTGGGCGAGGTTCTCTTCGCCGATGTCGACGCCGACGAGCGGCAACCGGGCCTCGATCCGCAGCGCGTGAAAGGCGGCGGCGCCGGCGGGGCGGCGCTCTTTCCCTCCCGGGCGAGTCCAGACTTCCCATGTCTCACGCAGCAGAACCCCCGCCTCTCCCGTGTTGAGCGACGTGAGCACTCCGGGAACGCCAAAAAGATCAACGCGTCGCGTGCGACCAAGGCCCGAGCTGGCGATTCGCTGGGAAAAGGAGACGAATTTGCGAAGCGAGCGGTCGATCGAGCCGGGCCCGCAGGCGAACAACTCCCCCCACTCCTCCGTCCGGTCAGGCAACTGCACATCTTCGGTGATGACGTACTTGTCGAGGTGGGCGATGATCGCGGGGGCGGCGCCGGCGACGGTTTCGAGCCAGATCGAATCGCTGTCGACGAACACGAACACGTGCGCGAGGATGCGCCCTTTGACGTTCGTCAGAAACGCCTCGCAGCCTTGCCACGGTTCGAGCTTCTTGACGTCGTTCGTGCAGAAGTTGTTGAGGAACGCGACGCGGTCGCGGCCGGTGATTTCGATCTGCGTGCGGTCGTGCAAATCGAAGATCGCCGCACCGTCGCGGGCCGCGAAATACTCCCCCCGCGGATCGCCGTAATGCAGCGCGTCCGGCGCGCCGGCGAACCCGGCGAGCGACACGACGACCGCCGGATCTTCGAAGACGGCGCCGGAGGCGAGTTGCAATTCGCGCCAAGCCGGATCCATTTCGCGCATTATTCCAACTCCCGCAGCAGCTCGATCACCTTCCGCTCGATCATATCGCGGACTTCGCGGAACTCCTCCGGCGGAAGCGCCTTCGGTTCGGGAATGCTCCAGTCTTCGCGCCGCTTCGCCGGAATGTTCGGGCACGCGTCGCCGCAGCCCATCGTGACGGTCGCGTCGAATTCGACCGGCGGAATCTCGTCGAGCGACTTCGACGTGTGCCGCGTGAGGTCGTAGCCGAGTTCGCGCATGGCTTCGATCGCCTTGGGGTTCACCTTGCCTGAAGGCCGCGAGCCGGCACTGTGGGCCTCGATTTCGTCGCCGCCGTGAATGCGGGCAAAGGCCTCGGCCATCTGGCTGCGGTTCGAGTTTTCGACGCAGACGAACAGGACTCGTTTCATGTTTCGCTCTCTTTTTCGATGCTGTTCGTAGTGACCCGATTCATCGGGTCGAATCGCCGAGCCAGCCGCGATCGTGTCCGTAGGATGGATTGGCAATCCGTCGGTGAGCCGCCATTCTCGCCAGGCGCCAACCTTGTTGTCCGCCTCGATCCTCGGTGGGAGGATTGCCAATCCGTCCCACGACGTCGCCCACGTCGCAATTCAGTTCCGCGGTTCGAATGAATGCTTCACCACGACCGTTTACGTTACCCGACCCCGCAGCCGTGTCGCCACCCCATGCCAGATCAATCCCGCCGCGATCATCCCCAAGCCCACCATCCAGATCCGCGGCTCGACCCAGAAGGCGAGAAACCCGCACGAGCACAGCCCCGCCCACGCGATCCACCGCGGATACAGCCGCTCGGAGTCGCTCAGCCGGATCGCGGCGAGGTTCGTGATCGCATAATACACCAACACGGTGAACGCGCTGAACGACCAGGTCGTCCTCACGTCGCCGACAAGCGCCAGCCCGGCGATCGCGAGGCCGACCGCGAGTACCGCCGGCAGCGGCGTTCCGGTCGATTCGCGGACGCCGGCGAACAGCCCGGGCATGTCTCCCCGCCGCCCCATCGACAGCATCACCCGCGACAATCCCAGAATGAGATTCAGCAGCACTCCCAGCATCGCGGCGACCGCCCCGATCGACACGATCGCCGCGACGGCGGGAAGGTGGAACGCGCGGGCGGCGACCTCCAGCGGCGCGGCTCGCTCCGTTCCGACCGCGCTCAATCGTTCCGCGCCGACCGCCGCCACCGCGACGAATCCCACGGCCACGTAAAACGCCATCGTCGCCAGCAGCGTGACGACGATCGCCCGCGGAATGTTTCGCCGCGGCTCGCGAATCTCCTCTCCCAGCGTGGCGATCCGGCCGTATCCCGTATAGGCGACGAACATCAAGGCGCACGCTTCGAGAAATCCCCCAAGTCGCCCAAGCCCGCCCCCGGCGCGGGGCGGGTTATCCGCGCCCCCGAAGAACGGAACCCAATTCTCCATCCCCCGCGCGAGCGCCGTCGGCAATCCCGCGAGCACGAACGCCGCGAGCGAGAACAGCGTCACCGAGACGATGGCGATGTTCGTCGCGTTGCTGCGGCGGATTCCGGTCGCCACGATCGCCGTCAACAGCACCACGACCGCGACCGCCAGCGGGACGAGTCGCGTCTCGTGGCCGTCGCCGGTCACGGAGAGCGCGTAACCCGCGAAGCCGAGCGCCGCCGTCGCCGCCGAGGCGGACTTCGCGCACAGGAACATCCAGCCGGCGGTGAAGCCGAGGGCCGGGTGCAGCCAGCGGTAGCCGTATTCGTAGGTTCCGCCGCTCAACGGATGATTGGCCGCGAGCTGAGCGCTCGACAGTCCATTGCAGGCGGCGACGACGGCGGCCAGCGCGATCGCGAGCACGACGGCCGGCCCGGCGGCGCCGGCGGCGATTCCGATGCTGACGAACACCCCGGTGCCGATGATCGAGCCAAGCCCCATCATCACGGCGCCGCAGACGCCGATTTCGCGCTTGAGTGGCGCGTGCGGCGGTTCGGATGTCGTCGACGTGTCGGTCATTCGTCGCTCTTCGCCGCGCGGCCGCAAGGTTCGTCGCTGGCCGGAACGCACCGCCTCGCTGCGATTTTCCTCGGCAGTCGGTATCTTGTACCAATCCACGGTCCGTCGCGGCGAGCGTCTCGTCGAATCGTACCGAGTTTGGTCGAGTCGGTGAGCGTACCGCGGGAGACGCGCGTGTCGAAGGCGGGGCCATCGCCCCGCCCGCGCCGCGCCCGGCTTCTGCGATCGCCGAAACACTCGACACGATTGGTCGAAGACGAGTTCGACGCGGCGGGCTTCGTAGGGCGAACTTTAGTTCGCCGCGCGAGGCCCGCGCGCTCCGCGCGGTCCCGTTGATTCTCGCCGATCTCGATTGATGGCGTCATCGAGGTCGGAGCCATCGGTCCGCCATGACGGGCACGACGAACTGAAGTTCGTCCTACCCGCCCGATCGTCCACCGACAACTTCGAATCGCCCACGACGCCATTCGGGTAAACTGTTACCAATCGCGATCAGTTCGAGGTTCGGAAATCCCATGCAATGCCTTCACTGCGGTCATGACAATCCGCCGGACGCCGCGCAGTGCGTTGCGTGCGGGGCCGATCTGGCGCAGGATGATTCCATTTCGCCAGGCGACTCGTCCGCCGAAGGCCACGACGACGCCACCCCCGCGGAACGGGCCATCGCCAAAGACATCGCCTCACTCCTGAAAGAGGGGAAGAAAGTGGAAGCCGTCAAACGCTATCGTCAAGCCACCGGAACCGATCTCGTCGACGCCGTCGCGGCGATCGACAAGATTCAGGAGAAGCACGGCATCAAGTCGAAGGGCTGCATCGGCGGCGTGCTGTCGCTGTTGATGCTCGCGGTGCTGCTCTCGGGTCTCGGCGGACTGCGGGCCTCCGGGGCGGACGAACCAGCGGGACCGAAGGCAAAGCCCGCCGACGCCCCGCTGCGAATCCACGTCCTCTCCGGCTCGAAGGAGTACCGTTCCGAAGCGTCGCTGCGATCGTTCATCGAGCGACTCGACACCACCTACCGCGTCGAGTGCACCGCCTCGTGGGCGAGCGACGGCGCGACGCACATCGAGGGGATCGACGATCTCGCGAAGGCCGAACTGCTGGTCGTCTTCGCCCGTCGGTTGAAACTTCCCGAAGAGGAGATGGCCGTCGTCCGCAAGCACTGGGAGAGCGGCAAGCCGGTGCTCGGCATCCGCACCGCCGGCCACGCTTTCCAGAAGGAAGACAACGCGGTCTTCGACCGGAAGGTACTCGGCGGAAACTACACCGGCTACGGGCAATCGAAGCCGTTCCGCGCGACGGTCGTCGCGGCGCAGGCGGAGCATCCCGTGCTGAAGGACGTCGGCGAGATCACCTCCGACAAGATGTACCACGCCGGGCCGCTGGCCGAGGGAGTCGTGGTCCTGCACATCGGCGACGACGGCGAGAAGCGGCACCCGGTGACGTTCGTTAGTGAGTACGAGGGAGGCCGCACGTTCTTCACGTCGATGGGCATTCCGCAGGACTTCGAGAGCGAGCACTTCCGTCGGATGCTGTTGAACGCCGTCTTCTGGACGACGCGCCGCGATCCCGAGGCGATGGCCCGTGGGGCTGGTACGTCCCGCCTGCCGGGCGGGACGTCGGGCGCGGGGCGAAGTTCACGATTCGATGACGCCGCCGCCGCGGAACGAGCGGGTTTGCAGGGCGTTCACTCACGGCAACCATCTTTGGCAGGCCAAGCGGAAGCCCGCGCACGAGGTCCATTCCGGCAGAATGGACCTACCCAGCGCCAACCGGTCGTCCTGACCGAACGCGCCCGCGCCATTCACCGCGACGCCCCGGTCTTCGACGGCCACAACGATCTTCCCTGGCAACTGCGGAACCACGCCGGCTCGTCGTTCGACGCCGCCGACATAGCCAAGTCGGTCGAGCAATTCCACACCGACATCCCGCGACTGAAGAAGGGTGGCGTCGGCGCGCAGTTCTTCGCCGCGTATGTTCCCGCCGACGAACGGCACCAGAACAAGGCGGCGCACTTCGCGCTCGAGCAGATCGACATCATCCGCCGCATGTGCCGCCGCTATCCCGATGCGTTCGAACTCGCGGTCACGGCCGACGACGTCGAGCGGATCAGGAAGGAAGGCAAGATCGCTGCGCTGATCGGCATCGAGGGCGGGCACGCGATCGAGAACTCGCTCGCGGTGCTGCGGATGTTCGCGGACCTCGGCGTGCGATACATGACGCTCACGCATTCCGACACGCTCGACTGGGCCGATTCCGCCACCGACGAGCCGAAGCACAAGGGGCTCACCCCGTTCGGCGAGGACGTGATCCGCACTATGAACGAACTGGGGATGCTCGCCGACATCTCGCACGTTTCGGCCGACACGATGCGGCACGTGCTCCGCGTGAGCAAAGCCCCGGTGATCGCCTCGCACTCGTCGGCCTATGCCATCGCCCCGCACCCGCGCAACGTGCCGGACGACGTGCTGAAACTCGTCGCGAAGAACGGCGGGGTGGTGATGGTCAACTTCTACTCGGGGTTCGTGGTCCCCGAGTCGGCGAAGAAGCGGGCGAACGTGCTCGAGGTGATGCGCGAACTTCGCAAGCAGCACAAGACGCCGGCCGAGTTCGACAAGGCCTTCGCCGCCTGGCAGGAAGAACACCCGATCGAGGCGGGCGACATTCACCACGTGGTCGACCACATCGAGCACATCGCGAAAGTGGCCGGCATCGACCACGTGGGCCTCGGCTCGGACTACGACGGCATCACCCTCACGCCGGCACAGCTCGAAGACGTCTCGACCTTCCCCTACATCACGCAGGCGCTGCTCGACCGCGGCTACGACGAAGAGGCGATCCGCAAAATCCTCGGCGGGAACATCCTGCGGGCGCTGCGCGAGGCGGAGAAGACGGCGCGGGAGATGGAGAAGTAGGGAGCCGACGGCGACCAAAGGCGAATGGGGCATCATGGCGACATCGCGAGAGTTGGAGCATGCGGCGCTCGAATGGACGAGAGCGGAATTGGTCCGGATTTGGGCGGAACTGAAGCTCGGCAATCGGATTCCCGGTTGGGATCCGGGTCGCGCTTTCGAATACCTCGTGATCCGTGCGTTCCATCTCGAAGCCCCAACCGACACCCGCTGGCCGTACATCGTGACGATTCCGCGTCAACGCCTCGGAAGCGTCGAGCAGATCGACGGCATCGTGTATGTCGATGGCGTGGCCTTTCTCATTGAAAGCAAGGCCCGCGATGAGCCGACCGCAATCGATGCGATCGCGAAACTGCGGTTTCGGCTGGAAGGCCGTCCCCCCGGAACGATGGGATTGTTGTTCAGCCTGCGGGATTACACGACGGCCACCGAACTCTTCGCGCAATTCGCCGTTCCGTTGAACGTCCTTCTCTGGAGCGCCGGCGATCTCGACAAAGCGCTGGAGCATGGTACGATGATCTCGTCCCTCCGGGACAAGTACCGTCACGCGGTCGAACAGGGTTGGGCGTACCACACGCTTTGAGGTGATTCATGGTTCACGTGATCGTCGAAGGCGAGACGGATCGAGTTCTGATCGAGCGTTTGCTCGAGGATCTGCACGATACCGCGGAGTTCGTGCTGGTCGTCGCGGGAGGCAGGAATGCGGGACGCCCCCTGGCGCGGAAGATTCTGCTTCTCGACGGCGCCCCGGTCGCGTTCGTGTTCGACACCGACTCGAGCGATGCCGATCGATCGCGCGAAACGGAACGCGAACTTCGAAGCTACTTTCGGCTGTGGCAACCCAGCCCGCCGATCCTGCTCGTTCCGATGATGCCCTCGATCGAATGCCTGATAGTGGACCATCCGGAGATTCTCGAATCGCGATTGGGCCGAAAACTGGAATCGATCGAGCGCGACGCCGGTCGATTCGAACCCAAGGGATTCCTCAAGGCGCGATTCAAGGAACTGGGCGTCGAGTCGATCCCCGATCTGTTTCGCAGCTTGACGAGTTCGGAAATCGAGATCCTTCAAGCCGACAAACGAATCGAGAAGCTTCGCCAATTCGTGCAAAAGCACGCGCTCGTCGCGCGGTGAGCCGATCGAATCGACGATCGACGACCCGGCCTGGCAGCGGGGGCGATCGCTACTGCTGTCCATCGAGACGCTCGAGGTCGACGTGCAGTGGGGTGGGATGTGCCATTTGGGCTTCAGTGCGGCACAGGGAGCCTAATTGATTGCAATTGACCGATGCCCGCTGAAGTGCGAGATTGCGTTGGCAATCGCGAGTCTCGCGACCCCCATCCGTGCCCGAGGCATCGTTGGAACGGAGTCCAGTCATGGCGCAGCAAACGAAATGCAAACGTGGCGCCGTTCGATGGTGGATTGGTTCTGCCACGGCGTGTCTTTTTTTGGCATACGTTGCCGGATATGCTCTGCTTGGTCGATATGATTGGCTCGGGACGGTGTTCACGATGTCGCGCACGAGCTACATCGACGCTGCCGGTGAGATCCAGACCGGCGGTTGTCATTTTCGGCGTTTTCCCGTTCGTGGGCTGACGGCGATGTACGTTCCGCTCGGCTGGTGCGAGGCGTGCCTTCGTGGGGAACGCGTGGTTCTGACTGTTTCAGAGCCGCATTCGGACGATTGTGATTACGGCGCGGCGGATTCTGATGTGCGGACTGGATTGGATCCGCCGCAATTCGTCCAAGATTGGCATTTTCCACCGGTCAAGTCCGGGTGGAACGCATGGCGGGGCATCAGCGGATACGGCTACGGCGGACTTGGTGGAATCGGGAGCCCGGGCGGACTTGGAGGTGGACTTGGTGGACTTGGCGGACTCGCCGGACTTGGCGGTGGATTTGGCGGAACCCAGGGAAACAGTGGAGGGCTTGGTGGACTCGGCGGGATTGGCCACAGCGATACCGATGAAACCGGCATCGTAGTAAGCGCGTTTGCGAATGAACCCGTCCCACCGTCCTTTCACGAGCAACGTGCCGAAACAGTCTTGGAGTCTTCCGCAGCGACGCAGCACGAGGACGAAGCGAAATGATGTACCGGCTCCGATCGGCTGTCCTGTTCCTCGTTTCAACGTGCATCGCGCTCGCGCCCCTCTCGGCCGAGGACTGGCCCAACTGGCGTGGGCCGCGGGGGGATGGGACGAGCGTCGAGACCGACTTGCCGGTGCGCTGGAGCGCGGCGGAAGGTGAAAATATCGCCTGGAAGACGCCGCTCTCGTGGCCCGGGCATGCGTCGCCGATCGTCGCCGGCGAGCGCGTGTTCGTCGTGGGGGCTGACGAGCCGGTGCGCCGTGTGCCGGCCCGTGTCGACGAATCGCGGAAGCGCGTGCTCTCCTGCTTCGACCGCGACACCGGCAAGCAACTGTGGGAGCGGGTCGTCCTCGAAACGCCGCTCGAAAGTCTGCACTCGCTCAACAGCCGCGCGTCGAGCACTCCCGCAGCCGACGAGAAGCGGGTTTACGTCAGCTTCCTCGACGGCGACCGCATGTTCGTCGCCGCTTACGATCACGCCGGCAAGCGGCTGTGGCAGGTTCGTCCCGGCGTCTTCTCCAGCAAGCATGGCTATTGCAGTTCGCCGGTGCTGTTCGAGAACCTGGTGATCGTCAACGGCGACCACGACGGGCCGGCATATCTCGTCGCGCTCGATCGCGAGACGGGCGAAACCGTCTGGAAGTCCGACCGCGAGAACAGAACCCGCAGCTACTGCACGCCGATCATCCGCGAAGTCGGCGGCCGCACGCGGATGATGCTCTCCGGCAGCCTGTGCGTCGCGAGCTACGATCCACGGACCGGCGAACGGCAATGGATCATCGACGGGCCGACCGAGCAGTTCGTCGCCTCGTGCGTGTACTCTCACGGGCTGCTGTTCGTCACCGGCGGCTATCCCGACCGGCACATCCTGGCGATCGATCCCGACGCCCAGGGCAACGTCACGAAGACGCACGTCCGCTGGAGGCACGCCCGCGAAGGGGTCTCCTACGTTCCCTCGCCGATCGTCGTCGGCGACTGGTTCTTCATCACCAGCGACAACGGCATCGGCAGTTGCTTCGACGCGAAGACGGGCGAACTCCAGTGGCGCGAGCGAATGGCCCGCCACTACAGCGGCTCGCCCGTCGCCGCCGACGGGCACGTCTACTTCACCGACGACGACGGCATCACCAAGGTCGTTCGCGCCGCGGCGAAGTACGAACTCGTCGCGGAGAATCGGCTGGGCGAAGCGGTGTATTCCTCCGCGGCGATCAGCGGCGGAAGCGTGTTCATCCGCGGGGAAGGGCACTTGTGGCGGATCGGGCGGGAGAAGCGCGCCGAGGAATGACCGCGGGAGAGACGATGGTTTGCCACCCGCGCGAAACCGCAAGCGCCCAGTGGGCCGGGGCGACGCCCGATCCTCAGTCGGGGTTCGCGGCTTCGGGGACGAACATGTCGCCGGTGATGGGAATGCGATCGAAGGGGGGCGCTTCCTGCAGCGGCTCGCCGGTGACTTCGACGAAGTAGAACCGGGCGAGGGGCCACATCCCCGTGTCGGGCGTATCGGTGATGATTCGCCGCAGCGTGTCGGCGGCCGCGGTGGATTTTCCGGCTTCGAGTTGCGCGGCGGCGACCATCATCCGCAGACGGGCGGAGCGCAGCGGATCGACGTGCAGCGCGAAGTAGGCCTGCTGCGTCTGTCCGAAAGGCCAGCCCCGCGGGTGGCCGACCATCGGCAGGCCGTGCATCAAGCGGGGCATGCGAAGCGCGTCGAGGGCGTTCGCCTCGCCGCTCCAGATCTCGATCGGCTCCTCGTAGGCGCCTTGCGCCATGCGGAGGAGCGCCAGCAGCCGGATCAGGTCGGGGGGCTGCGGACGGCTCTCCGCGTCGTACCGGTTCCAAAGTTCCTGCAGGGACTCGCCGGCTTCGGCGAGGCGTCCCGCTTCGAACAGGCAATTGGAATACAGGCGATGCAGGTTTTCGTCGGCGCTCAGGTCGTCGCGGTGCTGTTCGATCAGCTCGATGGCCCGCAGCAGAAAACCGCTGTTGTACGCGAAGACCGCCTGGACCGCGAGCGGCTCGTTCTTCGCCGAGAGTTCCTCCAGGTCGAACTCGACACGGTCCTGGCGGCGGGCGATGTCGTCGAGCGTCTGGATGCGCAGCGTTTCGGCGGCCCGCTGTTGGTCGGTCTCCACCCGCTGCCCGGCGGTTTTCCGCTGATACTCCTGCAGTTCTCGCTGGGCGAGGTCGTACCGTCTGAAGTCGCGGTCCAGGTAAGTCGCAGCCAGAAATGCGTGCCCCTCCGCCCAGTCCGGCTCGATGAGCAACGCCTGTTGACACGCCGAGACTTCCTGGAAGTATCGCATCAGTCGCTGATCCTGCGCGGCGAACGGCGCGACCATCGACGACTCGGTCTCCCGCAGGTAACGGTACGCGCTCCCCAACAAACGGTAACCCAACGCGCAGTCGGGATCCTCCAACAATCCGGCGTTGACCTCGCGGATCGTCAGGTAAGCCAACGCGACGAGCAAGCGGCGATCGGCGACGCCGCTTCGCACCAGCAGCTCGCGCAGCATGTCGTGGTGCCGGGCGACCTGAATCCCGTTGGGAAGGGTCTCGCGGGTCGCGTCGAAATGCCGCGCATAGAGTCCGGCGGCGGTGGCGAGACGGCCTCCCGACTCCAGCGGCGCGTCCTGTCGGAAAGCCTCCCCCACGAAGTTCAGGCGGTTCTCCCGGACGAAACGGTTCAGTTCGGGGTCGTCGCGGTCGCTGCGGTGCAGGACCGCGGCCATCGCGCCGAGCTGCGTCGGTTCCCACTCCGGCTGGGCTTGCATTCCCAGGAAGCCCCGCATGAAGCCCGGATAATCCGCGTCGTCGCCGGACAGCCGCGGAATCGCCGCCACGACGTCGAACCGATCGAACGTCGCCTTCCACGCCGCGGAGTTCTCTCCGCCGCGAAGCGCTTCCAGCGCCTGGCGGTGCGCCTGAACGAGATCCTCTCCGCCGCGACGATACAGCGGAATCCGGCGATCGATGAACACCTTTCGCCCCGCCCCGATCAGCAAGTCGGCCTGGGCGAGATCGAAGTTGAACGTGCGATGCTCGGCGGGATAGCGGCTCAACTGCTCCTCCAGCCCGGTCACTTGCGCGTTCAGCCGCCTCGTCAGGCCGACGCCCAGTCCCTCCGGCCCGCCTTCCAGCCGCCCGCTGATCCCCAGGAAGACGATCGCCACGAACGCCACGACCGTCGCGGCCCGCCCGCCGCGCGTGAACAGCAATTCCTCCTTCGCCAGCGAATACGACTGGCGGAAGTTGGCCAGGTACCATTCCTGCGCGCTCGCCCCGGCGATGGCCGCGCACACGAGCGCCGCCGCGGCCAACTCGTGCACCGCGACGACCGCGAGCGCGACGACCGCGAGAAACATCCCCGCCTGACCCCAGTCCAGCCGCCGCCGGCTCAACACCAGCGCGGCGAGCGTCGTCAGCAGCAACACCGTGCCCGCCACGACGAAATACGGCGGCGGAGTCCACAAGGCCGGATCGAACAGCGGCAAGTACGCGTTGTCGGCGCTCGAGCCGCCGTAGGCTCGCAGCGCGGGATATTCGTCCCGATACATCCACACGGGAACCGCCCACACCTTCCATCCGAAGGGATTGACGAACGTCGCCGCCAGCGACGCGCCGATCGCTTTCCACAAGGAGATTCGGCGTTCGCGGTCGGGACCGCCGCCCGTCGTGTCGACCAGCGCCCCGATCTCCACTCCCGCCGCGTGGACGACCAGCAGCGCCATTCCGACGAACATTCGCGGATCGAGGTTCGCCCACGACAGAAACACCGGCACGAGCCACCACACCGCGCGGGGGGCGTCGCCGTATCTCCAGCGATGCAAGACCAGCAACACCGCCGCCAGCCCGAGGAGCGTGACGATTTCCGGCTGCGACGTCAGAAACGGATGGCAGGCCAGGAGCGCCAGCGCGGCGCACACCGAACCCCACCACGTCGAAACTCCCGGCCGCCCGAGGTGCACGAGGATGCCGAACACGATCCCCGCGAAGATCACCTGCAGGACCGACAGCCCGACCGGTCCGGCCGCCGCGTGAATTCCCGCGACGAGCAGGTCGAACAGCCACGCGGGATTGACCCATTCGCGCCCCTCCGCCGTGTAGGAGAAGACGTCGGTCCGCGGGGGGAGCCAGCCGTTCGCGGCGATGTGCTCGCCGGTTTTCACGTGCAGCAGCGTGGCGGAGTCGTCGATCGGCGTGCAGGCGAGAATCATCGCGAGCAGAACGACCATCCAGCGGAGGACGAAGTCTCCGCGGATCGCCTCGTCCTCGATGTCCTCCGGCGTGAGTTCCCGTTGCTCGGGGAGGCCGTCGGCTTCCGGCTCGTCGAGCGCGGCGGCCGGCGTCCGTCCGGTCGAGGCGGCCTCGGCGTCGTCGCGGTGCGGAGTGTCGTCGTCGGGCTTGGTCACGAGAGAGTCGGTGCTGGAAACGGGCGGAGATCGGCCGCGGAACCGCGACGCGAATCGAAGAAAGGCTTCGTCAACCATGCTACGCCGGGCGCGGGAAGCCGGTCAAGTTACGCGCGCGCGACCGCGGACGCGAATCCGTGGCGTGTTCTCCCGGTCAGCGAGGATCGCGCGAGTTCGTCGCGAGATACGCCGCCAGGGCGTCCTCCCACGGTGACAGCGCGATTCCCAAGCCGGCGAGTTTCCCGCAATCGAGAACGCTGTAGCTCGGACGGCGGGCGGCGGTCTTGTAGTCGGCGGACGGGATCGGCCGCAGATCGGCGCGGGTTCCCGTCAAGCGGAAGATCGCGGCGGCGAAGTCGTGCCAGGTCGTCGCGCCGGCATTCGTCGCGTGATACAGGCCGTAGCGATCGGTCGCGACCAACCGGGCGATCGCATCGGCGAGATCGACGGTCGAGGTCGGCGTGCAGCGCTGATCGTTCACCACGGCGATCGGTTTCCCCTCGCCGGCCAGACGGAGCATCGTCTTCACGAAGTTCCCCTTTCCCGAAGTCGCCCGGCCGTACAACCCGCAGGTCCGCACGATGAAATGCCGCGGGCAGATGCTCGCCACCCACCGCTCGCCGGCCAGTTTGCTGCGGCCGTATTCGCCGAGCGGTCCCGGCTCGTCGGTTTCGCGATAGGGCGCCATGCGGTTCACGTCCGCCCCGAACACGTAATCGGTGCTGACGTGCACGAGGGCCGCGCCGTTCCGCGCGCAGGCGACCGCGAGTTGCTTCGGGCCGAGCGAGTTGACGGCGTAAGCCGCTTCCGGCTCGTCCTCCGCGCGGTCGACGAGGTTGTACGCGGCCGTGTTGATGACGATCTCGGGGCGGTCGATGCGAATCGTCTCCTCGACCGCTTCGGGATCGGTGATGTCGAGCGTGTCGCGGTCCCACAGGAGCACGTCGCCGGTCAACCTCTCGGCGAGGGCGGCGCCGAGTTGTCCGTGCGGGGCGATGAGGGCGATCATGGGAAGGAAGAAGGAGGAAAGAAGAAAGAAGAAAGAAGAAAGAAGAATGACAGTAGTTCCAAGTTCCGTGTTGGCAGTTTGGCGAGGCCGCACCGCGCGTCATGCCCGCGTAGGGCGGGCATCCAGCGGATGCGGGAGTCGGCATCATGTATCGTTGCCGCTCCGGCGTGGGGCTGGATTCCCGCCTCCGCGGGAATGACATCCTTCCGAGAGAAATACTGGAACTTGGAACCACTGAATGAAGAATGATGGTCACAC
This sequence comes from Planctomycetaceae bacterium, assembly GCA_040877445.1. GTDB lineage: Bacteria > Planctomycetota > Planctomycetia > Planctomycetales > Planctomycetaceae > JBBDNT01. The sequence goes on from JBBDNT010000129.1 coordinate 14,133, forward strand.
GTTGTCCGAATGGCGGAGCAGTCGTCGTAGCGGAATTCGCAAGAATTCCAACATTGGGCCAGCAACTGGGGTATCGTCGGAATTCTTGCGCATTTCGCTACCGCCCGTGCGCCAGGCCACTCCGGTAAAGTGTTACGAAGGATGATTCTCGAACTTCGACCTACCCCTCGTCGATGAGATCCGGCGCGCCGGTGGGGCGGGCGGGTTCGTGCAAATCGGCGGCGAAGTGGATTTGCCGCGCGATCTCGCGGAAGCCGCACGATTCATACAGGTGCTTGCCGCGGGCGTTCTGCGCCAGCGTTTCGATGCGGGCGTGCGTCAGGCCGCTGTCGCGGAAGTGGTCGAGGACGTGTTCGATCATCAGGCGGCCGAGACCGAGGTTCCGCCACTCGGCGTCGAGGGCGATGTTGGGAATGTGGCCGATGCCCGCCTCGCGATCCCGCCAGGTGGTGATCGTGCCGATGATGCGGCCGTCGGCGGTCTCGGCGACGAAGATTCCCTCCGGATCGCGGCGGGCGTCGTCGTCGATATGCCGGGCCTTCCGCCATTGCCAGTCGTGCCCGTCGACGAGTCCGAACACCGCCTCCATCCCCTGGTCGATCCCCACGCCGTCGAAAGCACGGGCGGCGATCTCGCGGATCACCGGCAGATCCTCGGGACGGAAAAGACGGAGACGGATTTCCGGGTCGGTGCGCAGAACGGCCGGCGTCGTCATGGAGCTGTTTGATCTTGATATTCGAATTGGCGGCAAGCGTCGCCCCTCATTCTAACAGCTTTTCGACGGGAAAGCGCGCTTCCGCGGCGCCTGCGAGGTCAGCGGCTGCTTCGCGACCACCTCCTCGACCAGAATCGCGTTGTGCGTGATGACGAAATTGCGTCACGAACCGTCCCCGCATAGGATGACGCTTCACGATCACCCCAGCGACGAGAGACGGATCGATGAAGGACCGGGTTTCGCGACGAAGCTTCCACATGCTGGCCGCGGCGGCGATTCTGCCGTTTCTACTTCAGGGAAACGCCCTCCCCGCGGCCGACTGGCGGTTCGAAGTTCGCTATCCGAAGGAGACCCGGGCCGAGCCGTATACCGGCCGCGTGTACGTCTTCTTCTCGCGCAACCGGGAGGAGCCGCGGACCGGGCCGGGATGGATTCAGCCGGATCCCTTCATCGCCCGCGACGTGCGCGACTGGCAGCCGGGCGAGCCGCTCGTGTTCGATGCCGCCCGTGGCAATGAACTGCTCGCGTTCCCCGTTCCACTGGCGGAGATGAGCCTCGCCGGGCATCGCGCGCAGGCGGTCGTGCGGTTCGATGCGGATGAGCGGACCGTCGGCACCGGGCCGGGGAACGGTTTCAGCGCCGTCCGCACGCTGCCGGTCGCGCCGCAAGCCGGGGCGGCGATCGCGCTCACCGTCGATCGCATCGTCCCGGAACCGGAGTTCCGCGAGACGCGCTGGACGAAGCGATTGGAAGTCGAATCGAAACTGTTGAGCGACTTCCACGGTCGCCCGGTGAAACTGCGGGCCGCCATCGCCCTCCCCGCGAGCTATCACGACCGCCCCAAGCGCCGCTATCCGACGATCTTCGAGATCCCCGGCTTCGGAGGCACGCATTTCTCCGCGATCCGCAACGAGCCGGTCGCCGAGCGGAACGCGCGGGGCGTCGAGTTCCTCCGCGTGACGCTCGATCCGAGTTGTCCGCTGGGGCATCACGTCTTCGCCGACTCGGCGAACAACGGTCCCTTTGGCCGGGCCCTGGTCGAGGAATTGCTCCCCGCGTTCGAGGCCCGGTTCCGCGGCATCGCCGAGCCGACCGCGCGGTTTCTCACCGGGCATTCCTCCGGCGGGTGGAGTAGTCTATGGGTGCAGATCACGCATCCCGAGACGTTCGGCGGCGTGTGGAGCACCGCTCCCGATCCGGTCGATTTCCGCGACTTCCAGCGGATCGACCTGTACGCCGACCGCGCGAACATGCACTTCGAGCCGAACGGCGAACCGCGCCCCTTGGCGCGCGTTCGCGGCCGGGTCGTCATCCGGTATCGCGACTTCGACCGCATGGAGCACGTGCTCGGGCATGGCGGGCAGTTGCACAGCTTCGAGGCGGTGTTCAGTCCCCGCGGCGCGGATGGCCGCCCGGTCCGCCTGTGGAGCCGCGAGACCGGCGCGGTCGATCCCGCCGTCGCCGAGATGTGGAAGAAATACGACATCCGCCTCGTCCTCGAAGAGAACTGGCCGACGCTCGGCCCGCAACTCGCGGGCAAGCTGCACGTCATCACCGGCGGCGAAGACACGTTCTACCTCGAAGGCGCCGTGCGCCAGTTGAAGAAATCGCTCGCCGATCTCGGCAGCGACGCCGTCGTCGAGATCGTCCCCGGCAAGGACCACTCGAACGTTCTCTCGCCGGAACTGGTCGAGCGAATCCGCGCGGAGATGACGGCGGCGTTTCTGAAGCGGCATGAGTGGGAATAGTGGATCGTGGTGAGTGGATAGCGGATAGTGGTTTCTGTTGCGGTCGGAGATCAGTAGACGGGAGTGTCTGCGCGATTTTTCTTCTTTCTTCCTCCTTCTTTCTTCCTTCTTCTTTCTTCCTTCTCCCCCCCCCCCGCGTGGAGGCTCACGATGACTCGCCATCCCCTTTCCCTTGTCGCTTGCGGTTTCGCGATCGCCCTCGCGGCATCCGCCCTGAATGCTCAAGAAACGTCCCAGCGCGTCCCCGCCGGCGATCCCGCGATCGTGCCGGCGGAGGCGAAGGTCGAATTGCTGTGGAACGAAGGCCGGTTCACCGAGGGACCGGCCGCCGCGCCGGACGGGACGATCGTCTTCAGCGACATCGCCTACCCGGTGCGCGAGGGGAAGGGGCGGATCATGCGATTCGATCCCGCGACCGGCAAGACGACGGTCTTCGTCGCCGACAGCAAGCAAAGCAATGGCCTGATGCACGACGTTCGCGGCCGCTTGCTCGCCGTCTGCGGCGCGCTCGGCGGGGCCCGCGCCTTGTGCGAGGTCGCGCCCGATGGAGAAGTGAAAACGCTCGCCGATCGCTTCGAGGGCAAGGCGCTCAACTCGCCGAACGATCTCGTCGTCGATGCGCAGAACCGCGTGTACTTCACCGACCCGCGCTACGGCGGCGACGAGCCGCTCGAACTCGATCACATGAGTCTCTACCTCTACGATCCCAACGGCACGCTCCGCCGCGTCGGCGAAGTGACCAAGCCCAACGGCGTGATCCTCTCGCCCGACGGCAAGACGCTCTACGTCGCCGACACCGCTCCCGTCGCCGCGCAATCGGGAACGCGGGGAACGATCGACGCCTACTCCGTCAATGACGACGGCACGTTGTCCGACAAGCGGATGTTCGCCGATTTCGGCCGCGAGCGCGGCACCGACGGGATGACGGTCGATGTGAAAGGCAACGTCTACGCCGCCTGCCGCCCGGGCGCGAAGTCCGGCGTGGCGGTGTTCGAACCGCAAGGGAAGGAGATCGCGTTCGTTCCCACGCCGGAAGTCGCGACGAACTGCGTCTTCGGCCGCGGACGGGACGGGCGCACGCTCTACATCACCGCCGGCAAGAGCCTGTACCGCGTGCGGCTGGGGATCGCGGGGCATCACCTGGAAACGGCGGCCGCGATTCGCGGCGCGGCCGATTCGAACCGGTGACGATCGAAGACAGTCTCTCACCACCCGCCGCGACCATAGGGGTTCTGCAATTCCTGCCAGCTTTGGAAGGCCAGGTAGCCGAACATGATCCCGAGAAACAGCGGATCCAATCCCAGCACGCCCTCGCCCAGCGCTCGCGCGCGCAACGCCCACGCCGCGATTCCCGCGGCGGCGATCAGCGACAGCCACAGGCAATTCGTCGGGCCGCTACGGCCACCGTAGCGCTCGAACAGCGCCCGGCTGATCTGACCGCCGTCGAGAGGCAACACCGGCACGAGGTTCATCACGTTCCAGACCAGATTGATGAACAACGAGAAGATCGCGGCATGAGCGAGCAGTTCCATCCCCCGCGAGTCGGGATGAAACGTTTCGGGCGCGACGGATGCGAGCATCTCGAGCAACGGCCGCGCGCCGAAGAAGACCAGCCCGAACAACAGAAAACCGGCGATCGGTCCGGCCGCCGAGACGGCGATGTCGCGCCAGGTCGAGTGCCTCATACTCGTCGCGTATCCGCCGAAGAAGTACAGGACGATCTCCGGCCGCCAGCCGAACCGCGCGGTCACGAGGGCGTGTCCCATCTCATGCACCAGGATCGCCACGAAAACGCACAGAACCCCGACGATCGTCTTGTCCAGTTCGTTCGGCCTCCACGCCAGAAACGCCGACGTCATCCAGAACACCGGATGCACGCGCACCGGCACGCCGAACAGCGTGAAGTTCACGTCGAACTGCGTGGGGGGAACCTGGCCGAACATGGATGGGCCGATCGTTGCCGGACTGACGAGTCGCCTGCGGGTTTCGACTCGCTCGAAATCAGACCGCGGAACGGAGGCGACTGTAGTCGAGCGCGGCCGGCTTGTCGATCATCCGTGCCGGCCGATTCCCGTGGCGATCATCGGTCCGACGGATCGGCGGACTCTCCCCTTCCCCTGAAATCATCCCGCGAACCGACGGCCGCCCGCGACGCTCGGTTGAAACGCGCGGCGGCAACCGCCACACTGCACGTTGCCTTCCCGCGGCGATCATCGACCGCCGGGGCGGCAGTTCGCATCGCTCTCTCCGCTGATTGGGCCGCCATGTCCACGTCCGAAAACCTTCGCGCGCGGATTCTCGCCGAGCTGGAAGCGCTCGTGCTGATCGATCCGCATACGCACATCGACCCGCACGCCCCGGCGTCCACCACGCTCGCCGACATCATGGGCTATCACTACTACACCGAGCTGGCCCACTCCGCGGGGCTGCCGCGGGAGCGCATCGAACAGCCGGGCCTCGATCCGAAGGAAAAGGTGGGCCGGCTCGTCGAGAACCTCGGCGATCTCGACAACACCGTGCAGCTCGACTGGCTGATCGAAATGTGCCGCGAGTTCTTCGACTTCCAGGACGACCGCATCACGCCGGCCAACTGGGAGGCGCTCTACGATCGGGCCGCCGAAAAGATGGCCGCTCCCGATTGGGAAGATCAAGTGCTTCGGCACAGCGGTCTCGAGCAGGTGTTTCTCACCAACGAGTTCGATGATCCGCTTGAAGGATTCGACACGAATCGCTACATCCCCTGCCTGCGGACCGACGATCTCGTGTTTCATCTCGCGAAGCCGGAAACGCGGCAGCGGCTCGCGCGCTGCACCGGCGTCGAACCGACGAGCGCGTCGGCGTTGCGCAACGGAATCGGAACACTCTTCGAGCATTTCGTCGGCCGCGGGGCGCGGGCCTGCGCGATCTCGCTCCCGCCCGACTTCGCTCCCGCGGCCGTCGAACCGGCGACGGCCGAGCGCGTGATCGCCGCGCTCGCCGCAGGCAAGGAGCTGTCGCGGGACGACGCGGTTGCGGCGTCGCGGTTCGTGTTCTGGACGCTGGCGGAGTTCTGCGCCGAGCACGGCTTGCCGTTCGACCTGATGATCGGCGTGAACCGCAACGTGTATCCGGCGGGAGTGCATCAGGGCCGCGACCTGTTCGACCATCGCACGTCGCTGATTCAGTACCGCGAGTTGTTCAACGCGTTCCCGCAGGTGCCGTTTCCGATTTCGGTTCTCGCGAGCACGAGCAATCAGGAGCTGGTCGCGTACAGTTGGATCTTCCCGAACGTGATCGTCAACGGCCACTGGTGGTACTCGAACGTGCCGGCCTATCTCGAGCCGGACTGCCGGGCGCGTTTGCAGGCGGTGCCGCGGACGAAGCAGATCGGCTATTACAGCGACATGTACAAACTGGAGTTCGCGCTGCCGAAGTTCGCGATGTATCGCCGCGTGCTGGCCAAGGTGCTCGCGGAGGATTTCGTGCAGGAGCGGAACTGGTCGGAAGAGCGGGCGGTGGAACTCGGAACCGACATCCTCCGCGGCAACGTGGAGCGGATCTTCGGGAAGTGAACGCCGATTGGTCGTGCATTTTCTGACAGAAAAATTGATGACGGAAAAATGAAAGGAGGAGTTGACCCAACAGGAGCTTCGATCCAACTGTCACCGGGAAAGCTTCTCGTTGCTCCGTGAATGTCGCAAGGGAATTGCGACTTCGTCTTCTTTCTTCTTTCGTAACACTTTACCCGAATGGCGGAGCAGTCGTCGTCGTAGCGGAATTCGCAAGAATTCCGACATGGGCCGGGAACTGGGACATCGCCGGAATTCTTGCGAATTCCGCTACCGCCCGTGCGTCACTTCACTCCGGTAAAGTGTTACCATTTTTCTGTCATCAATTTTTCTGTCAGCAAATCGATCGCCAGACATGACCCGCGTCGCCGTTCTTGGGGCCACTGGTTACACCGCGCTGGAGTTGATCCGCATTCTGTTGCGGCATCCGGCGGTGGAGATCGTCGCGCTCACCACGCGGCAGGAAGGGGAACCGCACGTCGCGGCGATTCACCCATCGCTTGCCGGGCGGCTCGACCTGCGCTGCGCCGATCTGTCGCCGGCGCAAGTGGCCGAGCGGGCCGAGTTCGCCTTCTGCGCGTTGCCGCACGTCGCGAGCATGGAGGCGGTGCCGACACTGCTCGACGCCGGCTGCCGCGTCGTCGACCTGAGCGCCGACTACCGTTTGAAGGACGCTTCCGTTTACGAGAAATGGTACGGGCACCGCCACACCGATGCCGCTCGTCTCGCGGACGCCGTCTACGGACTGCCGGAACTTTGGGCCGAGCGCATTCCCGACGCGCGGCTGATCGCCAACCCCGGCTGCTACACGAGCACCTCGATCCTCGGCCTCGCGCCGCTGTTGTGCGCGAAGCTCATCGAGCCGGCGGGGATCATCATCGACGCGAAAAGCGGCGTTTCCGGCGCGGGGCGGTCGCCCAAGCTCGGCACGCTGTTCGCCGAGTGCAACGAAAGCATTTCGCCGTATTCGGTCGGCAATCACCGGCACACGCCGGAGATCGATCAGGTGCTTTCCGAGCGCAGCGGCGACGCGGTGCGGGTGCTGTTCACGCCGCATCTCGTGCCGATGGATCGCGGCATCCTCTGCACGATGTACGCCCGCCCGACGCGGCCGGTCGATCAGGCGACGCTGCTTGAAACGATTCGCGAGTTTTACGCCGGAAAGCCGTTCGTTCGCGTGGTCGAGCATCTCCCGGCGACGAAGCACACGAGCGGCACGAACTACTGCGACATCACGGCCCGCGTGGTCGGCGAGCACGTGATCGTGTTCGCCGCGCTCGACAATCTCATCAAGGGGGCGTCCGGCGTCGCGGTGCAGAACTTCAACCTGATGCACGGCCACCCGGAGACGACGGCGCTCGTGTAGGGTGGCCGTGGCCGCCATGCTTGACTGACGGAAGATTCGAAGACACGGTACTTCCAGGTTCTCGCGGCCGATTGCGAGATTCCGCAAATGTCTACCCTGAAGGGGTCGACAATGTCGTCGTTGCCGACGTGGAGCCACACGAATCCCGCTGGGACAAGATTGCCGATTGGTGCGGGCACGAATCCGATCACAGACTGAAAGCGGCGACCATGCCCGCCCCCTTCACCGATCAGCAGCTCCTCGGCTATCTCGACGAAGCCCTTGCCGTCGAGGAGATGGCCAAGGTCGAGCAGGCGCTGCGCGGTTCCGAGGCTTTGCGGGGGCGGCTCGCGGGGTTGGCGGCGCGGCGCGATCAAGGCGTGCATTCCGTCGGCGACATCTGGCGGCGCGGGCGGTTGAGTTGCCCGTCGCGCGAGGAACTCGGCACGTTCCTGGTGGGTACGCTCGAACGCACGCGGGCCGAATACGTCGACTTCCATCTGCGGACCGTCGGCTGCCGTTACTGCCTCGCCAATCTCGCCGACCTCGGCACGCACGCCCCGACGGACGCGGGCACGCAGCGCCGCCGCTCGCGGTTCTTCGAGTCGTCGGCGGGGAAGTTGCGGCGGTCGGAGTGAGGCGCGAAACCGCAAGCGTGCCGCTCGCCCGCAGAACGACTCGACTCTCAACTCTCAACCCTTCCCGAACCGAAACGGCTCCGGCGTCACTTCATATCCGGGCCGCATGCCCACGTTCAGCAACAGTCCGAGCGCCGCGCAGGTCGCGAGCAGGCTCGAGCCGCCGTAGCTGACGAGCGGCAGCGTGAGGCCGGTGATCGGCATCAGGCCGACCGTCATTCCGGTGTTGATGATCGTCTGCGTCGCCAGCAGGGCGACGATTCCCACGCCCAGCAGCCGGCCGAACGGCTCGCGCGTGCCCGCCGCCACCTTCAGCCCGCCGGCGAACAGCGCGACGTACAACAACAGCAACAGCGCGCAGCCCGCCAGTCCCCACCGCTCGCCGATCAGGCAGAAGATGAAGTCGGTTCGGCCGGCGGGAAGGTGATAGGCGAGCGCGTCGTCGAGCGGCATCCCTTGAACTTCGCTCCCCAACGCCCCGCCGAGCGCGAGCAACTGTTTCGACTGATGCAGGTGATAGCCGTCTCCCGGCGGCGCCGGCCCGGCGTCCCGCTGGTCGAACACCGAGCGCACCCGCGACTTCTGCTCGCCGCTCATCCCCATCCACAACGCCGGCAGCGTCGCGAGCCCCAGCAGCGAAATCAACACCAGGTGCCGCGGCCGCGCCCCCGCCGCGAACAGCATCGCGAACAACACCGGCAGAAACACCAGCGACGTTCCCAGGTCCGGCTCGCGGAGGATCAACCCCACCGGCACCAGCGTGAGCAAGAACGGCACGAGCAGCCCGGTGACCCGGCGATAATTGCTGCGGTGCATCAGGTAGTGCGCGAGCGCCATGATGAACGTCAGCTTGGCCGCCTCCGACGGTTGAAAGTCGAAGAAACCGAGCGGAATCCACCGATGGGCGCCGTTCTTGGCAGGCATCGCGTACACGACGACGAGCAGCACGAGGTTCGCCGCGAACAGCAGGTAGCTCCACGGCCTCAGCACGCGGTAGGGAACCAACGTGACGGCGAACATCGCGGGGACCGAGAGCGCGATCCACACGAGTTGCCGCGAGACGAAATCCCCCTGCCCCGTCAGCGCGTCGCCGCGGGCGATCCCGGACAGTCCCAGCAGCATCAGCGCGGCGGCGCAGGCGACGATGGTCCAGGGGATGCGAGCGAGCCGCGCGGCGTGCATGCGAGCGTCCGTTCCTTGCACGGTGACGACGGAGCGATGCCGACGGCGGGTGATGTAGCGGATTCGCGAAGCGGAGGGAAGCCCACCGCGCCGGAACCGCCGACTCAGGGCGTGCGAAACCCGCGCGCCCGGCAACATCTCTGGACCCATTCCCCTCTTTCTGCCACACTTCGCCGCCTCGAATTCCGGGAGTTCGGCCCCATGTCCGGCGTCTCGATCGTCGTGCCCATCCACAATGAGCGGGAGAATGTCCGCCCGCTGTACGAAGCGCTCTCCGCCGTGCTCGAAGGACTCGGGCGGCCGTACGAGATCATCCTCGTCGACGACGGCTCGACCGACGGCACCAGGGAAGAACTTGCGCGCCTGGCCCGGATCGACCAACACGTGAAGATCGTCGAGTTCCGCGGCAATTTCGGACAGACCGCCGCGATCAGCGCCGGCATTCACGAAGCGGGCGGCGACGTGATCGTCACCATCGACGGCGACCTGCAGAACGATCCCGCCGACATTCCCGAGATGCTCGCCCGCATCGACGCCGGGGCCGACCTCGTGCATGGCTGGCGGAAAGAGCGGCAGGATCGGCTGTGGACCCGCCGGGTTCCTTCGATGATCGCCAACCGGCTGATCTCGCGCGTCACGCGGTTTCCGGTCCACGATCTCGGCTGCACGTTGAAGGCGATGCGCCGCGAAGTCGCGCAGGAACTGCCGTTGTACGGCGAGATGCACCGCTTCATCACGATCCTCGCCGCCTGGCGGGGGGCGCGGTGCGAAGAGATGGTCACGCGGCATCATCCGCGGCGGTTCGGACGATCGAAATACGGACTCTCGCGGACACTGCGCGTGCTGCTCGACCTGGTGACGGTGAAGTATCTCATCCGCTATCTCGACAGCCCGATGAAGTTGTTCGGCATGATGGGCTTCGGCTGCTTTGCGATCGGCGCGATCGCCGGCATCGCCACGATCGCGATGAAGTTCGGGGGGCTGAGCGACATGACCGGCAATCCACTGCTGTTGCTGACCGTGTTCTCCGGCATGGTGGGGGTGCAGTTCCTGGTGCTTGGAATGTTGGGGGAACTGGGGGCCCGCATCTATTACGACTCTCCGGACCGGCAGCCCTACGCCATCCGCCGCCGCGTGAACTTCGAACGCCGGCCGCAGGAGGTGCTGCGATTCGACGGATTCGAGGAACGACGGGTGGCATGAGGCGCATCGTCCTCGAGTCGCTCTTGCCGGCGAGCCTCCCGCGTCAGCGGGGGGAGGCCCCGTAGCGTCCCGCGGAACAGCCACGCATCCCCGTCGACACGCAGAGCCTTTCGAGCATCGTCGACCATGGAATCTCGTTCGGAGCGCAACCCCGTTTCGCCGACCCGATCCCCGTCGAACCGGCCGATGCGGGAACCTCTGGAGGATCCGCCGAAACCATCGACGCACAAAGCGGCGCCGTCCCGGCTTGCGTGGGGCGCGCTGTTGGCGATCGCGCTGATCGTGCCGTTTCACGAACTGGGCGGTTTTCGCACGCTCGGTTCGCACGAGGCGTACGCGGTCGTTCCCGCGAAGGAAATGCTCGAAACGGGCGATTGGATCGTCCCGCGATACAGCGGTTTGCCTCGCTTGCAGAAGCCTCCCCTGGGCTACTGGCTGGTGGCGGCTTCCGGCCGGATGTTCGGCGGCGTGAATGAACTCACGGCCCGCCTGCCCGCCGCGCTCGCGGCGGTGGCGCTGGCGGCGCTGATGGGATTCTGGGCGACCCGCTGGTACGGCCGAGAGGCGGGCTACTGGGCGGCGCTGGCGCAACTCACCGCCGTCTGGGCGATCGATTTCGGCCGCAAGGCCGAGGTCGACATGGTCCTCTGCCTGGCGACGACGGCGGCGATGTTTCTGATCGCAAGCGAGATCGACGATGAATCGCCCGCCCGGGCCGATCGCGACGGACCGTTGCGCGTGATGTTCTCACCCCGCTGGACCGCCATCTACGCCCTGCTCGCGATCGCCTGGCTGGCGAAATTCCACTATGCCGCGGCGATGGTCTGCGCCCCGGTCGCCGCCTTCTGGCTGATCGAACGCCGCTGGCGGAATTTCGTGAAATTCTTCAATCCGCTCGGCTTGACGTTGTTGGCGGTCGCGGCGGGGATCTGGCCGTGGCTCGTGTGGCGGAGCGTGCCCGATGCGCTCGCCGTCTGGAAGGCGGAGACGATCGGCCGCGCCGTCGGCGCGCTCGATGTCGAGCCGGCCTGGTTCTACCTGCCGCACCTCGTGGGCATGGCGCTGCCCTGGAGCCTGTTCGCGCTCGCGATCATTCCGCGAAGCTGGCGCGCGGCCTGGAATCGGGGAGACTCGCGAGAGCGGTTTCTGTGGGTCTGGCTGATCGCGCAGAACCTCTTGCTCGCCGCGCAGGCGAGCAAGCACAAGCACTACCTGATGGCGTGCCTGCCGATCCTCTCGCTGTGGGCGGCCCGGGCGCTCGCCTGGCAGGCGGAACGGGCGCGGCGGGGTGAGGTCGTGATTGGGCGGCGATCGGCAGCCGCGGGAATCGTCGCCTGTCTGGCCGGGAGCGCGCTCGCCGCGGCGCTGTTGGTGCGGAAGTGGCCGGATCTCGTCGATGAAGCGGTGGCGATCTGCGCGATCTTCGGTGCGGGGAGCGCCGCGACGCTGGCGTCGCTGCGGGTGAAACGACACGCCGCCGCCGGAGCGGTCGCCTGTGGATTCGCGCTCGCCTGTTACATCGGCGCGGTCGGTTGGATCGTCCCCGCCCGCGATCCGGGGCGGGCCGAGGCGGAGTTCGTCCGCGCGGCGGGAAGCGACGCGTCGGAGGAACGACCGCTGTGCCTGTATCGGCTGGGAATGTCGCCGTTGGTCTTCTATGCCGACGCGCCGATCGTGCGGATCGAGTCGGCCGAGGATCTGAGACGGCGGCTGGAGGGGGGCGAGCCGCTTTCGATCGTCGCGCGCAGGCATCTGCTCAAGGACTTGCGCGCGGCGGGAGAGTCGACCGTCGTGCGGGAGTTCGAAGTTCGTCCCGACGAACTCGATCCGAACGAACCGCCGTTCGTCCATGTCCGGTTGCGAGCGCGCGCTCCGCGCGTCGCGGATCGAACCGGGGCGCCGCGAGAAGTCGGCGGGCGCTGAAGCTATGCCCCGCGCTCGATGATGTACAGCGCGCTGTCGGCCCGCAGGTTCGCCGCCCAGGCGCGGTCGACGGCGCGGCCGCGGATGATCGGCCGCTCCTTCACGATCCGCATGCCCAATTGCGCCACCAGATCGCGCACGTCGTGCAGCGACATGAAGTGCAGGTTCGGCGAATCGTACCACGCGTAAGGCAGCGACTCCGTCACCGGCGCCCGACCCTGACGCACCACCTGCAACCGCACCTTCCAATGCGCGAAGTTCGGCACCACCACCAGCGCCCGCCGGGCGATCCGCAGGATCTCCCGCAGCACCTCTTTCGGCTGCCGAACCTGCTGCAGCGTCTGGCTGAGCACGGCGAAGTCGAAGGCGCCGTCGGGAATGTCCGGCAGCCCGCGATCGAGGTCCGCCTGCACGACCGGAATCCCCAGTTCGAACGCGGAGACGATCTCCCCCATCTCCAGTTCGACTCCCAGCACGTCGCAACCGTGCGCGTCGCGCAGCCGCCGCAGCAAGCGCCCGCCGCCGCACCCCAGGTCGATCACCCGGCTGCCGGGGTCGATCTCCTGCGTGATGATCGCGTCGGTCAAGCCGGCGAACGGGTCCGGGAAGCAATAGCGTTGAACGGACATCGAAGCGGATCGGCTGTTTTCGAATTCGAATGAGCCACGAGGGCTTGCGGTCATCGACTATATCCGCTGCGATCGCGAGCGACCACGGAGGCGCTTCGAGGCCGCGTGGCCTTCGTAAGGGAATTCGCAAGAATCCCGACGCGTCAGGCGCGGCTCCCAGTGATCCGGACGCTCCGAGCGTCCCGGTCACTTCCCGCTGCCGCGAACCACTCCGGGCGAGTAGGACGGATTCGTAATCCGTCGTGCCCGCCCGCCGAAGAGGCTTGCGGCTTGCTGGAAGGTTTCCGACTCGATCAAGATCCTCAACGCGACCGGACGCCGTTTTCCGGCGGACGGAATGCAATTCCGTCCTGGTGCGCCTGTGAGTGTGTTTGGTCCGCGAGGTGCGAGTCCTCTATGTTCGGCGAGCATCGCATCACGATCGATGCGAAAGGGATCCGCTGCGATCATCGCTACGGGTTCGGCGGAGTCTACTGGCCGGCAGTCGAGCGGATCGAGACCGGCCGCGAACACGGCTTCGTGTTCATCTCTTCGATGCAGGCATACGTTCTCCCCCGCCCGCGACTTCGAATCGGAGAACGAGTTCGAGCTGTTCATCGAGACGGCGCGGCGGCATCACCGCGAAGCGCAGGCGGAACTGGCGTCCGCGGCGCATCTCGAGACGCAGGCGATCGGACCCGGGAAGAGCCGCGAGAAGGATCGTCGCGAAACCGCAAGCGTGTGGTGGTCAGTTGACCTCGGGCGGAACGACGTTGATGCGTCGGCCGCCGCGGTCGAACTGGACCGTTCCCTCGACCAGGGCGAACAGGGTGTAATCGCTGCCGCAGCCGACGTTCCGGCCGGGGTGCCACTTCGTTCCGCACTGGCGGGCGAGAATGTTGCCGGGGACGACGTGCTCGCCGCCGAACTTCTTGATGCCCCGCCGCTTGGCGACCGAGTCGCGTCCGTTGCGGCTGGAGCCTTGTCCCTTTTTATGTGCCATGACTGTTCGCTCGTGATACTCGTCGCCGTGGTGTGGTCGAATTTGTGTGGTCGAATGCCCCGGGGCCGGGAATCTCGCATTCTCGCGGGAGGAAGGCCGGGATGCAAGTCCATCGCGACTTGGATTCAGCCCGCCGCGGCAACAGTTTCTGGCGACGCCGACTCTCTTCGGCGATGGGTGGCGGGGGGG
>JBBDNT010000130.1:0-5277 GCA_040877445.1 Planctomycetaceae bacterium
CCCCCGGCGCGCGCCACGGGGGCTTCCGCGTTGCGGAGCGCCCCCGCCACCCATCACCGAAGAGACTGGGCTTCCCCAAGAACTTTTGCCACGCCCACTACGCACGTGTGGCTCCGCAGGGTTGACGGGAAAGGCGTTTCCGCGGGAGACTTTCGACGGTGGGCGAGGGTACGTACCATGTGAGAAGTGGCGGACGTGCGGAAGCAACTCGGCGGTCGAGTCCGCTCATGAAGAGCCGCGACGAATCATCGGGAGCGAGACGATGAGTTCCACGGGAACGAAGCCCCTTCAATTGAGTTTCGAATCGCGACAGCAGGTCGTGGTCGTCGCCGACGATGAAGATCGGTTCGTGACGACGGCGGGCGAAGCGGCCCGCGCCTGCAAGCGGGCCGCCGACGACCAGGAGTTCATCGCCCAGTTTCGGGCGTTTCTGGCGCGGGTGCACGAGTGGTGCGAGATCCATTCCGCGGCGGTCGAGAAGGGATTCGTCACCATCACCGACGGCGGGCTGCACGTCCTGCTCTGTCTTGCCAACCCGAACTACGATTTCGACCTGGAGGACGAATTGGTCGAACTCGACCTGGAACTGGCCGACGACTTCCCTCTGTGCACCGCGGAAGTTCTGCAGGTTCCCAAGCAACAGGCGCTCGCCACGGAACTCTCGTCGGAGGCATTGCTCGTTTATGGCGACGGCTGAGGAGCATGAGAACCAGGCTGCCCACAACCACCGTTTTCTCGGAAGCATCGATCGGGACGAGTATCCCGACTGGGCGGCGACGGCCATCTTCTACACCGCGGTGCATCTCGTGCAGATGCTCTTCGTGAAGAAGGGGGGCGCGGGCGGATCTCACATCAAGAGGAACAAGACGCTCCGCACCGATTGCCGCGAGGTCTGGAAGAGCTACCAGCCGTTTTACGCCTTCTCCCGGCTGTCCCGCTACTGGTGCCTGCGCGTCTCGGCGAGCGACATCCCCTACCTCGAACGACGGCTCGAGCGCGTCCGCCGGACGATCCAGGAACTGACCGCGTCTTGACGGCGAACCAACCGCGCCGGCGGGATCCCCTTCGAAGACGACATCGACTCACATGCCGCCCAGCACATCCCAGATGGACGCCCCAACCGCCCTCGCGCAACTCGACGAATTCGAATCCGCGGCGCTCGCGGCGATCGCCGCCGCGACGGATTCCGCCGCCCTCGAAGCCGCCCGCGTCGAGTTTCTCGGCCAGAAGAAGGGGCGGCTCAAGGAACTGCAAAGCCTGCTCGGGAAGATCGACGCCGCCGAGCGGCCCGCGTTCGGAAAGCGGTTCAACGAGGCCAAGGCCCGCGCCGAGGCGGCCCTCGACGAACGTCAACGGCAACTCGCGCGTCCCGCCGTCGCAGCCTCCGCCGTCGACGTCACGCTCCCCGGCGTCGCGCATTCGCTCGGCCGCCGGCATCCGCTCACGCAGACGATCGACGAGTTCAAGGACATCATGGGGCGATTCGGGTTCACCGTCGTCGACGGTCCCGAGATCGAAGACGAGTTCCACAATTTCGAGGCGCTCAACATTCCGCTCGATCACCCCGCCCGCGATCCGCTCGAGAACTTCTACGTCGCCGCGACGAAAACCGCCCACGAGGCCGCCGTGGGGCAGGCTTTCCAGCCTGCCGTCGGCTCACCGGCTGACTCGGACCACGGGGCAGACAAGGATGTCTGCCCCACGGGGCCGCTGCTGTTGCGCAGCCAGACCTCCACCGTGCAAATCCGCGTGATGGAGCGCACGAAGCCTCCCGTGCGGATCGTTTCGGTCGGCCGCGTGTATCGCCCCGACACCATCGACGCCACGCACTCCTGCATGTTCCACCAGATGGAAGGGCTGATGGTGGCCGCGGACGTCACGATGGCGCAGCTCAAGACGGTGCTGCACCTGTTCGCGAAGGCGTATCTCGGGCAGGACGTGGGCATCCGCTTCCGCCCGTCGTTCTTCCCCTTCACCGAGCCTTCGGTCGAAGTCGACATGCACTGGGGGGACGGGTGGATGGAGATCGGCGGGGCCGGCATGGTCGATCCGCACGTCCTGCGGGCCGTCGGCTACGATCCGGATGAAGTCACCGGTTTCGCCTTCGGACTGGGAGTCGAGCGGTTCTGCATGAAGCGGCACGGCATCCGCGACATCCGCCTGTTCACGGAG
Organism: Planctomycetaceae bacterium; assembly: GCA_040877445.1. Classification (GTDB taxonomy): domain Bacteria; phylum Planctomycetota; class Planctomycetia; order Planctomycetales; family Planctomycetaceae; genus JBBDNT01. The sequence goes on from JBBDNT010000130.1 coordinate 2,173, forward strand.
AACGACGTGCGGTTTTTGCGGCAGTTTTAGGTGGCCCGTCATTCCCGCGCAGGCGGGAATCCAGTGCCATCACCGTCCGCGCATCCTCTGGATTCCCGCCTTCGCGGGAATGACGGAAGGAACGTTCCAGTGCCCCGGACGCTTGAAGCGTCCGGGTCACTTTCCCGAAAACCTCACTCAGTAGTTCCACGTTCTCCGATTCGAGTCGGCTTGACGAATCGTGCGTACCCCGAAGGGGTTGAACATCACAGCCCAGGGTCGGCCGCGCAGCGGGCGCACCCTGGGTTTCGGACGCCACGAACTCCGGAACCCTGAAAGGGTTCCACAGGAATCGAGATGGCAGGATGGCATGGAAATTCCGCCATTTCGCGGTTGTATAACCATTTCAGGGTATGGCGCATGGGCGACCGCGTGACCCAGGGTGCGCTCGCTCCGCGAGCGACCCTGGGCTGGATTGTTCAACGCCTTCGGCGTAAAGGCTTTGCGACATCAAGCCCATCGCGAGCGAACTGGAACTACTCTCACTGCACCACGACGAACCGCGCTCCCTCCGTCGAGCGGACCAGCATCAGGATGCCGTCTTCGAGCGACAGCCCCTCGATCGCCTGGCGAAACTCCTTCGCCGAGGCGACGCTTCGCGAGCCGACCTTCTCGATGATCTGCCCGGCGCGAATGCCCGCCTCGTGTGCGGGGCCGTTCGCCTTCACGTCGCTGACGAGCACGCCTTGCACGTCGGCTTCGAAGCCAAGTTGCTTCGCCACCTCGGGAGCCACGTCCTGCACCTCGAGGCCGATCTCGGAGAACTCGTCCGCGGGCGGGGTCGATTCGGAACCCGAGTCCGCGTGGTCATCGCGGCCCGCGAGCGCGAGCCGTTCCGGCATGTCGCCCAGCGTGACCGGAATCGTCCGGCGATCGCCGTCCCGCAGGACCACCAGATCGTAGCTCTTCCCGACTTCGAGCTGCTCGACGACGTTCTGCAATCCGCGCGGCCCGCGGACGTCGTGGCCGTTCACCCGCACGATCACATCGCCCGGTCGAAGTTCCGCGTTGGCGGCGGGGGAATCGGGCATCACGTTGCTGACGATCGCCCCTTCGCCGACGCTGACGCCGAACTGCTTCGCGAGCTTCGAATCGACCGGCTGGATCGACACGCCGAGGAACGCCCGCTGCACCGCGCCGTCGTCGATGAGTTGCCGGGCGACCCACTTCGCCATGTTGATCGGAATGGCGAAGCCGACGCCGTCGTTCCCGCCGCCGCGCGACGAGATGGCGGTGTTGAGTCCAATCACTTCGCCGTCGAGATTCAGCAGCGGTCCCCCGCTGTTGCCGGGGTTGATCGCCGCGTCGGTCTGCAGGAAATCCTCCCGCTGGGCGATGCCCGGCCCGCGACCCTTCGCGGAGATGATGCCCGCGGTGACGGTGCCGCGCAGGCCGAACGGATTGCCGACCGCCAGCACCCAGTCGCCGATCTCCATGCGGTCGCTGTCGCCGAGCGGCAGGGCCTTCAGCCCCTCGACCTTCCCGATGCGGACGATCGCCACGTCGGAGAAGGGATCGTGCTTGATGTCGGTGCCGATGAATTCCCGGCCGTCGTGCAGCGTGACCTTGACCTCCTCGGCGTCGCGGACGACGTGGCTGTTGGTCATGATGACGCCCGACTCGTCGATCACGAAGCCGGACCCCATGCCGCGCGAACGGGGCACTTGCCGCGGAGTCTGTCGCTCCTTCGGCATCCGCTCGAAGAACTCCTTCAACCGCGGATCGTCGCCGAAGAACTCGCGGAAGGGAGAGTCTTCGCCGAACGGGGCGGCGGCTCCCGACGTGAGCTCGACCTGCTTGCCGCGGGTCTCGATCGAGACGATGGCCGGCAAGGCTTCCTTCGTCACGTCGCGAAAGGCGGTCGTCATGCTGCGGCCGTGGCCGATGGGGGCTTTCCCGACCGTCTGATCGGCGATGACGGAATCGCGGAACGACATGCCGGCGGCGACCGCCAAGCCCGAACTCGCCACGATGGCGAGCAACCAATTGCGATGATCTCGAGCGAACCTCATGGAACTCCTCCTGCGCCTGCTTTATGTGAATGCGAACGACGGCCCGCCGCCCGGCCGAACTCCCGGCGGGCGCGGCGCCGACGATGCCCATGCCTATTCCTACGCCCGCTCGCCGGATCGCGTTGGAAGATCGCGCACGTTGACAAAAGTCGTTTTCGACCATAGGCTTGTAGCGCGAAACCCCTCTCGTCGATTCCGGTCCAATTCGCCCGTCCATATCTCACGTCTCGAAATCTTCGCCCCGTCCATGACCGATCGCGAGGCCCGACTCGACCGTTGCGAGGAGGCGCTCGGCTACCGCTTCCGCGACCGCGCGCTTCTCGAACGCTGCCTGACCCATTCCTCCGCCGCGCGCACCCGCCTCGAATCGAACGAGCGGCTCGAATTTCTCGGCGACGCGATTCTGGGCGTGGTCATTTGCGAGCGGCTGTTCCATCAACTGCCCGAAGCGCCCGAAGGGGAGCTGACGCGCATCAAGTCGGCCGTCGTCAGCCGCACCACCTGTGCCGAGCTGTCCGACGAGCTGGGCCTGCCGGACCTGTTGTTCGTGGGGAAGGGGCTGATCGCCCGCGAGCCGATTCCGGCTTCGGTCTCGTCCGCGGCGTTCGAGGCGATCATCGCCGGCGTGTACCTCGACGGCGGGATGCCGGCGGCCCGCGAGTTGATCGAGCGGCTGATGGCCCCGGAACTCGACAAGGTGCTCGCTCCCGACGACAGCCGGAACTTCAAGAGCCTGCTTCAGCAGCTCGCGCAGAAGACGGACGGCGAGACGCCGGTGTATCACGTACTGGACGAGCAGGGGCCGGACCACTCGAAGTGCTTCCAGGTGTCCGCGGTGATCGGCCCTCGCTCGTATCCCGCCGCTTGGGGTTCGAGCAAGAAGGAAGCGGAGCAACGGGCCGCGGAAAACGCCCTCCGCGAACTGCTGGGCGAAGCGGCCCCAGCGTTCGAGCGGACCTTCTGACGGCCGGTTCGTAGTGACCGGCTTCAGCCGGTCATGTACGTCCCGCCTGCCGGGCGGGACGTGGAGCGCAGGGCCGAGGTCGCCGGCAAT
>JBBDNT010000131.1:0-17087 GCA_040877445.1 Planctomycetaceae bacterium
CGACGACTTCAACCCGGCCTCTTCGAAACCGCAGAGGCCGCCGAGGTCGCGGAGAAGAACCGGCCGAAAGATTCGCGCTTCATCAGTGCCCATCAGTGGAATCCGTGGTCGAGAATTCGCGCGGAAAGAACGGAAGTCGAATGTTTGCAGTGCGAAGTGGAACGCACGCCGGCCCGGCTCGTCCGCGTTTGTTCGTTTTTCCTTCGCGTCTTTTCCTTCGCGCCTTCGTGGCTTCGTCGCTTTTCTCGCCTTGGTCTTCCCTTTGCGCCTTCGCGCCTTTGCGTGAGACCTTTGATCTCGGCCGTCCTTGCGCTGCGAATTCGGGGATCGCGGGCGGGGTCGAGCCTCTCCGAACATCGACGAGGAGAGCGCCATCCGCCCCGGTCCGAAAAGCACGGATTAGTTCTTGGACAGCTACTTAGTGGACCCAGGGTGCGCTCGCTGTCGCTCGCGACTCGGGGCTTTGGAATGCGACCCTTACAGGGTCGAAATTCGACTGTCCTGCTGCTGGAACACCGAACTTGGAACCACTGAATGACGTGGACCTACTGAATGACGACCATCCGCGTGGCTATGGTTGCCTCACTGATTGCCGCCTGGTCGGCCGCGGCGCCGCTGGTTCGTGCCGGCGAGGCCGATTCTCGTTCGGGCCGATTCGCGAAAGAGGAATCCACGGAAAAAAGTCGCGACATCGGTTTCGTCGCCGAACGTCCGCGCGAAGGCCGGTTCGTCGAAGCCGATCGCGGCTTCATGGTCCCCTACGCCGCGACCATTCCCGGAACCGACGTGAAATACGAAATGGTCCCGGTACCCGGCGGGACGAGTCTCATCGGAAGCCCCGCCGCAGAGACCGGCCGGCACGACGACGAAGCCCCGCGGTTCACCGTCCGCGTCGAACCGTTCTGGATCGGCAAGTACGAAGTGACCTGGGCCGAGTACCGCTGCTACATGGAAACGCTCGACGTGTTCAACGACCTTGCCGCACGCGGTGTGCGGCCACTCGCGAAGCCCGAGGACGTCGATGCCGTCACCACTCCCTCCGCCGTGTTCCGGCCGCAGTTCACGTTCGCGAACGGCGACGATCCTCGGCTGCCGGCGGCGATGATGAGCCAGTTCGCCGCGCGGCAGTATACGAAGTGGCTGAGCGGGCTGTCCGGCGCGTTCCATCGTCTGCCGAGCGAGGCGGAATGGGAGTACGCCTGCCGCGCCGGCGCGGAGACGGCGTTCTCGTTCGACGACGCGGCCCGCTTCGCCGAGTTCGGCTGGTGCGCGGCGAACTCCGACCAAACGACGCATCGCGTCGGTCTGAAGAAGGCGAACGCGTGGGGCCTGCACGACATGCACGGCAACGTCGCCGAGTGGGTACTGGACCGGTACGATCCGCACGCCTATCGCCGCTTCGAAGGGAAGACGATCGCGGCGGACGCGGCGATTCTCTGGCCGACGCAGCTCGCGCCGCGCGTGTTGCGGGGCGGCTCGTATGAATCGGAGGCGGTCGAGTGCCGGTCCGCCGCGCGGCTTCCTTCGGCGGACGGCGACTGGCAGTCGCGCGATCCCAACTTTCCACACAGCCCGTGGTGGTTCAGCGACGAGACGGCGCTGGGAGTCGGCTTCCGCATCATCCGCCCGCTGGTCGAACCGCCGGTGAAGGAGCGGCCGCGCTTCTGGGACGCCGATGCCGACGCGGTCCGCAACGCGGTGAAGGCGCGGCAGGAATTCACGGCGATCGGCGTGCCCGACCCGAACTTGGCGGAGGAGATCAAGCGACGCCGCGATCGGGAATGAGGACATCCGAGAAGTTGATTTCCTTAGTGGGAACACGGTCGGCAACAAGGGCGAACTCACGAATACGGCCGCTCGGCCAGTTCGGCCAGCAGCCCTTCCCGCTCCGCGCCCCGCTTCAGTCCCCGGAGGCGGGCGCGGACGTCGCGCCGGAAGATCCACGCGACGAGGCGGTCGACGAGCGGCGACAGCAGTCCGCCGCCCACGACGAAGCGATAGCGGAACGTGATCCTGGTTCGACCACCCGGCAGCGCGTGAAACAGCCAGGTTCCCGCGAATGATCGGAACAGCCACGGACCGCGGACCATCTTCATCGCGACCGAGCGCGGCGGACGGAACGACGTGAAGACCACCTCCATCGTCATTCCGGTCCACGCGCGAACCCACACGCGCGCGCCGCGAGTTCCCTTGCTCGCACCGCCGACGAGCCGCATGCCGCGAACGAACGGATCCCACCGTTTCCGAAGCGACTCGTCCTGTGAGAGCGAGAACAAATCGGCCACGGGGGCGTCGACTGCCACGGAGTTTTCCACAATGGCCATTCGGGATACCGCCTTGTTGCGTTCGAATTGCCGCGGCGACGGCCGTTCCTCCGCCGCAAATCGAGATGACTCCTTCCGAAACCGAAATCGACGCGGCTGCATAACAGATGCCGCGACCGCTTTCGGCGAGCAGTGCCGCAACACGCATTGGCGATGCTGCCGCGAAGCAAATGGAGCGAAGGGGCGTTTTCGATCGTCGGCTCTCGCGGAGGCCGCGGGGCATGGCGGCAGCATGGGGTTTCCCGCGGGCGATCCGCGCGGTTAGAATCGATCGGTACGCCACTTCTCCCCCGCATTCCGCGGAATCGCAACGCCGTGCATCTCTCGATGGTCATTCCGGTCTACAACGCCGCCGCCACGATCGGCCCGCTGGTCGAACGGATTCACGAACTGTTCGAGGCGGAGGATCGGCCGCTCGGCGGCGAGCCGTTCGAAATCGTCCTCGTCAACGACGGTTCGGACGACGACAGCGAGACCGTCTGCGGCGAACTGGCCGATCGACATCCCGAGACGGTGCGGTTCCTGCAACTCTCCCGCAACTTCGGTGAGCACAGCGCGGTGCTCGCCGGGATGAACGCGGCCCGCGGGGAGTTCGTCGCCGTCCTCGACGACGACGGGCAGAACCCGCCCGAGGAAGTGCTGCGGATGGTCGCGCACCTCACGCGGCACGGCTACGACGTCGTCTACGGACGCTACCGGGAGCGCAAGCACGGCTGGTTCCGCCAGGCGGGAAGCGCGTTCAACGACCGGATGGCGAACTTCATGCTGGGGAAGCCGAAGCACATCTACTTCTCGAGCTTCAAGGTGATGAGCCGGTTCATCGTGGACCGCGTCGTCGAATATCGCGGCCCGTTTCCGTACATCGACGGGCTGATCTACCGCACCACGACGAACATCGGACAGATCGACGTCGAGCACCGCGAGCGGCAGGCGGGAGAGTCCGGCTACACGCTCAAGAAGCTCGTCAAGCTGTGGCTCAACATGTTCCTGGGCTTCTCGATCGCGCCGCTACGGCTGATGGTGCTCACCGGGTTCGGCATCGCGCTGCTCGGCGGCTTGGGAATCGTTGCGGTCCTCGTCGACAAGTGGATCAATCCCGAAGTCCCGCACGGCATACCCACCGTGCTCGTCTCCATCTCGTTTTTCGCGGGCGTTCAGCTAATGGTCATCGGGATGATCGGCGAGTACGTCGGCCGAATCTTCCTCGAGCAGAATGGCATGCCGCAGTACGTGATCCGTTACGAGAAACAAGGGAACGTGGCCGGACGACTCGCCGCGGCCGCTCGCCCTCGCCCCGACGACGGATTCACCGAGGCCTCGCTGCGGTCCGGTCCCGGCCACGCCGATGCCCGTACGGAGGAGGCCGCCGATGGCTGACTTCTACGCCGGCAAACGCGTCCTCGTCACCGGCGGACTGGGATTCATCGGCAGCAACCTGGCGATCGAACTGGTTCGCCGCGGGGCCGAGACCACGCTCGTCGACTCGATGATTCCCCGTTACGGGGCGAACCTGTTCAACGTCGAACCGGTGAGGAACCAGGTGCGGATCAACTTTTCCGACGTCCGCGACGCGCACAGTCTGGAATACCTGGTGCGCGATCAGGACGTCGTCTTCAGCCTCGCCGGACAGGTCAGCCATCTCGACAGCATGCGCGACCCGTTCACCGATCTGGAGATCAACTGCACCAGCCAACTCTCGCTGCTCGAGTGCTGCCGGACGCACAACCCCGCCGCGCGGATCGTCTTCGCCAGCACGCGGCAGATCTACGGCCGCCCGCAATATCTCCCGATCGACGAGAAGCACCCGCTGGTGCCGGTGGACGTCAACGGCATCAACAAGCTCGCCGCCGAGATGTATTACACGCTCTATCGTCAGGTCCACGGCCTGCGGACCGTGAGCCTGCGATTGACGAACACCTACGGCCCGCGAATGGACTTGCGCAGCCCGCAGAAGGGGTTCGTCGGCGTGTTCGTCCGCAAGTCGCTCGCCGGTGAGCCGATCGAACTGTTCGGCACCGGAGAGCAGCGCCGCGATTTCAATTACATCGACGACGTCGTCGCCGCGCTGCTGATGTCCGGAGAATACGATTCGCTCGCGGGAGGCTCGTACAATCTCGGTCACCGGCATCCGTACTCGCTGCGTGAGTTCGCCGAGATTCTCGGCCGCTTCGCCGAGTTCGAGCATCGCCTCGTCCCGTTCCCCGACGACCGCAAGCGGATCGACATCGGCGATTATTACGGCGACTTCAGCCGGTTCCGCGCGGCGACCGGTTGGGAACCGCGGATCGATCTGCCCGACGGTCTTGAACGGACGATGGAGTTCTTCCGTGCGCATCCCGACGAATATTGGCGCGGAGATGTTCGCTGGTGAGTCGCGCGGACGGCGCGAAACCGCAAGCGTGAGGCCCGCCCATCCCGGCTTCTTCCTTCCTACTTCGTTCTTCCTTCTTCCTTCTTCCTTCTTCATTCCTCCCCCATGCCCGTCCCCGCCTTCGACTACCTCCGCGGCTATCACGCCCGGCGCGACGAATTCGATGCCGGGATTCGCCGCGTGCTCGAATCGGGGCGGTTGATTCTCGGTCCCGAGGTCGAGTCGTTCGAGAGCGCGTTCGCCAGCTATGTGGGGGCGAAGCGCGCCGTGGGAGTCGCCTCGGGAACCGATGCGCTGATTCTCGCGCTCCGCGCGCTCGACGTCGGTTCCGGCGACGAGGTCGTCACCGTCGCGAACACGGCGGTCGCCACCGTCGCGGCGATTCGCGCGGTGGGCGCGCTTCCGCGGTTCATCGATGTCCGCGACGACACGCTCCTGATGGACACTTCCAAGGTCGAGGAAGCGATCGGCCCGCGGACGAAGTGTCTGCTGCCGGTGCATCTCTTCGGCTGGCCGGTCGACATGGATGCGCTTCTCGCCGTCGCCCGGAGTCACGATCTGCCGATCGTCGAAGACTGCGCCCAGGCCCACGGCGCGCGGTGGAACGGCCGGCACGTCGGCACGTTCGGCGCGATCGGCTGCTTCTCGTTCTATCCGACGAAGAACCTCGGCGGCTTCGGCGACGGCGGGATGTGCGTCACCGGCGACGATTCGCTCGCCGACCGAGTTCGCCGCCTGCGGATGTACGGCTTTCCCGATACGGGCGATCGCGTCGCGCTCGAAGAGGGTCTCAACAGCCGGCTCGACGAGTTGCAGGCGGCGATTCTCCGCGTGCGGCTGGCGCATCTCGACGAAGCGCTCGCCGCCCGCCGCGCGATCGCCGCGCGCTATCGCCGCGGACTCACGAACACGCCGCATCGTTTGCCGCCGGAACGGCCGGCCGCGCGCGACGCGCAGCATCTGTTCGCCATCCGCACCGAACGCCGCGAGGACGTGTGCGCGAGAATGTCGGCGGCGGGAATCGGCTACGGCATTCATTATCCGGTTCCGATCCACGTCATGCCGGCATACTCGTTGCTCGACATGCCCGTCGGTTCCTTGCCGGTGACGGAGCGCGCCGCCAACGAGATCCTCTCGCTGCCGATGTTCCCGGAGTTGCGCGACGATGAAATCGACGCGGTGCTATCGACTCTATGAGCCGAGGGGTTCATTCCCTCGGTGGTCCTGCGGTGACCGTCACGAGGAACGCCGGCTTTCCCTTGTGGCAACCCTGTTCCCCCCCCGGTGGGTATCAACCCCTCGGCTCCAGTGTCCTCGTCACATCACGATCAGCAACCGACTTCCGACGACTGACGATTGACGAAAATCGAATGAACCCCGGCGAATACGAGCGGATGGCCCGCGCCGAGGAGTCGCACTGGTGGTACCGCGGCCTCCGCGACGCCATCGAGCGCACGCTCGCCTCGCGCCGTTTCGCACTTCCGCCGTCGCCGCGGATCCTCGACGCCGGGTGCGGCACGGGGGGAAACCTGCGGATGCTTTCGGAGCGGTTCGAACCGGCGTATCTCGGCGGGTTCGACATCTCTCCGCTCGCCCTCGATTGGGCGCGGCGCAAAGCGCCGACGGCGGACGTCTACGCCGGCGACTTGTGCGCGCCGGAGATCCACGTTCCGGAATTGGACCTGATCCTGAGTTGCGACGCGATCTACATCCCCGGTGCCGCGGCGGCGCTGCCGGGATTGCGACTGCTGGCGGAGCGATTGCGGCCGGGGGGATTGTTCCTGCTGAATCTTCCCGCCTACGATTGGCTTTACAGCGAACACGACGTGGCGATCCACACTCGCGAACGCTACACAGCCGGTCGCGTCCGCCAGTTGTTGCGCGAGATCGGATTGACGCCGGCGCTGGTGAGCTATCGCTTATGGACGCTGTTCCCGGCGGTCGTCGCGGCCCGGTTGCCGTCCATTCTTCGGCGGAAGCCCGCCGCCGCGGAAGCCGCGTCCGACCTGCGGGAACTTCCGCGATTCGCCAGCGCGACGCTGGTGGCGATCCTGCGGGCGGAGAACCGGCTGATGGCCTCGGGCCTGCGGTTTCCGTGGGGCAGTTCGGTGTTCGCGGTCGGACGGAAGCGCGGGCCGGGAGACCTCGACGAGAGTTGAATCGTCGGGCGCGACCACCTGCGACAGGGCGGCGGAATCATCGGAGTCGCGCCAATACACGACGAACCGCGGCAGGTCGTCGCGCGTGCGGTCTCCGATGTCGCGACGGCTCGGAAAGCGGGCGGCCAGTTCTGCCGCGACGTCCTCCGGCAACTCGCCGGAGAACTCGTGTCGAAGGTTGACGACGGCCACGTCAATCTCGTGCTCGTCGAGCAAGTTGCCGATTCTCCGTGCACGTTGGGAAGTGTCCCAGTCCTCGTCGAACAAATCGAACAGCGTCCGGGTGGGATTGCGGCGATCGGTGAGGAAGTAGACGTGCGGCGCGTCGTTGGCCGCGTAGATGTATCCATCTTCCGGGGAATGCTCCTGAACGAAGCGGACGAGTTCCGCATAGATGGCGGCGGATTCTTCGCGGACTTGAATTCCCGCCGGCGGCAGATCCAGCGAAGTCAATTCGCTGTCCGGATTCCAGTTCGGGCCGATGGAATACGCATACGCCGGGTACAGCCGCCACATCCCGAAGCACAGGCAGAACCCCGCGACGATCAACTGCCACGAACGAGGCGAGCGAGGCTGGCCTTGCATCACCGCCAGGACCGCCAGGGCCACTGCCGGCGCCGTGTAGTAGTAGTAGATCCGATACGGCAGCGGAATCTGCACGAGGCTCAGCATACCCGCGAGCGCCAGCAGGAGAAACGCGCGCTGGCGAATCGCCGGATCCGACCACGCGCCGTGCCGCAACGCGACCATCACCGCGCCGATCACCACGACGGTCGGCACGAGCGACTGGGCCGCCGACCAGACGCCGACCTGGATGATCAACTCCGCTCCCAGATACAGTGCAACCACCGCGTTGATCGCCAATAGAACCGTGATGATCCGCTCGGTGCGAAGGCGGACGGGCAACAGCGGAACGCTCATCAGAATCAGCATCGGAACGCCGGCGATCAACATCCACGGCGGACGCAGCGAGAACGACAACGAATCGAGTTCGAACCTTCGTTGCGGCAGCACGAACACGCCGCGAATCAGGTCTCCCACGCTGCCCGTCACGACGTAGGGAATGATGAACACGCCGATCGGAACCGCGACGCCTCCCAGGAAGAAGGCGCCCATCGTGAGGATCCGTCGCCAGCGCGGTCCGCCTTCGAGGAACCGCAGCCGCCATTCCCCCGCCAGCAGGACGGCGGCCAGCGACCATCCTGGAATGGCGAACAACAGCACCGCCGTGAGTCCCGCGAGTTTGTCGGGCAGTCGCCACAGCAGCCACGCGAGCGCGCCGCAGAACGCGAGCAACCCGGCCGAGGCGAACAGGGGATATCCGCGCGGTCGCCCACGGGAGAGTTCCGCTTCGGAGAGCGTCTGCTCGCGATGCACGAGGAACAACAGCACCGCCGCGACGTAGAATAGCCCCACCGACTTGATCACGCACGACAGGCCGCCGCAAACCCCCGCGAGAAGCAGCCAGCGATTCCCGCCCCGTTCCACGTGGCGGAACAGGCACAGCGCCCCGAACGTCGCCAGAAAGAGGTTGTACCACGAGGGCATCGACGCGAACCAGTGGGGCACGCTCCAGGCCAGGCAGATCATCGTCACCAGCCCGGCGACGAGAGGCCGCGCGAAACGGGCCGCGATCGCGTACACGGCCGGCACGAACGCGAGCGTGAACGCCAGCAACAGCCAGCGCAGCGAGATCAGCCGGTCCCCGAACAGGTAGAACGTGCCGGCGTGCAGAAAGCTCAACCCTCCGGTGTAGACGCCGTCGAAGTCGCGATGGGGCAACTCCCCGGCCAACACGCGCTGGGCCGCGTGCGCCATCGTTCCGTCGTCCTGCGGAATCCACCCCCGGTCGAAGGTCTGCGACAGGGCCGCCGCGACAATCAACCAGACGATGGGCAGGACGACACGATGTGTGTCGATTTTGTCGATCACGCTTCAGCCGCTCGAACGAGTCCGGAAGCGAATGCCGACCGCGAGATGAATTGCCGGCTGTCGAAGTGATGCCCGAGAGAGGACTCGAACCTCCACGGGGTTTACCCCCACTAGGTCCTGAACCTAGCGCGTCTGCCAATTCCGCCACTCGGGCGAGTGGTGTGCGACTAGGATACGTCGTTCTCTTCCGCCCGGCAAGTCAGTCGGCACGAGTTCCGCAGTCGAGGCGAGGCGGTCCGACCGAGAGTCCGGCACGGCGCGGCCGCAGCCGAACGCGAAACGAGAGACAGAAAGATTGGAGACGAAAGAATGCTGGGCACAAGAATGAGCAGAGACAGAGCGGTCTCGATGCGGGCTTTGCGGTAGCGGAATTCGCAAGAATTCCGACTGATGCTGCGCTACGCTCTTCTGTTCGAATTCATGCTCGAACGGAAAGTATGGTAGGATAGCGACCCCGGCGCGGCGAGCAGTTTTGCCGCGCTTCATCAACCCTGAACCGTTCCTCATGCTCGCCTGGCGTCTGGCCGTCTCGGCCGTTCTGATCCCGCTGTTGTTCGCCACCTTTTGGCTCGATCATCGGCTGGGACACCGCGCCCAAGTTCTGTTCGGCGTGGCGTCGCTGTTGTCGATCGCCGCCGCCGCGGAACTTTCCGCCATGCTTCAGGGGCGGGCCATGCGCCCGGCGGCGCTCTGCCCGGCGGTGCTGTCCGGCGTAGTGACGGCCGCCGCGTGGTGGGCGGTTTGGTTCCATGGCGATCCGAACTTCGTCGCCGGATGGGATGCGCTCGGCCCGGTCGCGTTGGCGTTCGCGCTGGCGGTGTTCGTTCTCTTCGTCCGGCGGGCGATTCTCTATCGCGAGCCGGGAGGCAATGCCGAAACCCTCGCCAGCGAAATCCTCATCGTGGCGTATGTCGGCCTGATGTTGGCGATGACCGCGCAATTGCGGTGGGTCGCCGGAGCGCAGGCCGGTTATCTCGTGCTCGGCTCGGTGGTGATCGCGACGAAGATGGGAGACGTCGGGGCTTACACCGTCGGGCGGCTGTTCGGCAAGCGGAAACTCATCCCGCGATTGAGTCCAGGCAAGACATGGGCCGGCGCATTCGGCGCCTTGGGAACTGCGGGACTCGCCGCCTGGGCCTGGCTGCACTGGGCGACGCCGCTGTTCGATTCCGCGTGGCGGCCTCCCGCCGCCGGCTGGGCGATCCTGTACGGCGTGCTTCTCGGCCTGGCGGGTCTCGTCGGCGACTTGTGCGAATCGCTGCTGAAGCGCGACGTGGGAACGAAGGATTCCGCGAACCTGTTCCCCGGCTTCGGCGGGCTGCTCGATCTGCTCGACAGCATCCTCTTCGCCGGCCCGGTCGCGTGGCTGCTGTGGCGCGTTCTGCCGTTGGCGACGTGGCAATAGTCCGCCGTCAAGATTGCGAATGTGGGCAGCCGAAGCGACCCGGCCGCTTCGTCGTGCGGCCATCAACGCCGTAGGACGGAATTGTATTCCGTCCGCCAGGAAAACCGCTCCGTGCCGTGCTGCCGGCGATGAACAAGAAACGGCAACGATCGCGCATTGCGAGTCGCACCGGCGGGCGGGCACGACGGAATACAATTCCGTCCTACCCGTCCGTTCGTTGCCCACGGAATCGAACTTGACGGGGTAGTAGTACACCATCAAGTTGGAATCTTGTGGGTCGACGGTCGGGGCGGGGAGGACGAACTTCAGTTCGTCGTGCCCGCCGGTCGAGCGACCACCGCGATGTCGAAAACATCATCGGCGAGGATCGGCGGAGCTTGCCGCGTTCCCGGCTCGGGCTTCGCCCGGCGAACTGAAGTTCGCCCTACGAGGCCGCGGCGGGGCAGCGCACATCGGTGACTCTTTTCCCCGCCGGCGTTCCATGCGAGAATGCAGCCATGCGTTCCCTTGCCTGGTTGTCCGTCGTCATGGGCGCCGCTTGCGGCTGCGGCGACGATGTTCCCGAACCCGCCGCCGTCGCCGTCGAAAGAGCGGTCGCCATGAACACCGATCCCGCGTCGCTGCCGAAATCCGACGAGGAATGGAAGTCGATCCTCACGCCGGAGCAATTCCACGTGACTCGGAAGAAGGGGACCGAACGGGCCTTCACCGGCGAATATCACGATCACGAAAAAGAGGGAGTGTATCGCTGCGTCTGCTGCGGGGCGCCGCTGTTCGCTTCGACGGCGAAGTTCGATTCCGGCACCGGCTGGCCGAGCTTCTTCCAGCCGATCGACGAGGCGATCGTCGGCACGCGCGACGACAGCAGCTTCTTCATGCGCCGCACCGAGGTGGTCTGCGAGCGGTGCGACGCTCATCTGGGACACGTCTTCGAAGACGGTCCCGCTCCCACCGGGCTGAGGTATTGCATCAACTCCGCCGCGCTGCGACACGACGAAGAGGCCGAGCCGCGGTGATCGCCGGAACGGACTGCGAAAGTCGGTGAGTCAGGCGAACACCGGCCATGACCGACCTATCTTCCAACTCGCGTCGATGACCGACGCCGCCCACGGTTCCGCCGGAGAGACTCGTCGATGCCTTATGCCGCCGCCCTGTCCCGCAATCCCGATCTCGCCGAGGCGACGCGCGAAGTCTGCGACGATGTTCGATCCCGACTGAACGGACAGCCGCCCGACCTTTCCTTCTGTTTCGTCTCCGCGGCCTATCCGCTGGCGGACGTCGAGGAACTGGCCTCGCGAGTCGTCGCCGCGAGCGGCAGCCGGGTGCTCCTCGGATGCACGGCGGAAGGGGTCGCCGGCGGCGGTGAAGAACTCGAATCCGGACCGGGCCTCGCGCTGTGGTCGGCCGTGCTGCCGGAGTGCCGGGTCGTGCCGTTTCAAGCCGAGTTCGGCCGCACGCCGGACGGCATCATCTGCGAAGGGTTGCCCGAGGATTTGTTCACGGCGACGGACGACGTGCGGGCGGTGTTCCTGCTGGGCGATCCATTCTCATCGGTGCCCGATTCGATCGTTCAGCGACTGGCGGCCGAGCGGCCGGGAGTCGCATTACTGGGAGGCATGGCGAGCGCCGCCCGCCGGCCGGGGGAAAACCGGCTGTTCTCGAACGGCGACGCGCTCGATCACGGGGCGGTGGGGGCGGTGCTGCGCGGAGGGCCGCGCGTTCGCTCGGTCGTTTCGCAGGGTTGCCGGCCGATCGGCCGACATTTCGTCGTCACCCGGGGCGAGCAGAACGTGATCGTCGAACTAGGGGGATTGCCCCCGTTGGCTCAGCTTCAGGAGTTGCTTCCCTCGCTGCCGGCCCGCGACCAGGAACTGGCTTCACAGGGGTTGCAAGTGGGCATCGTGATGAACGAGTATCAGCCGAGTTTCGAGCAGGGGGACTTTCTCATCTCGAACGTGGTCGGCGTGGATCGCGAGCACGGAGCGATCGCGATCGGCCATCCCATTCGCACCGGACAGACCGTGCAGTTCCACGTCCGCGACGCGCAAACCGCCCACGACGACCTCGAACTTCTGCTCGATCGCGATCGCGCCGCTCATCCCGCTCCCCCCGGCGCGGCCCTCCTCTTCACCTGCAACGGCCGGGGGACGCGCCTGTTCCCGCGGCCCCATCACGACGCGCGAACGATTCGCGACCACGCCGGGCCGATCCCGCTCGCCGGCTATTTCGCCATGGGAGAGTTGGGACCGGTCGGCGATCGCAACTACGTTCACGGCTACACGGCGAGCATCGCGTTGTTCGAGTGAGCCGCGCCCTCAGTCGGCGATTCCCCTGTCGCCGTCGTCGAACACCGGCAGCGACCACGGATCGGCCGCGGCGGGTTGCGACGCCACGCGCTCGGCGCGGCGGGCATGGTCGCCGGATTCCGTCGCGCCGTCGAAGCGCGCGGGGGGCAGCGGCTCGAATCCGAACGGGTTCAGCAGCGAGATCATTTCGGATCCCGTGGACGATTCGCCGGAATCGATGAATTCCGGATATCCCAGCGACACCGGATTGCGTGGGACCGGCAGCGACGCCCGCCGCGAATCGTTCGCCCCCTGAGTGATGTCGCGGCCTCCACGATCGGAGAGGGGAAGCATCCGCGGCGCGGCCGGCCGAATCTCCGTGGCCGGCCCCGCATGACGAACGTCGCCCAGCCGTGTCGTCCGCGGAGACGATTCCGCCGATGGTTCGCCGCTCACGCGCCGCAATTGTGCGGCGTCGTTCGTCCAACCGTTCGAAACGGCGCTCGTTCGTGGAAGCGGGGCGGGAGGGATCCCGAACGAATCGGCCCCCGAATCCGCCGGCGGAACATGATACGGCTCGCGGCCCGCCGACACGGGCGGCGGATCGTCGTAGCTCCCGCCAGGCAGCGGCCCGTAGTTCTCGCCCGGAACCGTCGGCGAGGAATAGGCTCCCGCGGGAGACGCGTGCGAACCGGATTCGTCGGAGCGGCAGCCGCCGAACGACGCCAGCGCGGCGGTCGCGGTCGCGCAACAGGTGACGGCGCGAAGGGAAAGTTTCATGCGTCGGCATCCTCTCATCCGGTGGAACCGCTTCGACGGCGGCGATCGGCGCGACCGTCGGAACGGCGCATCGCGTTGCCGAGATGAGAATCGTCCGCATCGCGCGATCCCTCACACGGGAATCGTCGGGAAACGCGCGGGCGGAACCGAAGGGAGGCCGGTTGTTCTCGAAAGACGACTCGCTCCACGGATGCCGGTGAAAACGATCGGCCGGACGCTTGCGGTTTCGCGGATCCGAATGAATCCGTCCGGTCAGTCCTCCAGCACCTCCGTCTCCTTCGCGTCCGCCATCTTGTTGACCTTCGCCTCGCAGGTCTTGGTCAAGTCCTGAATTCGTTCTTTGGTCGCGTCCCGTTCGTCCTGGCTGAGGATCTTTTCCTTCTCGGCCTGGTCGGCGTGCTTGTTGGCGTCGCGGCGGATGTTGCGGATCGACACGCGGGCCTCTTCCGCCAACTCCTTCACGCGGGAGACGAGTTGCTTCCGCCGCTCGGTCGACAGGGGCGGAATGTTGAGCCGGATCACGCGGCCGTCGCTGTTGGGGGACAATCCCACGTCGCTCGCCTGGATCGCCTTCGAGATGGCGCCCAGGGTGGAGGCGTCGAAGGGGCGAATCAGGATCTGCTGCGGCTCGGGAACGCTGATGTTCGCGACCTGCTTGAGGGGCGTGGGGGAGCCGTAATAATCCACGCGAATCGAATCGACGAGTCCCGGCGTGGCGCGGCCGGTGCGGACTCCCTGCAATTGGCCGTGCAGCACCTCGACCGCTTTGTCCATGCGCTCTTCGGCGTCGAGAAGGATTTCGTCCTGGTCCATGGCTGTCGTCCCGATGGCGGATGCCGGAGTCGAATCTCGGCGGCTGCGCGTCGCCGCCCTATCGTCAGATTATCCGATCGTCGGCGGGAAGCAAAGCGGCGTTCGATCGCCGTCGCCGGGCGGGCCGCCACTCGAACCGTCGCCGCCCGGTCCCCTGGGGCGCTTCGGAAGTGAAACAATCCGGATTGGGAGTCGTGGCAACTGGAGTGGCTAAGTCGTGTATCCACCGTGGTGTCTCCGCGCTTGCGTTGGGATGCGCCAACTTTCGGATGCGCCAGCCGTGCCAGTCTCGCGGAATTGTCCGATTTTTCCGAAACTGATAGTGCATCCAGTCTTGGGCTCCACTAGCTTCGAGGGGAGGCGCCGAACGACGAGCGGGGACCATTCGAGCCATCGCATGGTGATTCGGCCCGGAAATTGCAGTCGTCTCGACGAAGCGGATTACTCGAGGATCGACGAAAATGAAGCTGCAATCAAGATGGATCGCCGCACTTTCGCTCGCGATCGTTCTCGCGCATTCCTCCACGTCGCGGGGGGGCGAATTGTATGTCATTTCGAGTGGCGGGAATGTCGGAACGATCGACACCTCGAGCCTCGCGTACACATCGGTCGGGTCGCTGGGGCCCGCCGCACCCGCCGAATGGTGGGGCGGCATCGCCTACGACGCGAACGCCAACGTCCTGTATGGCGTCGAGCGCTATTCATCGAACGACCTCTACACGATCGACATGGGCAACGGGAACGCCACCGCGGTCGGCTCGCACGGAACGCAGCCGTTGAGCGGCATCGCTTACGATTCCAAGAACGGCGTTCTCTATACCTCGCAACTCACCGGAACCAAACTCCTCACCCTCGATGTCTCCCTCGCCCCGCCCAGCGTTTCCACGGACGACGAGTTCGACAGCTCCCAGTTCATCGGTGCGCTGGCATACGATACCAAGCGCGATCAGCTCGTCGGCTGGTACGAGTTCGAAGACGACTACTTCGCGATCGACATCGACCCGATCACCGGCCAAGCGACTCTGACGCAACTCTATGGTGATGGTTCCGCCACCCACGGCTCCAACATCGGAGATCTCACCTACGATCTCGATCTCGATCTCTTCTGGGGCGTCGACTGGAATGGCTCGCTGTTCTCGCTGGATCCGAACGACCCGTTCACTCCCTACAAACCAACGAATCTGCTGGATCTCGTGAGTCTGGTCGGTGCGTTCCCCGCAGGCATCGCCTACATCTACTCCCTCCCGAACGATCCGAATTCTCCGTCCCCGTTGCATTCGCCGGAGCCGACATCGCTGGCGGCGTTCGGCGTGGCGGCGCTCGCGCTGGGATTGGCCCGCGCTCGCCGCCGAAGGCGTCCGCCGAGTGAAACCGCCTGCGGTTGATCCTCGCGCGCCCGCGTTTCGTTTCCGGCGGGAAGACGCTCCCTTTTCCCGCCGCGCCCCGGTATTCTGAAGCGGCGAGGTTGCCCCGCACTCCCCGCTCCTGCCGAGGCACGACATGCGACGTTCGATCCTCCCGGTCCTGTTGACCTGCGCGTGCCTCGCGACGTTCTCGGGCCGAATCGCTTCTTCGACCGCCGCTCCGCCGGAGTCGGCCTCCGACACGCGAACTGCCGCCGAGACCGAACCGCCCGCGCAGGACGAACAGCGTTCGGTCAGCTTCTATCGGCACGTCCGGCCGATCATCCAGCGGCACTGCTCCGGCTGCCATCAGCCCGCCAAGTCCGGGGGCGAACTGCTGCTGACTTCTTTCGACGATCTGAAGCGGGGCGGAACGCAGGGGGCCGCGTTCCTCGCTGGGAAGCCCGATGAAAGTCTGCTGATCGAATACGTGACGGGCGACCCGCCGCTGATGCCGCTCGACGCCGAGCCGCTTTCGGCGGAGCAGGTCGCGACTTTGACGAAGTGGATCGCGGAGGGCGCCCGCGACGACACTCCCGCCGCGGCGATCGATCCGGTCGATGCCGATCATCCTCCCGTCTACGACGCTCCGCCCGTCATCACGGCGCTGGCTTATTCGCCCGACGGGAAACTGCTCGCCGTTTCCGGTTATCACGAAGTGCTGCTGCACCGCACGGCCGATGGCGACGGGGAACCGGTCGCGCGGCTGGTCGGGCGCGGGCAACGAATCGAGTCGCTCGCCTTCTCGCCCGACGGCAAATCGCTCGCCGCGGTCGGCGGAACCCCCGCCCTGTTCGGCGAAGTGCAACTCTGGAACGTCGAAACGCGCGCTCCGCGGGAAGCGCGGACGTTCGCCCACGACACGCTCTTCGGCGTCAGCTTCAGCGACGACGGCAAGCTTCTCGCGTTCGGCGCGGCGGACAACCGCGCTCGCGTCGTCGACGCGGAGTCGCTCGAGCCGATCATGCGGCTCGACACGCATTCCGACTGGGTCTTCGGCACCACGTTCTCGCTGAAGAACGACCACCTCATCACCGTCAGCCGCGACATGTCGATGAAGCTCACGATCGTCGAGAACGGCCAGTTCGTGGACAACATCACCAGCATCACCCCCGGCGCGCTCAAGGGAGGCCTGACGGCGGTGCAACGGCATCCAACCAAGGAGGAAGTCCTCACCGGCGGGCACGACGGCATGCCCAAGCTTTACCGTATCTTCCGCACGCAGGCCCGCCGCATCGGCGACGACTTCAACCGCATCCGCAGCTACCCGACGATGCCCGGCCGCATCTTCGATCTGCGATTCGACAAGGAAGGAACCCGATTCGTCGCCGGTTCGAGCACGGCCACCGCGGGAGCGGCCCGCATCTACGAGACCGAATCGGGCAAGCAACTGTTCGACCTCGCGGGAATCGAAGGGCCGATCTTCGCCGTCGCGTTTCATCCACAAGGAGCGCAGGTCGCGGTCGCCGGTTTCGAGGGACGCGTGCGAATCTACGACGCCAACACCGGCGAGCCGGTCCGCGATTTCATTCCAGTCGAGATCGCCGCGGAGCGGTGACCGTCGTGCGATCCCGTTCGATTCGATCTCGTCGGTCGACGATTGGGCGGGTAGGAC
>JBBDNT010000131.1:17097-28201 GCA_040877445.1 Planctomycetaceae bacterium
TTGTAATCCGTCCTACCCGCTTCCGGCAACGGGCGCGATCCGCGGCGGTCACACTGATGGGCTTTCCGCACGAAAGACGGTGCGATACCGTGCTGTGGCGGACGGAATTCAATTCCGTCCTACGCCGTGGATGGTCGCTTCAGGATTCTCTCGGTCCTTCCGCGACTCACACGACGTTCGATTTCCACGACTCCAACGACCGGCGCCGATGCCTGATTCATCCGAACCACTTCTTCCTGCATCGCTCTCGACGCCGGAGTTCGCCGCGCTGCTCGATGAGCTGGCGGAGATGTCACCCAAGCTCGAATCGGCGGAGATCGATCCCGCGCGTCTTTGGCCCGCGGAGCAGTTCGCCCGCCTGGCGGATGCCGGCGTCCTCGGCTGGGTGATTCCGCGGCGGTTCGGGGGAACGGAACTCTCGGCGGAGGATCTCAATCGCGGATACGAAGCGCTGGCCGCGGCGTGCCTCGTCACCACATTCGTCCTCACGCAGCGGAACGGCGCTTGCCAGCGGATCGGCGGTTGCGACAACGCCGACCTGAAGAGCGATCTGCTTCCGCGACTCGCCGCCGACGACGTGTTCGCCACCGTGGGCGTGTCGCATCTGACGACATCGCGACAACACTTTCGCGCGCCGGCGATCGCCGTTCGCGAGACCGATCGCGGCTTCGTGTTGGAGGGAAACGTCCCCTGGGTCACCGGCGCGCCGTTCGCCGATTACGTCATGACGGGAGGAACCTGCGACGACGGCCGACAGATGCTGGTGGCGATCCCCATGGACCATGTCGGCGTGACGGTTCGGTCTCCGCCGCGATTGCTGGCATTGAACGCGTCGCAAACGGCGTCGATCGAGTTGGATGGCGTCGAACTCGATCGGCACTGGCTGATCGCCGGTCCGGTCGAAAAGGTGATGCAGCAGGGGGAAGTGGGCGGAACCGGCTCGGTGACGACGTCGGCCCTCGCGGTGGGACATGCCGCCGCCGCGATCGCGCGCCTCGCCGAAGAGGCGGAGCGACGCCCGGATCTGGTCGAGACGCACAAGGCGCTCGCCGCAGAGAGGGCCGCGATCTCGTCCGACATGCGGGCCGTCGCGCGGGGCGAATCGCAGTCGGGGACGAGCCGCACGGCGGAATCGGTTCGGCAGCGGGCGAACTCGCTGGTGCTGCGGGCGACGCAAGCGCTACTCGCGGCGTCGAAGGGGGCCGGCTTCGTGGCGGGGCATCCGGCCGAACGCGCGCTGCGCGAGGCGATGTTCTTTCTGGTCTGGTCGTGCCCGCAGCCGGTGGTGCAAGCCGCGCTCCGGGAGTTCGCTTGCGGTTTCGCGGCCGGTGATTCGTAGGACGGAATTGCATTCCGTCCGCCACGACGGTTGCTCAATCCATTCGACCCGCGGGCACGACGGAATGAAATTCCGTCCTACCCGCCCGTGCCGATGCGGCGTCACGCGAAGCCGCGCAGCAGCGCGCCGACGACGTAGGCCAACGCCGCCGCGCCGCCCCCCATCAACAGCGTCTCGGTCCCGGCGCGGAACCAGCTTTCTCCCACGAAGCGGCTCTTCAGCGCGCCGATGCCGAAAAACGTCCCCCCCGTCGCCGCGCAACTGATCGCGAACACGGCCGGTTTCGAAAAGTGGTGCGCGTGGAAGGCGATGAACGGCACGAGGGGCACCATGCCGACGATCACGAACGCGGCGAAGGTCGCCGTTCCCGCTTTCCACGCCGAGACGCGCGACAGCGACAGCCCCCACTCCTCGCGGAGCATCGTGTCGATCCACAGTTTGCGGTCGGCGGTGATCGTCTCGACGACGCGATCCAGCAGATCGCCCTCGAAACCTTTCTGGCGGAAGATCTCGCGGATTTCCGCCTGTTCGCCTGCGGGGATGTCCGCGACGTGACGCTCTTCGATCTTGCGGGCGCGATCGACGAGTTGCCGGTCCGCCTTGGTGCCGAGATAGTTGCTGACTCCCATGCTGAACCCGTCGGCGAGGACGTTGGCGAGGCCGAGGATGACGACGATCCTGGCGGGGAGTTCCGCCCCGACGACGCCGGCGACGATCGCGAAGGTCGTCACGCAGCCGTCGATCGCGCCGTACACGAAATCGCGAAGATAGTTCTGTCGCGGCTCGGCGGCGAGGCGGGCGGCGACGGCGTGGGGCGTGTGATCGGCCTTGAGGGCGGCCAGTTCGCGGCGGCGGGAATCGGAGGGCATGGGCGGGTTCTGCTCGTTACGACCGCGCGGAATGGGGAAGTCCGAAGAAAATCGTCGGGAGGGATTTGACCGACGCCGAATCCGACCTAAGTTCTGCATTGGAGCCTTCCCCGCTCCGAGAATCAAATCGCGGCGTCCCCTCCCGGGTGAGATTCGACAAATTCGTGTTCGTGGCGAGCGCCACGGGCGATACGGCGATCGAATTCCGGGAATGGAGAGGGAAGTGCGATGCAGACAGCCGGTTCCGTGGGACGGCGGGGGACAGGTGGTTCGTGGCTCTGGGCGGTCATGGGAACGCTGGCGGTCTTGGGCATGACCGCCGGGGCGCCGGCATTCGCCGAGGAAGGCGAGGAACAGCCGCCGATCACGCGGGTCGAGGAGGACTGGGTGCTCGACATCGGAGCGCCGGACCCCAACACCGATTCGCCGCAGATCATCAACGTGATTTCGTACTGCGGCTGCATCACGGGAGCGCATGCGGTCTTCGAGTTGAATCACCGGACGCTTCCGACGTACAACGCCGGCGGCATGCAGTTGCAGACGTGGATTTCGGAGTATCTGTACGACTCCCGCGTCTATCCCCGGTACGAGAAGCTCGACACTGCCGACGAAGAGATCCGCTACACGCTTTCGATGGCGTTGCCCTACTCGGACTGGCTGAGGTTCGAAGTCAAGAACGGAACCTCGAACACCTGGGGCGCGTTCGGCGGGCAGGGTTATCTCCGCAGCACGATGTGGGCTCCCTACGCGCACTTGGAGCACTACGACCCCGCCCTCTCGGCGAAGAACTCTCGCATCGCCTTCGCCGCGCACCGCGTGAAGAAATTTGCCCTCAAGGAAGTCCGCTACTACGCCGCCGACGGCAGTCTGATCAAGACCGACCAGACCGAGCGCGTCGTCCACGCCCACGAGGCGCAGGCCGCGGAATGAGCATCATTTGCCCGATCGACACCGCTTGAAGCGAACCATCCAGAGGACGGCAACCATGAAGACGACACAGGATCGGCAGGACGGCACGAAGCGGCGAAACATCTCCGGCGCCCTCCGCGATTGGGCACGGCGGCGAGGGAACATCGTCGTGCTGAGCGCGGGAGTGATGGTGATGGTGATGGGATTCTCGGCATTCACCGTCGACGTCGGCTTCATCGCCCTCACGCGCACGCAGATGCAGGCCGCCTCCGACGGCGCCGTACTCGCGGCCGCCCAAGAACTCGCCGCGGCGTTTCAGCCCGGCATTTCCGGTGGCGGCGAGACGAACGTCACGGGGCCGGCCGAGCTGGCGGCGGTCGAGATCGCGGCGCTGCACCGCGCGGCCGACCGCGACTCGATCACCGTCGTTCCCGATCAGGACGTGCGGTTCGGGCAGTACCGGTACTTCGCCACCTCCAATTCCTGGGAAAAGACGTGGGGCGTCGCGCCCTACAACCTGGTCGAAGTCACCCTCCGCCGCGCTCAGGCCGGCGATCCCGATGCCGAACCCGGCTCGTCGGGCGATGGACCGATTCCGTTGTTCTTCGCGCCTGTGATCGGCGTGAACGACGCCGAAGTGACCACCACCTCCGCCGCCGCGATGTTGCCGGGGGTCGGCTTCCGCATCATTCCCGGCAGCGGAATGAACGCGCTCGTCCTGCCCTTCGCTTTCGACGAGCACTCCTGGAACCGGCTGATGGACGAAAACTACAGCCACGAGTTCAACGACGATTTTTCCTACAACCCCGAGACGCGGCAGGTCGTCCCCGGGACCGGCGACGGAATCCTCGAGATCAATCTGTACCCCTACGGCAATCATGATCTCCCGCCGGGCAATCGCGGGACGGTCGACATCGGTTCGCCCAACAACAGCACGAACGACCTCAAGCGGCAAATCCTTTACGGACTCAACGAGTACGACCTGTCGTTCTTCGGCGGCCAGCTGAGGCTTGAAGAAGACGTGCCGCTGCAGCTCAACGGCGATACGGGAATCAGCGCCGGGATGAAGGAGCAACTCGAGACGATCAAGGGGCAGACCCGCGCCATCCCGATCTTCAGCGAGGTTTCCGGCCCCGGGAACAACGCGATGTTCACGATCGTGAAGTTCGTGGGCATTCGCATTCTCGACGTGCGGCTGACTGGGGGGAACAAGCATCTGATCGTGCAGCCTGCCCCGTTTTCGGATCCGACCGTCATTCCCGGCGAAGGCCCGATCGAAGTCGATACGATTCTGTCCACGCCGAAGCTGATTCGCTGACGCACGCGGCGAAACGTGAGCTACGTTAGACGTGGAGTTCCAAGCCCGCCCTCGCTCATCCGGGCATGACCAGGACCATCGCCATGCGAACTTGCAAGCTCATTCACGTCAGTCGCCCGCGCGGGAACCACGGGCGGCGTCGTGGGGCCGCCCTCGTCGAGATGGCATTGGTCCTGCCCATCTTCTTCATGGTGGTGCTGGGGGTCATCGAGTTCGGCCGGGCGATGATGGTCGCCCAATTGGTGACCAACTCGGCCCGCGAAGGGGCCCGGCTGGGAGTTCTCGACGGATCGAGCAATGGCGAGGTCAACACCTTCATCACGGATTTCCTCGGGAGTTCGCTGAACGTCTCGCCGGGCGACGTCACCATCGACATCACCGTCACGCCGGCCCCCGGCAACACCACCTCGGGCAACGAAATCGCCACCGCCCAGGCCCGCGACCTGGTCACCGTGCGCGTCGAGCTTCCCTTCGAAAAAGTGCAATTCCTGCCGGGAAGCTATCTCGCCTCGAAGAAGCTCGTCGGCCAAAGCGCCATGCGGCACGAGTGACGGGCGAATTCCTTCATGCCGCGACCTTCCCCGCGCCGAAATATCAAGGGACGAACCATTCGCGCGCGTCAGGGAGGATGCGGCCATGCGGGATATCGAATCCGATCGAACCGGCACGAAGAACACGGCGGAAACGCCTCCGCCCCCGATTCTCGCCCTCCAGCCGTCGGCATCCCCCCTTTCCGACACCGTCCGGGTTTCCGTCATTCCCGCGGAGGCGGGAATTCAGTCGGCGCGCCGATCCGCGCCGCCACTGGATGCCCGCCTTCGCGGGCATGACGAGTCGGGCACAGTGGAAAGCCGGACGATTTCTTCCGAGCCCGGGAATCCCGAAGCGGTTCAGGCGATCATCACCGACTTGCAGCGGGCAGCCGCCCTGATGAGGAACCTCTCCGCGACGCATCTGGCCGAGTTCGACCTTAACCCGGTGCGGCACGGCGTGCTGGAAATTCTCGCCGACCGCGACGACGGATGCTCGCAGGCTGAACTCGCGCAGCGGCTTCAGCAGTCCGAATCGGGAGTCAGCACGCTCGTCGACCGCATGCGCGGCAGCGGGCTGTTGTACCGGCTGCGATCGAAGAGCGATCGCCGCAAACGGCTGTTGATGATCGCTCCCCGCGGCCGCGAGTTGCTGGCGTTGTGCCGGCAGCGGCACCTCGGACGAATGGCGACGTTCTTCGCCGGCTTCGATTCGCGCGCATTGCACGAACTGGCGGGACTTCTCGACCGGCTGGTGCGCTCGATTTCCGCGGCGGCGCGTCTTGAAAGCGGCAAGGATGCGTCGAACGGATCTCGATTGATCGAACAACCGACGAACGCCGGGGAGAGCGGCATCGAAACGAGGCCGATCGACGTCGTCGCGACTTTCCCCCGGAATGAGGGTGCTGTCGAAGTCGATGACGCGGTCGATTCGCCGGAGCCGCGACGGTTCGCCGCCTGAGCGCGTCGACGGCGCGCGTCGATTGCGCGCGAGCCTCCCGCGTGAGCGGGGGGAGGCGGATGCGGGCGGGATTTCCCTCCCCCCGCTGACGCGGGAGGCTCGTAGCGGCGCGCATGACGGAAAGACGAACGGAACTCGCATTCGCTGACCACGGAAGAAATGACTCGACGAGACTCCCGATCGCCGTTCGACCTCGGCGCGGCCGCGCGGCTGCTGCTGGCCGTCATCGCGTCGTGCTGCGCGCTGCTGATGGCGGGCTGCTCGCGCACCTTCTGGCGGGACCAGGCGAATCGCGATTCGTATCGGATCATCGGCGAGAAGATGAACGACCCGCGGTGGGCCTCGCCGCGCATGGACGTGACGGCCGATCCGCGCAGCCGGCTGTACGATCCTTACCATCCCGATCGCGGTCCGCTGCCTCCGGACGATCCGGCGGCGCACCGCTACATGGAGTGCATGAACGGGATTCGAGGTTACAAGGGGTGGCACAAGCTGGGCGAGGCGCTGTCGGTCGAAAATCCGCACTGGCTGGCGCCCTACGGCATTTCGGCCGAGCTGTTGCCCGTGCTCGACGGGCAGATTCCGGAAGGAGTCGAGGGGATTCGCGAGATGACTCTCCCTCAGGCGATCGAATTGGCGAACATCCACAATCGCGAGTATCAGACCGAAATCGAGGATCTGTATCTCGCGGCGCTCGACCTGACGTTCGACCGCTTCCAGTTCAACGTGCGGTATCTGGGACTGGGGGGCGGCGAACCGTCCGCCGACCTGACCTACACCGGGCGCCCCAGCGCGACCGACCAGCTCGCTTTGGGCAGCCGCTTCGGCGTGAGCCAACTGTTGCCCGCGGGCGGGCAGATCGCGGTCGAACTCGCGAACAACACGCTGTGGCTGTTCTCGGGACAGAACCAGACGAGCACCGCGAGCGTGCTGTCGTATTCGCTGGTGCAGCCGTTGTTGTTCGGCGCCGGCCGGAAGGTCGTTCTGGAAGACCTCACGCAGGGAGAGAGGAACGTGCTGTACGCGGCCCGCGAGCTCGCGCGGTTCCGGCAGGAGTTCTTCACTGCGACCGTCGCCGGAGGACAGGCGGGCGGATTCCTGGGACTGCTCTTGCAGCGGCAGGTGATCCTCAACCGGCAGTACAACATTCGGCAGTTGGAAGAGCAGGTCAAGGTGCTGCGGGCGACGTCGACCCCGCCGCCGGAAATCGTGCAGCTCGCCGAGCCGTTGGAAGCCCTGCCGCCGAATCTCGAATTCCCGGCCGAAATCCGGGACCAGCTCCGCTACGACGCCGAGCGGAAGGTGCTGATCTGGTCGGGCCGGATGACGCCCGAGCAGGAGCGCGTTCTCCGCGAGTCGAGCGACGACCCGGCGTTCCGCAAGGCGGCGGTCGACATCGTGCAGCGGTTGCAGACGGAGGCCACGTCGCTCGACGTGTTGCAGCTCGAGACGCGACTGGCCGGATCGCGAAACGCGCTGCAGCAGGACGAACGCCGCTACCAGGACAGTCTCGACCAGTACAAGACGCAGCTCGGGCTGCCTCCGGACCTGCCGATCTCGATCGATGAATCGCTGCTCGATCCGTTCGAATTGATCGACCCGCGGCTGCTGGCGACGGAAGACCGCGTCGAGCAATTCGTGGAGGTGTGGGCGCGGCTCGACATCGAAGAGCCGGATCCCGCGTTGCTGCGGGAGACGATCGCCGGATTGAGCGCGCTGCTCGATGAAGTTCGCCGCAACGGGCTGGAGATCGTCGACGACGACTTCCGCCGGCTGGACGAGGCGCTTCCCGCGCGGCTCGAGGCGCTCGAAACGGATGAGGCCCGGGCGTCGGTCCGGTCGGCGATCGATCGGGACCGCCGGTTGCACGCCAGCATTCGCGAGGATCTCTCCGTCACCGCGGAGCGCATCGAAGCCCTGACCGAACTGGCTTCGGGGGCCGAGGCGCCGCCGGAGGCGCATCGCGCCGCGGTCGAGTCGATTCAGAACCTTCGCGAGGAGCTGCTGAAGATTTCGCAGAACTTGCAGGTGATCCAAATCGACCTGCGCGTCGAGCTGATTTCGCTGGAGCCGTTCGAGCGAACTCTCGACGAGGCGGTCCGCATCGGACTGGATCAGCGCGTCGACCTGATGAACGCGAAAGCCCGCGTGATGGACGCCCGCCGCCGCGTGGAAGTCGCCGCCAACGCGCTGCAGGCGGTGCTCGACGTGCGTATCGAGGGGGACGTCAACACGCCGACGGGCACGCGGCCGCTCGACTTCCGCGGAGCGCGGAGCGCCTTCCGCGCCGGGTTGGGGTTCACCGCGCCGCTGGACCTGATCGCCGAGCGCAACGCCTACCGCGTCGCCCTCATCGATTATCAGCGCGCCCGCCGCGAATACATGGCGTTCGAGGACGACGTCAAGTTCCAGATTCGGCAGAGCTGGCGGCAGCTCGAAGTCTTGAAGCGGAACTTCGAGATCACACGGCAGGCGGTTCGCTTGGCGGCCTTGCAGTACGATCAGGCGGTCGAACTGGCGAACGAGCCGGTGGCGGTTGGGGAGCAACGGCAAAGCGGAAACCGCGGGTTGAACCTTTTGGAGGCGTTGAACAGCGTGCTCGAGGCGCAGGACGATTTGATCGGAATCTGGGTCGATTACGAGCGCAACAGGCTTAACATCCACCGCGACATGGGTATAATGGAGATTGGCGCTGATGGGATCTGGTTGGATTCTCTCTACCTGCAACAGGCGAGTGCGCCATCCCAGACACAAGCACGCCGAAACGGGCCACGCAAACCTGAGGTCTCCCTCCTCGCCTCCCCACTGCCCGGTTCCCACCCGCTCCAACCACGACCAGACACCATCCGGCAGACCGCGGCGGGGGAAGACCCCCAGGAGAATCGGAATGCGCACGAACTCCCGATCCGGCTGGACCGCTCGGACGACGATGGTGGCGCTGGTCCTGATCGTCGCGGTGATCGGGGGGGGCCTGTTGGTCGGACGGGGCCTGCTCGGCGGTTCGCCGGCGGATGAGTCGCAATTCATCTCCGAATTCGCCAAGCGCGGTCCGTTCGTCATCACGGTGAGCGAGCGGGGCGAACTGGACAGCCTCCGCAACGCGACCCTTTCGAGCGCGGTCGAAGGGCAAACCACGATCATCTCGATCAAGCCGGAAGGTACGCTCGTCGAAAAAGGCGATCTGGTCGTCGAGTTGGACTCGTCGCAACTCGAAGAGCAGGAGAAGCAGCAGCGGATTCTGGTCACGCAGGCCGAGGCCGATCTTCGCAGGGCCGAGGAAAACGTCGAGATTCAGAAGCAGCAGAACGAAAGCGACCTCGCCGCCGCCAAGCTCGCCCAGGAACTCGCCGAGCTGGACCTGGAGAAGTTCTCCGCCCCGTCCGGCGAGTTCGATCAACAGAAGAACGCCATCAAGGGGGAGATCGCCGTCGCGGAAGAGGAACTGTCCCGCGACACCGAGTCCTACGAATTCTCGAAGCGGCTCGCGAAGAAAGGCTACAAGACGCAGAACGACCTCGAGGCCGACCGCATCGCCGTGACCCGCGCCCGGATCAATCGCGACGTCGCGGTCGATAAGCTCAAGGTTCTCGAAGACTTCACCTACAAGCGGACCATCAAAGAGCTGGAGGAAAACGCGGCGGAGTCCGGCCGGCTGTACGAGCGCGTGATGCGGCAGGGGCGGGCGGCGCTCGCCCAGTTCGAGGCCGACCTGCAGGCCCGCCGCCTGACCTACGAGGTCGAAGAGGCGAAGATGCAGCGGCTGCTAGCGCAGATCGCCGCCTGCAAGGTATACGCGCCCCAGGAAGGCCGCGTCGTTTACGCCAACGACGACGACCGCCGTGGCGACGACATCGTGATCGTCGAGGGAGCGATCATCCGCGAGCGGCAGGCGATCATCAATCTTCCCGACCTGACCTCGATGAAGGTCGACGTCCGCATCCACGAGTCGAAGATCAGCCGCCTCCGCGAGGGGCTCTCCGCCAACGTGCGCGTCACCGCGTTCGGCGACGCGCTGTATCGCGGCGTGCTCGATTCGGTTTCGGCGGTCCCCGTGTCCGGAAGCTGGCGGCGGGGAAATCAGAAGGAGTACGTCTGCATCGTGCGGATCGTCGAGCGCGACCTCGACCGCGTCACCCGGCTCAAGCCCGGCCTGACCGCCAGCGTCGAGATCCTCGTCCAGCGCCGCGACGACGTCCTCCAGGTTCCGATCCAGTCGGTCGTTTCGATCGGCGCCGCTCGCTATGCCTTCGTGTTGAAGAACGGGCGCCCGGAACGCCGCGAACTCGTCGTCGGCGACACGAACGACGTTTCGGTGGAAGTGGTCGACGGCGTGCTGGAAGGCGAGCGGGTCGTCATGAATCCGCGGAGCCACTTCTCCGACGAATTGGCCGAACTCTCCGTCGCCGCCGACCGCGAGCGCGACGCCGAAGAGGCTTCGGGACTGCCCGAGGCGCCGGAGGAAGACCCGGAACTCCAGCCCGGCGCGGGCGAACCGACCGAATCCGAAGACGGCACGGACCGGTATCCGGCGGACAAGGAACTGGACGCCGAGCCGCAGGCCGGCCCCAAGCCGGTCGCCGCGGCCGAAGCCGAGCGCCTCCGCGCCGACGCCTCGAACTCGAATCGGACGCGGGCCGAATGAAGTTCGCCGCCCAGCTCATCGACCTGCGGAAGCACTATCACCTCGGCGATCACGTCGTCGAGGCGCTCCGCGGCGTGACCACCGAGTTTCCCGAAGGAGACTTCGTCGCGATCATGGGCTCGTCCGGCAGCGGGAAGAGCACCATGCTGAACCTGCTCGGCGCGCTCGATCGCCCCACCAGCGGAAAGTACTTCCTCGCCGGGCAGGACGTCTCGCAGCTCGATGACGACGAACTCTCCAGCATCCGCAACCGCCGCATCGGGTTCATCTTTCAGTCTTACAATCTCATCCAGCAGTACACGGTCCTCGAGAACATCGAGGTGCCGCTGTTGTACCGGCCTCAGGCAGGGCAGATCACTGCGAAGGACCGGCAGCGGTGCGTCGACGCCGCGACCCGCGTGGGGTTGGGAGACCGGCTCGATCACCGGCCGTTCCAGCTTTCGGGCGGCCAGCAACAGCGGGTGGCGATCGCGCGGGCACTCATCAACGATCCCGAGATCATCCTCGCCGACGAGCCGACCGGAAACCTCGACTCC